>NZ_DATCWX010000100.1:0-17988 GCF_036566125.1 Intrasporangium sp.
CCCGCCACGACCAGTGAGCCGGCCACGGCGGGAGTGGGCGCGGCAGGGCGAGCGAGCTCAGCGGCATACGGCATGGTGTTTGACGTCGAGGCGACGGAGGCCACGGCGCAGAAGTCGGCCGAGCCACCCGCCCCCGGCACGTGGAGCCCGGTGCCGGTGCCCACTCCGACGTACGCGATGAAGGCGAAGGCCGAGCCGCGCTTCACGGAGGACGGCATCCCGGCGGACGTCTTCGACACGCCCGAGTTCGCGGACGAGGTCGACGAGCTCGACGACCGGGCGCTGTTCGCGCGCCGCGCCGCGTCGCAGTAACCCCGCGAGTCAGGCGTTGGCGGGCGCGGATCCCTCCTCGGCCGATTCCTCCAGCTCTTCATCGAGCTCCTCCTCGGGCTCGTTCATGAGCAGGTGCTTGCCGACGGCGTTGAGCACGGCAGCGAACGGCACCGCGGCCAGCGCACCGACGATCCCCGCGATCTGCGACCCGGCGGCGATCGCGAGGATGACGCCGAGCGGGTGAACGCTGACGGCATGGCCGAGCAGGAGCGGCTGGAGGACGTGCGACTCGAGCTGCTGCACCCCGATGACGACGGCGAGCATGATGAGCGCCACGCCGAAGCCCTGTGAGACGAGCGCGAGGATGACCGCCACCGCGCCGGACAGCAGCGCACCGACGATGGGGATGAAGGCGAAGAGGAACACGAGCACGCCGATGGCGAACGCGAAGGGCACCTTGAGGATCGCGGCGCCGAGCGCGATGCCCACGGCGTCGACGAACGCCACGATGATCGTCGCGCGGACGAAGGCTGACAGCTGGTCCCAGGCGATGCGGCCGGAGGACGCGACGCGGGAGCGCGCCACTCGTGGGAAGAGGCGCACCACCCAGTTCCAGATCCGCGGCCCGTCGTAGAGGAAGAAGAACAGGGAGAAGAGGGTGATGAAGATCCCGGCGATGAAGTGCGTCGCCGTCAGCCCGACATTGGCGGCGGTCCGGCCGAGGTTGCCGGAGCTGCTCACGCCGTCCCGAAGGCTCTCGAAGTAGCGGTCGAACTCCGTGTCGGTGATGTTGAACGTCGTCCGCACCCAGTCACGGATCTGCTCCAAACCCGTCGCCACCTGCGCCGTCAGGTCCGACAAGCCGCTGCTGAACTGTTGGCCGATGAGGGTGAAGAGCGCGCTGACCGCGATGAGGACGCCGACGACGGTCAGGCCGGCGGCGGCGCCGGTGTGCATGACTCGCGCGATCCGCCTGGTGATCGGCACGAGCATCGCCGCGAGCAGGAGGGCCACGAGGAGCGGGACGACGATCTGCGAGAACTCACGCAGGACGAGCGAGACGATGTAGAGCGCGGCGCCGATGACGAGCAGGCGCAGCGACCACTCGCTCGCCGCTCGTACCGCGGGAGGGACGGCCGTTCGTCGGGCGGGCTCAGCGGGGGGTGGCTGGGTGGCGTTGTCGGTCACGAGGACACGGTATGCCGCTGAGCTCGCTTCCGCGGTCAGGTGCCGTCGGAATCGTGGCTGGGCTCGTCGTCAGTGGCGCGGGAGGTGGTGGAGGCGGGAAGTCGGTCGAGTCGGTCGAGTCGGTCGAGGAGGGCGACGGCGTCGTGGGGTGCGTGGCCCTTGGCGTCGTTGTCGAAATAGACGTAGGTGTCGTGCCCGTCGGCGAGCCACCGGTTGACCTGGGCTGCCCAGCGGTCGAGGGAGTCGTCGGTGTAGCCGCTGGCGTAGAGCTCGGTCTCGCCGTGCAGCCGGACATAGCGGAAGTCGCTCGTCGCGTCGTGCAGCTGCGGCCAGCGGCCCGCGCTGTCGGCGACGACGGTGCAGATGTCGTGCTCGGCGAGGAACGCGCGGGCGTCGGCCGTGTCGAAGCTCTCGTGGCGGGGCTCGAGGGCGTGGCGGATCCTATGGTGGGTGAGGGCCGCGGTGGTGGCGCGGTCGTCGGGGACCTTGTCGTCGTGGCGCTCGGCCAGCTCGGCGGCTGCTGTGGTCGTGCGGGGGAGGAGCTCGAAGAAGGCGGCGAGGCGCTCGGGGTCGAAGCGCGTCCGCTCGGGCAGCTGCCAGAGGATCGGGCCGAGCTTGTCGCCGAGTGTGAGCACCCCTGAGGCGAAGAAGTTGGCGAGCGGGGTCTCGACGTCGCGCAGCTGCTTGAGATGGGTGATGAACCGGCCGCCCTTGACGGCGAAGACGAAGCCGTCCGGGGTGGCGTTGCGCCAGGCCTCGTAGGAGGTGGGGCGCTGGAGCGAGTAGAAGGAGCCGTTGATCTCGACGGAGGTCATTCGCTCGGCTGCGTAGTGCAGCTCGTCCTTCTGGCGCAGGCCCTTGGGGTAGAAGTCTCCCCGCCAGCGCGGGTAGCGCCAGCCGGAGACGCCGACACGGGCCTGGCTCATGGTGTCGAGGCTAGTGTGGTTGGGCGGCGGGGACGTGTGACTCGGGGAGGACGGCGCGCAGGACGCGAAGGGTGTTGCCGCCCATGATCGCCGCGATCTCATCCTCGCTGCGGCCGCGGTCGAGCAGTTCCTGGGTGATCACGGCGAGGTCGCTGGTGTCCCAGCCGACCGTCACCGCGCCGTCGTAGTCGCTGCCGAGCGCTGCCGTACCGATCCCGCCGACCTCGATGACGTGCTCGATGGCGTCGACGACCGCCTTGGGCGTCAGTTCGCAGACGGCTGCGTCCCAGTAGCCGATGCCGACGACACCGCCGGTCCGCGCGATGCCGCGGATCTCGTCGTCGGTGAGGTTGCGGTTGACGTTGCAGGTCGCCTGGACGCCACCGTGGCTGGCGACGAGCGGCCTGGTCGCTCGCTGCAGGATCTCGTCGATGGCGGTGTGGCTGGCGTGGGCGAGGTCGACGATGATGCCGCGCGCCTCCATCGCGTCGACGGCCCGCCGCCCGAGATCGGTGAGGCCGCCCTTGTCGACGCCGTGCATCGAGCCGGCGAGCTCGTTGTCGAAGAAATGGGTGAAGCCGGCCATCCGCATGCCGGCCGCTTCGAGTGTGTCGAGGTTCTCGAGCCGGCCCTCGAGGTTCTGCAGTCCCTCGACGGAGAAGAGGGCCCCGGTCACGTCCTGACCGGCCTGTCGGGCCGTGACGAGCCGGTCGACGTCTGCCTTGGTCCTGATCAGGATCAGCGCGCCCTGGGAGTCCCTGGCCGCCTGCTCGAGCTTCTCGGCGTGGTAGAGCGAGCGCTGCAGCAGCGAACCCCACGTCCGCGGGGGCTGCAGCTGGACCATCGTCAGGAGCGTGATGTTGTCGGTGTCGCCGGTGTTGGACTCGTAGTTCTGACCTCTCGGTGACTTGGACACCGACGAGAAGACCTGGAGGGCGACATGGCCCTCGCGCAGGCGCGGCAGGTCCACGTGGCCGCGGTCGGCGCGCTCGAGCAGGTCGCGGGCCCACATCAGCGTGTCGGCATGCAGGTCGACGACCTGCAGCCGCTGATGGAGGTCTCGGGCCCGTGGACTCACCTCGGGCAGGGGATCGGGCTCGAGCTTGTTCATCGAGCTCTCGACGAGTCCGGGTCCGACGGTGACCAAGGCTGCCCCCGCCCCGACGAGCACCACCCCGAGTGCGATGAGGCCGCGCCGCAGCCAGCGCCGCTGTTCCCGGGTCATGACGCGGATGCTAGCCGAGGGCTGGTTGTGCGGCCGGGACCTGCGCGCGGCTCCGCTGAGTCTCACGCCTAGCATCGAACGCATGAGCACATCGGAAGGCGCGCCGGCCCTGGCGATGACGGGCTCGACCGGCTGGCTCGGTGGTCTCGTCGCGCGGGGACTGGAGGAACTCCGGGTGGCCCAGCGACTTCTGGTCCGGGACCTCGCACGGGCACCTCAGCTGGAGGGTGCGACGGTCCTGCAGAGCACGTATGGCGACTCGACCGCGAACGCGGAGGCCCTGGACGGAGTGTCGACGCTGTTCATGGTCTCGGCCGCGGAGCACGAGAAGCGGCTCGAGGAGCATCGGGCCTTCATCGACGCAGCCGCAGGCGCCGGTGTGGAGCACATCGTCTACGTCTCGTTCTTCGGTGCTGCGCCCGATGCGACGTTCACGCTGGCCCGGGACCACTTCGCGACCGAGGAGCACATCAAGGCGTCCGGTATGGCGTGGACCTTCCTCCGGGACAACCTCTACCTCGAGTTCACCGAGGCGATGGTCGGGCCGGACGGCGTGATCCGCGGACCGGCAGGCGATGGCCGAGCGGCGGTCGTCTCGCACGAGGACATCGCTCGGGTTGCGGTTGCGGTGCTTGCGGAACCGGCGCGGCACGCCGGCGAGAGCTATTCGCTGACCGGACCGGAGGCGCTGACCCTGTCGGAGGCGGCACGGGTCCTCACCGAGGTCCGCGGTCGCGAGGTGCGGTTCCAGGACGAGACGGTCGAGGAGGCCTACCGGTCCCGGGAGGTGTACGGAGCGCCGGACTGGCAGGTCGAGGCCTGGGTCTCGACGTACCTTGCGATCAAGGCGGGGGAGCTCGACGGGGTGACGGACGACATCGAGCGGGTTACCGGGCGGCGGCCCCTGTCCCTGCGCGACTACCTGGCCGCGTCCCAGAGCAGCTCGTCGTGAAGGCAGTCATCTACGACGAGATCGGGGCGGCTCCCGTGGTCCGGGACGTGCCCGATCCCGTTGCGCCGGAGGGTGGTGTGGTCGTTTCTGTGCGCGCCACGGGGCTCTGCCGCAGCGACTGGCACGCGTGGGTCGGGCACGACGAGATCAGGCTTCCCCACGTGCCTGGGCACGAGCTCGCGGGTGTGGTCTCCGCCGTCGGGGAAGGCGTCGAGGACTGGTCGGTGGGTGACCGGGTGACCGTGCCCTTCGTCGAGGGCTGCGGCGCGTGCGAGTGGTGCCGGTCTGGCAACGCGCAGGTGTGTCCATCCCAGGAACAGCCCGGCTTCACCCATTGGGGCTCGTTCGCCGAATCCGTTGCGCTGCACGCTGCTGACACCAATCTCGTGGCAGTGCCGGACGAGGTGTCGTTCGAGGCGGCCGCGGCACTGGGCTGCCGGTTTGCCACCGCATGGCGCGCGCTCACGGATCGGGCGCAGGTCCGGGCCGGCGAGTGGGTCACCGTCGTCGGTGCCGGCGGCGTCGGGCTCTCCTGCGTGATGATCGGCAAGGCGCTGGGGGCCAAGGTGATCGCCGTCGACCGCAACCACGAGGCGCTGGCTGCCGCCAAGGCGGTGGGTGCCGACATCACGTTGGCGACCGACGCCTCCGCCGTGCCGGGGTTGGTGCACGAGCTGACCTCGGGGGGAAGCCACGTCTCCGTGGACGCGGTGGGCACGGAGGAGACCTGCGCGGACTCGATCCTGTCGCTGCGTCGTCGCGGCCGACACGTCCAGATCGGGCTGCTGCCCCCGGTCGGCGGCCATCCCCGAGTGCCGATGTCGCGCGTGATCGCTTGGGAACTGGACCTGCTCGGCTCGCACGGCATGGCTGCGGTCGACTACCGGGCCATGATGGCCCGCATCGCGTCGGGGGACCTACGGCCCGAGTCGCTGATCGAGCGGGTCGTCGGGCTCGAGGAGGCGGCGACGCTGCTGCCCACCATGGACCGGGCTGTCGTCAGCGGCATCACGATGATCGACCCCGCTCGGCCCCGCTCGCCGAAAGCGATGGACGCCGTGGTGACCGAGTGCCAGCGTTGATGCATGACCCGTACCGGCTTCCAGCACGAGGTGGACTACCTCGTGGTGGGAGCCGGTGCCATGGGGATGGCCTTCGCCGACGCCCTGAGCGACCACGCCGATGTGCGCGTGGCGCTGGTCGACCGTCGCCACGGCGTCGGCGGGCATTGGCTTGAGGCGTATCCCTTCGTCCGCCTGCACCAGGCCTCGGCCTTCTACGGCGTCGCGTCGACCCTGCTCGGCGGTGGCAGGCTGCAGCAGAACGGGCCTGAGATCGGCCTTCAGGAGCGGGCCACCCAGGCGGAGATCCTCACCTACTACGTGCGGATGCTCGAGCGGATGGTCGAGGCGGGGAAGGTGGAGTTCCTCCCGAACTGCGACTATGTCGGTGACCGCCACATCGTCTCGCGGATCTCCGGTGAGCGTCTCGAGGTGCCGGAGCGGTGCCGCGTCGTCGACGCCCGCTATCTGTCCCCGAGCATCCCTGCCGAGGCGCCTGCGCCGTTCGTGGTCGCGGATGACGCGACGGTGCTACCTGTCAACGAGCTGGCACGACTCGAGGAGGCGCCGAGCCAGTACGTCGTCGTGGGCTCTGGCAAGACCGCGACCGACGCGTGCATCTGGCTGCTCTCCCGTGGTGTCGACCCTGATCGGATCTGCTGGGTGCGACCGCGCGAGCCCTGGATGCTCAACCGTGCGGTGGTGCAACCCGATCCCGCTGTCTACCTCGGCATGGCCGCTGATGTCATGCAGCTGGCGACGACGGCAACCTCCGTCGACGACCTGTTCCTGCGGCTCGAGGACGCCGGGATCATGCTGCGGATCGACCCGTCGATCATGCCCACGATGGCCAAGACGCCAACCCTCGCGATGTGGGAGCTGGAGCAGCTCCGCAGCCTGGAGAACGTCGTGCGCCGCGGTCACCTGCTCGCTGCGAGCCGCGGTCGCCTCCGCTTCGCCAACGGGTCCGTCACTGTCGCAAGGGACGCCGTAGTCGTCCACTGTGCCGCTGATGGCCTGAAGTGCGCGCCGCTCGTGCCGGTGTGGCGCCCTGAGGTGATCACGCTGCAGCCGATCAGGACCGGTTTCCCGTGCTTTGGCGCGGCTCTGGTCGGCTACGTCGAGGCGACCCGTCACGACGACGATGAGAAGAACCGCCTCTGCCCTCCGTCGCCGCTGCCGAACTCGCTGAGCGGATGGGCCAGGATGAACCTTGTGGGAACCCGGTCGGCCATGTCCTTCTCGGCCGAGGCGGACATCAAGGAGTGGGCGGATCGTGTGGCCCTGAACCCGGCTCGCATCCCGCCCGACTACGCGGGATCAGACGCCTTGGAGGACGCTCGCGCCCGGTTGGCCACGTACACCCGCCCCGCGCTGACGAAGCTCGCGGAGTTCGCGCTCGATGGCGCAGCCGAAGCGTCGGGTGGTTCAAGCCCGGCGCGTTCTGGGAGGACCTGAAGTTCGGGCTCGCCAGCTGAATGGCTTGGTGGATTTTCGTTTCACCTCGAAAGGATGAGTGCGTGGTCGCGGTGCTCACCTAGCGTTCGAGAAAGGGCATTCCGGCCATATCCCGTGACCGGTGACATGAAGGGAAGGGATCGATGTCGAGTCAACCTTCACCGACCAAAGTGGGGTGGGCAGAGGGCCTCACGGTGTTCGCGGCGTCCCTGCTCATGCTGGTCGGCATCTTCCAGGCGCTCCAGGGCCTCGCCGCCATCATCAACGACCAACGCTTCGTTGTGACCGGCAATTACATCTACAAGTTCGACACCACGCAGTGGGGTTGGATCCACCTGATCCTGGGGCTCGCCGCAATCGGACTGGGTATCGCCATGCTCATGGGGCAGACCTGGTCGTTCATCGTCGCAATGGTCGTCGCGGTCCTCTCGGCGGTGGCGCAGTTCATGTGGCTCCCTTACTACCCTGTCTGGGCCATCGTCATCATCGCTCTTGACGTGGCCATCATCTGGGCACTCGTCACTCAACTCGGCAGGTCCAGGACAGTCTGAACGCGGGCGCAGGACACCGTCCCCCCGCGAGTTCGCGGTGTGCGAGCACATCGATATGGTCGACCCGCACTGGTGCGCGACGAACGGAGTGGGCGGGGATGGGCCAGACGATGGTTGACGTCGAGCGGGGAGACGAGCTCGGCGAGGGATATCGGCGCCGCATCACCGAGGTCTATGTGCGCAGTTTCGCGAAGGACTTCGTCGCGTTCTCGCGGGACACCAGCACGTTGGCCGACGCCTTCGAGCACATGCTGCTGCTCGAACGGTTCTACATCGCGCTGGTGGACGGGGAGCCCGCCGGACTCGCCTCGCTCACCGAGGGCGACCAGACCCTGTTCGCGCCGCGATGGCGGGAGATCCGGCGACACCTCGGGCTGGTGCGCGGACTGCTTGGTTACGTGGTGATCCGGACCTGGTTCATGCGCCCTTCGGAAGACGCCCGCCCAGGGCTCGCCGAGATCGGGTTCGTCGCCACCGAGCCTGCCCATCAGGGTCGAGGCGTCGCGACTGCGTTGCTGCGACACCTCTTGGCACTTCCTGAGTATCGCGAATATGTGCTCGAGGACATCAAGGACACCAATGAGCCCGCCCTCGGCCTCTACGCCAAGCTCGGCTTCACCGTGTACAAGCGACGGAAGGTGCGCTTTGCCCGACGAGCCGGATTCACCGAACTGGTGTCGATGAGGCTCGTCCAGGACCACGTGTCGCAACGTCGCTAGGCCGAAATCGCCGGTGTCTGCACGTGAGTTGGCCGTAGTTCACGCCATGTTCACAGGAAACTCTCAGAGTGCAGAGTCTTGTCATGGGAGTCCGTTGGGGAGTCGACTGAAACCGCACCTGTTGAAGGCGGCCGTGCAGAAAGACGCGGTCCTGGTTCCGACAAAGGAGCACAACGTGCGATTGCTACGAAGCATCCCGCTTGTCGGGGTGGCGGTGGCGGCTCTGGTGACAGGCACCGGGGGCGCCGGATTGGCAGCCGGCTCCAGCGGTGGCAACACCAAGCTGCCTGGCAGCCTGCCGACGTGGGCCACGGCGGTCCATCGAGTCGGCTCGGCAAATGGTTCACAACCGGTCGGCTTCCGCGTCTACCTGCGCAACCGCGACGACGCGGGCGCCGCAGCCTACGCTCGCGCAGTGTCGACCAAGGGCAATGCGCTCTACGGCAAGTTCCTCACTCCCGCTCAGTTCCGCTCCAGGTTCAGCCCCACGGCCGCCGACGTCGCCCGCGTCGAGACCTGGCTGCGCGGACAGGGCTTCACGATCGGCACCGTCCCGGACAACAACAAGTACGTGGAGGCGATCGGCACCGTTGCGAAGGCGGCGAAGGCGTTCAACACCTCCTTCGCCACGTTCCGCTATCAGGGTCAGACCATGCGGTCCAACACCACGGCCCTGTCGGTGCCGTCCTCGCTGTCCGGGATCCAGGGAGTGATCGGTCTGGATGAGTCGGCGAATCTCGTCCACGTCGACGCATCGCCGCCGGCCGGGTTCCGCAACGCCCCGCCGTGCTCTCGGTACTGGGGTCAGAAGACGCTCGCGAACACGCCCACTCCGGATGGCACCATGCTGACTCCCGGTCCGTGGTCGAACAACGCAGCCGGCACCGTCACGGCCTACTCCGTCACGGCATTCGCCCCGTGCGGGTACGCCGGGACACAGCTGCAGGGCGCGTACGGCTTGACCAGCGCCATCGACTCAGGCAACGACGGAACAGGCGTGACCGTGGCCGTCATCGACGCCTATGCCTCCTCCACCATCGTGAGCGACGTCACCGAGTACTCCCGCCGGCATGGCCTGCCCCCGATCACCGGGCACTTCAGCCAGGTCGTGGCGCCGGGCACGTATGTCCGTCCGCAGAACCCGGTGCAGGACCCGGAGGGTTGGAGCGGCGAGGAGACTCTCGACGTCGAGGCCGTGCACACGATGGCACCGGGCGCCGACATCGTCTACGTGGGCGCGCCGAACAACTACCGAGACCTCGACGCCATCATGAACCGGGTCGTGGACCGGCACCTGGCCGACATCGTCACCAACTCCTACGGGTACGCGGGCGAAGCGCTACCTCCGGGGTACATCAAGCCGCAGGAAGACACCTACATCCAGGCAGCAGCCGAGGGAATCAGCCTCTTCTTCTCCTCCGGTGACAGCGGCGACGAGACCTTCGGTGACTCCTCCGCCACCCCGAGCCCCGACTGGCCGGCATCGAGCCCGTGGGTCACTGCGGTGGGTGGAACCTCTATGGGCGTGACCCAGGGCAACACCCGCCTGTTCGAGCTGGGCTGGCAGTCCGGCACGAGCACGTGGGACAAGAAGACCTCCACGTGGGGACCGCTGTCCTACCTCTATGGCGGAGGCGGCGGCACAAGTCGGCTGTTCGCCCAGCCGTCCTACCAGGCCGGTGTCGTGCCCAACTCAATCGCGACCTACAACGGCACCGCTCCGGCCGCCCGGGTCGTTCCGGACGTCTCGGCCCTGGGTGACCCCAACACCGGAATGCTTGTCGGGCAGACCCAGCGGTTCTCCAATGGCACCTACTACGACGAGTACCGCATCGGGGGGACGAGCCTGTCCTCGCCGCTGTACGCGGGCATGTTCGCCCTGGCTGTCCAGAACCACGGCAGCTACGGGTTGGCGAACCCGGCACTGTACGCAGCACGCAGTGTGTCGTACGACGTGACGAAGACCTTGCGCTCCACCTATCCAGGAGCCATCCGGGTCAACTTCGTGAACTCCGAGAACGCCGACGACGGGTACACCTACCTCACCCGCACCTTCGACTGGGACGAGCCGCTGACCATCCACGTCAGGCCCGGCTACGACGACGTCACCGGTGTGGGGTCGCCTGCCGGAAGCGCCTGGTTGAACGCGGTCAGCAGCTACGGCGGCTGACCGCGTCCGCCCGGTTCCACCGTAACGACACCAGGGAAGGCCCGCCGCGCACTCCGAGCGGCGGGCCTTCCGCGACCGGACCGCCCGGACAGTGGCTGGTCGATCGACGTCGGGCGCAGGGACGGTCATGCTGTCAGGGTGAGCCCGCACCGACCGAGCGGCTGCGCTGACGAGATCCTCGAGGTGACCACTGTGGAGAAGCACTCATTGACGGCCCTGGCCCGCACCCAGCTCGAGGGAGCCCGATCGTCGTCGACCGGACGCAGCGCCCGCACCGTCTACGGCGGGCACGAACACCAGCTGCGCCAGACCGTGATCGCGCTGCTCGAAGGGCAGGTGCTCGACGAGCACGAGAGCCCGGGCGAGGCCACGCTCCACGTGCTCGGCGGCCGGGTCCGCCTCATCAGTGACGAGGCGTCCTGGGACGGCGCGCCCGGGGACCTCCTCGTCATCCCGCCTGCCCGGCACAGCGTCGAGGCAGTCAAGGACAGCACGATCCTGCTGACGGTCGTCAAGCGTGCGTGACACGATCCCTACTCGGCCCACGCGCCCACCGCCCTGACTGTCACCAAGCCGCCGGCCGCGATGGAGCCATGGTTGTCGTGGACGACCGTGAGCAAGGACGGTGCCGTCTCGCTCCGGTGCGCCGCGCTGGCCCTGATCAGACTGGCATGGCTTCAGATCTTCTTCGGCATGGTGCGCCTCTTCGGTACCCTTCGCCGAAGGCGTCGGCAGGTTCGGATCATTGCCATCCAATGGCTACCGGCGAGACAATGACTCTCGGGAGTTCACCAGGACAGGTGGCGGTGCGAAGGCACTGGAGGCAAACCACCATGTCTGAAACACAGCCCGTCGTCCCTGAGGTGCCGGACCCCGGCGAGGAGCGACCAAACCAGACGGCGACAGTCGAACCGCCGACGGGCGCAGATTGGCGGCACGCGTTCCGGGATCAGGTCAAGGACCAGCTCGGCGTCCGCGGGATGATCAGCGAGTACATGATCCCGGTGGAGACCAACACCATCTGGTACTCCTTGGGCGGTGTGCTTGGCATCTCCCTGGCCCTGGAGATCCTCACCGGAATGCTGCTCTCTCTGCGATACATCCCGGACGCGGGCCGGGCCTACGGCATCACCAAGACCCTGCTCAGCGAGGGCGGCTGGTCAGTGGTGCTCAACTTCCACTACTGGAACGCCTACGTGATCTTCGCCCTCGTCATGATCCACATGATGCGGGTGTTCTTCAGCGGCGGATACCGCGGGGCCAAGAAGGGGCTCTGGCAGATCGGCGTCGCCCTTGCCGGGACGGTGTTCCTGATCAGCATCACCGGAGAGACGCTGCACTGGGACGAGCGCGGGTTCGCGGTGCCGTGGCACACCTCGGAGATCTTGGAGGCGGTCGGGCTGAGCGAGCCTCTGCACTACACGCACCAGGACCTGCTCAACGTGCCGAGTGCCACCAACCTGCTCATCCCGTACTGGGCGCTGCACGTGTCGATCCTGCCGATCCTGCTGCTTGGGCTGATCGCCATGCACTACTACCTGATCAAGGTGAAGGGCATCTCGCTGCCGTTCTGGCACAAGGCCAGCGGCCGGAAGGTGCCGTTCAGCACCCATATTCGGGAGTGGCTGATCTACAGCGCGATCATCCTCGGCCCCATCCTCGTGATCTCGTTCATCCACCGCGACGCCGGTCCCGAACCTCAGCTGCTGCCCACTTCGGAGTTCTACGGGTCCGAGCACGGCCCCGGCGGCCTCGGCATCGTGCCGACCTTCCCGATCACGTGGACCCACGGCATGAATCGCTTCGTCAATATCGCCTTCGGCCTCGAGCCCGACATCTGGGGCACCGTCATCGGCATGGTTCTGATGACGGCCGCCCTGGTCGCCATCCCCTACCTGGACCGGGGCGGGCCGGTCGAGCCACGCGACTGGGACGAGGCGCTGAGCCTGCAACGGCGTGGCTGGGCCTACTTCGCCATTGCGCTGTTCTGGGCGATCATGATCATCGGCACCGTGACCAACCTCGTCACCCCGGTCGGGTGACCCGACCACGACGGCTCTCCCGGCAACGTCCGGGTGGGCCACGGATTGGGTGCCATGTTCGCCCGTGACCTGCACGTCCTGCTCACCCTCGCCACGGGACTAGCGATGCTCGCCACCACCGGCGAGGCCGCCATCCGCCTGATCCGGGGCCGGCCTCCCGGCCGGTTCGCCGCCCGCAGCCTGGCCGTGGCACTCATCCTGGTAGTCATGGCCGCCGCGGGCGGACTGGCCCTGCTGGCGGGCGGTCACCGGCCCCGGGAGTGGTGGCACGCCATGTACGCCGGGTTCGCCTTTGCCATGATCCCGCTCGCCGACTCCATCGCTCTGCGCGCCGGTCCCCGATGGAAGGCCCTCGCGCGACTCATCGGCGCACTCATCGCCCTGGAAGTGCTCGTGCGCCTGTTCCAGACCGGCTGACCTGGACTCGTCCGCAGCCTTATGACGTCACACAGGCAGCAACGACCTCTACTCCGCAGGGTGCTGCACCGCAGCGGCCCCGCTGCGACCCGGCATTCGACCAGGCAAAGGGCCCCATCGTGGGTGACATGGCGTGGCCGGCGAACATGGCCTGGGAGATGTGGCTTCTCATGGGCATTGTGACGCTCGGCTTTTGGATGTTGGTCGGGCTGGACCTCAGGGACATGGTCAGGCCGACCGCCCAGTACGTCGATGCCAAGCAGCTTCGGGGTCGACCGTGACCGAAGGGAGGATGCCATGCGAATGACGCTGCTTGCCAAGGTGCTTCGGCTGAGGCGCGAGCTCACGCGGCCCGAGTCATGGACCCGCGCCCAACTCGAAACACATCAGGCTGCGTTGCTCCGCGAGCTTCGAGCCTATGCGTGCGACGCATCATCCTTCTACCGCCGGTTCCATGACGGAATGGCCGGAGCGCCGCTGCACGAGCTGCCCATCCTGACCAAGGGCATGCTCATGGAGCACTTCGACGAGGTGGTGACAGACCGCGAGGTCCGGTTGCAGCAGGTCACCAGCTTCCTTGCGAGCACGCGGGGTGCCGAGCTGTTCCGAGGCAGCTACTACGTGGCGCGCACAGCCGGGACGACAGGGCAGCCCGGCATCTTCCTGTGGAATGCCGACGAATGGGCCGGCATCCTGGCCTCCTATAACCGGCCATACGCATGGGGCGGTGCCAACTTCCGGCTGACTCGGCGCAGCAGCATGGCCGTCGTCAGCTCCACGACGCCGTGGCACCAGTCCGCGCTCGTCGGCGCGACCGTCGACAGCCCAATCCTGCGGACACTGCGCATCGACTCCGGCGGGCCGCTGGAGGATGTCGTGGCTCAGCTGCAGCGCTTCCGGCCCGACGTCCTCGTCGGCTACGCCTCGATGCTTAGGCTCTTGGCCGCGGAGCAGAGCGCGGATCGTCTGCACATCGCGCCCAACGCCATGTTCAGCGCCTCCGAGGTCCTCACCGACGCCACCCGCCGTGCCATCGCCACCGCGTGGAGCCGAGAACCCTTCAACGTCTACGCCGCCACCGAGACCGCAGGAGTCGCGGCGGAGTGCCAGCAC
Organism: Intrasporangium sp.; assembly: GCF_036566125.1. Taxonomy (GTDB): domain Bacteria; phylum Actinomycetota; class Actinomycetes; order Actinomycetales; family Dermatophilaceae; genus Intrasporangium. Next base: position 14,096 of record NZ_DATCWX010000100.1, read on the forward strand.
CATACCGGAATGCATCTGTTCGAGGACCTCGTCATCACCGAGGTCGTGGACGAACAGAACCGTCCCGTTGCCCCAGGGAACTATGGCGCCAGAGTGCTCGTCACCGTGCTCGGGTCACGCACTATCCCGCTCATCCGGTACGAGTTAAGCGACAGCGTCCGATTGTCCTCGGCAAGTGCATGTCCGTGCGGGATGCCCTTCACCCGCATCGACGGCCTCCAAGGTCGAGAACAGGAGGCCCTACGGCTGCGAGGCATCGACGGTGGGGAAGTCGTCATCCAGCCCGTGGTCTTCCACCGGATCATGGACACCGTCCCGACCAGCGCCTGGCAGATCGTGCGGGAAAGCGCTGAACTGCGGGTCCTGCTCGCCGGCCTGCCTGTCGGCTCCGGTTCTGAGGGGTTGGCCGGGAAGGTACGGAAGGAGCTCACACAACTGGGTGCCAGCGTGCCGCCCATCCGTATCGAGAGGGTCGCCTCCATCCCGCGGACCGCCCTCGGAAAGGCTCCTTTGATCCGTTCCGTGGGGACGCAGCCAGACCCGTGACGTGACCGACGTCGTTCCGCGAGGCGACTGGGGTAAGCGCCCAGTCTCAGGCCCGGGGCGCGCGGGAGGTAGTCCCCAAAGAGAGCGGGCGGCGGAGGGGCCATCCACTGGCACCTTCATCACCCTCATGGACACCGCTGAGATCTCACGCGCCGATAGGAAGGGCCCCAAGCGCCCAGCCACGTTGATCCCTACGTGTCAACACCTGGCATGGGAGTCAGGGGTAACTGGCGACAGCGGGTCGGGCAAATGACAAAGATGAAACCCCGCCGGACCGATCGCGTTGGCGCTGGTCAGACAGGGCTTCTGAGGGGTGGAGCTGAGGGGATTCGAACCCCTGACCTTCTCATTGCGAACGAGACGCGCTACCAACTGCGCCACAGCCCCTTGATGCGACAGGAACTGTAACACCACGCGGCCCGCCGGATGAAACCCGACGGGGCCACGCCCGCCCCATACTGGCTCAGCGCGGGGGACCCGACCCCGCGCGCGCCACCCCACCGCGCGCAGGATGCGCGGCGCGCTTGGCGAGGCATCGCGCGCTACGTCGGCCCACCCGCGCTCAGACCCAGCTGGGGAACCACATCCGCTGCGACCACTCCGTCTGCGGGATCACGTCCGCCACGTAGATCGGGTGGAAGAACGCGAACAGCCCGATCGTCAGGAGCACGAAGGCCCCCATCACCCCCAGCCCGACCCGACGTCGCGTGACCGACGTCTCCCGTCCACCGATGATCAGACCGAGCACATACACGCAGGCCAGCACGACCCACGGCACGAAAGACACCTCGTAGAAGGAGTAGATCGTCCGGTCGGCGAGCAAGAACCACGGCAGGTATCCGGCTGCGATGCCGCACAGCACGGCCCCGGCCCGCCAGTCGCGGCGCAGCGCCCACATGAAGAGGAGGACGAAGATCGCCAACGTCCCGCCCCACCAGATCGACACCGTCCCGATCGAGGTGATCGCCTTGCTGCACTGGTCGACCATGCAGCCGTCGACGCCCTTCACCGGCCCCTCGTAGAAGAACGACGTGGGCCGGCCCTGGATCATCCACGACCACGGACTCGTCTGGTAGGGATGCGGCGAGTTGATCGAGGCACTCGACTCGAACATCTGCTGGTGGTATGCCCACAGCGACCGCCACCAGTCGGGCAGCAGGCCGCCGAGCCCGCCGGACGGCCGCGTTTCGGCCCAGGTGCGGAACGAGCCGCCCCGCGTGAGGATCCACCCGGTCCAGCTGGCCACATAGGTGACAAGAGCGGTCCCGACGAGCTGCACGAACGCGAACAGCCCGTCCTTGACGACGCCTCCGACGACCCAGCCGCGCACCCCGGCGGATCGTCGCGCCCCGAGGTCCCACAGGACGGTGAGCAGGCCGAAGAAGACAAGGAAGTAGAGCCCCGACCACTTCACGCCCGCCGCCAGACCGAGCATGACGCCGGCGACCCAGCGCCACGGCCGCCAGCCGAGCCACGGCCCCCACCGGCTGATCGACGCCCGTGACACCCCGGCCACCTTCGCCGCCAACACCTCGCGCGCCTTGTCCCGGTCGATGAGCAGCGCCCCGAACGCAGCCAGCCCGAAGAACATGACGAAGATGTCGAGCAGCCCGGTCCGTGAGTGCACGAAGTGGTGCCCCTCGAAGGCCAGCAGCGCAGCGGCGACCGCGCCCAGCAGGTCCGACTGGAAGAGCCGACGCGCGATCCGCCCGAGCATGAGGATCGACAGCGTCCCTGCCAGGGCCACCGCGAACCGCCACCCGAACGAGTTGAGGATGCCGAACGGCACCTCGCCGAGCCCGATGAGCCACTTGCCGACCGGCGGGTGGACGACGAAGTCGCCCTCCGTGCCCCAGACGAACGGGTCGTTGGCCGTGAAGTGCTGGTCGACCTGTTTGGCCTGCTCGAGGACGGGGTCGACCTTCATCTCGAAGCCGAACAGGATCATCGACCAGCCCTGCTTGACGTAGTACGTCTCGTCGAAGATCAGCTGGTGCGGCGCGCCGACGTGCCAGAACCGCATGATCCCGCCGACGGCGGTGAAGAACAGCGGTCCCAGCCACCCGAGCGTCAGCAGGTTGCCGAGCCGTCGCCGGGGCGGCGCGTCACGGAAGTCGTCCTCCGGTTTCCCGAGCAGGCGCGAGCGCACTGCCAGGGCGGAGTTCATGGGCGCCATCGTATGCAGTTCGGCTGGCAGCCCAGTGCATGCTGGCCTTCACAATCACTTGGTCGTATGCCGCTGGGCTCGCTTCTCGGGGCCAGCATCGTCCCAGCCCTCCCGCCGGACCCGGTAGGCGAGGGCGGCGACGCCGAGGGCGAGGCCCCACGGCACCCACAGCAGCTCGGGAGCCCACGCGCCCCAGTCGACCGGCTCGCCGGGGAGCCGGTCGATCTCACCACCGAGAATGATGACCGCAAAGCTGATTCCGGCCGAGATAACGGCCATGGCGACGAAGAGCGCCGGCACGACGGCGAGCGACACGGGAACGGCGCGCCCACCGATGCGCGGAACCCACGACCAGAACACTTCCCCCCAGCGCTGCACGAGACCGAGCGTGAGCAGCGACCCGAGGATGCCGAAGAGGCCGAGGCCGAGACCGGCGAACTTCGCATCGCCGAGCATGACGAGGAACTCATCCGAGACCCCGAGAGGAATGCCCAACGCCCAGGCGACCCGCGTCGAGGCGTAGACGAGCGGCACTGCGACGGCGACGCCTACCGCCCAGTGCCCGACACGCAGCGCGGCAATGCGACGGCGCTCGGCCTCCTCGCGGTCCTTACCGGATGCGGTGCTCCCGCGGACCCGAGACCCGGTGAAGACTGCCAGGCCGGTGAGGAGCAGGGCGACCCCGCCGACGCTGTGCGTGAGCGAAAGGAGCACCGGGGCCGGGATCGTCATGTCCTGGCCCGCGAACGGCTCGACCCCGATGTAGTGCAGCAGCACCATGGGCAGATAGCCGAGCAGCGTCAGCGAACGCACGTCAGCGAGGGCCAGGGCGACAACGAGGCCAGTTGCGAGCAGCATGCCACCGGCCACCCGGGCCGACCGCCGTCCACGACGGTGTCCAGCGGCCAAGCCGGCGAGGCTCATCCCGGAAAGGGCTGCGACGAGCACGGCGACAGTCGAGGTGGAGAGGGCGCTGAGCACGGACGGGTCGGTGCCGGCCCACGGCGTCACGTCGAGGCCGGCCAGATGACCGAGCGCGAGGCCGAGCTGGAGGACGGCCCACAGGGCGGCGACCGTGGCGGCGACTGGCGGGCGTGACCTGGGGCGGTGAGTCGCCGACGGCTGGGCCTGCCCGAGAACGGTGAGGAGGGTTTCCATGCCTTCACCGTGCGCCAGGGGA
>NZ_DATCWX010000137.1:0-8210 GCF_036566125.1 Intrasporangium sp.
CGCCTCCGTAGCGCCCGGACCAGCGTTGTCAGCCCCGGCGCCCAAGGTGGACCAGAACGCCTCGGCGGCGGCCCGGCCGTCGGCCTCGTGCCGCGCCTGCACCTCGGAGAGCCGGGTGCGCAGCTCCTCGAGCACCGCCACGTCCACCATGTCTCGAACATACGTTCGATGCATACACTTTGTCAACGCTTTTGGGAAGTTTGTCCCCCCTGATCTTGAACGCCCGCGGGACGCCTCCTGAACGTTGGGCTGGGAGCGAGCCCAGCGGCATACGGCCTCGTCATTGCACCAGGTGGTTGACTGCCTCCATGAGCAGCACGTCAGGCCCCTCGTCGGCAGCACCCAAGCCGGTCTGGATCGTCGAGTCGATCGGCGGGGCGCCGACCATCGATCCCAAGCCGGAGATCTCCCTGACCGAGGACGGCCGGGTCGTTGGGACGACTGGGATCAACCGGATCATGGGCACCTACGAAGCCGAGAATGAGACGGTGCGTATCTCCGGTGGCGGGATGACTCGGATGGCCGGCTCCGACGAGGCTATGGACCAGGAGCGCCGCTTCCTCAAGGTGCTCGAAGGCTGGAACGCCTTCCACGTCAGGGACGACCGACTCGAGCTCGGGCCACCCGACACCGGTCTGGTCTGCGTGGCTTCCCCGCCTCCTCACCCGATTGTGGGGTGAGGTACGCGGCGGGGGTCTGAATACGATGGACACCCGCAACGAAAGGCTCGGTGCCAGACCAGGTGTCCGGTTATTGGTTCAACATCGCCCTCGTCTTCTTCCTCGTCCTCATCAACGCGGCGTTCGCCGGCAGCGAGATGGCCCTGATCTCCCTCCGGGAGGGGCAGCTCAAGCAGTTGGACAAGGAGGGCACCCGACCGGCCCTGCGCCTCGTCCGCCTGGCGCGGGACCCGAACCGGTTCCTCGCGACGATCCAGATCGGGATCACCCTGGCCGGTTTCCTCGCCTCGGCGACGGCCGCAGTCAACCTGGCCGAGCCGCTCGTCCCCGCTCTCGGCTTCCTCGGAGGCGCGGCAGAGTTCGTCGCAGTCGCGGGCGTGACGCTGATCCTCACCTTCCTCACGCTCGTTCTCGGCGAGCTCGCCCCGAAGCGCCTCGCCATGCAGATGGCGATGCCCTGGGCCAAGGCCGTAGCCCGCCCCCTCGACCTGCTCTCGACGCTCTCCCGACCGGTGGTGTGGATGCTCGGCGTCGCCACCAATGCGGTCGTGCGCCTGCTCGGCGGCCGCGCCGAGGCGGCCAACGAGGAGCTCACCCCCGAGGAGCTGCGCGAGATCGTGACGACGCACCAGGGGCTCGGTCCGGAGCAGCGCGAGATCATCACCGGCGCGTTCGACATCCAGGAGCGGACGCTGCGCGAGGTCCTCGTGCCGCGCAGCCAGACCCTCTTCCTGCGCCACTCGATGCCCGTCGCAGAGGCCCGCAACCTGCTCGCGCAGCAGGGCCACTCCCGGGCCCCGGTCATGCGGGGCAACAACCGCGACGACGTCATCGGCGTCGCACACTGGGCCCAGCTCCTCGACGACGACCACGAGCGCCACGTCGGCGAAGTGGCCACACCGGCACTGGTCCTACCCGACACGGCGAAGGTGTCGGCCACGCTGCGCCGGTTCAAGGCGGAGCGCCAGCAGCTCGCCGTGGTCATCGACGAGCACGGCTCCGTGGACGGGATCGTCACCCTCGAGGACCTGCTCGAGGAGGTCGTCGGCGAGATCTACGACGAGACCGACTCCGATTCGATGGACGTTGCGAAGGCGGAGGACGGCTCGGTCACCTTGCCCGGCACCTTCCCCATCCACGACCTCCAGGACGTCGGTGTCGAGACCAACCTGGTCCGGCACGCCGAGTACACGACGGTGGCCGGGCTCGTGCTGCACCGCCTCGGCCGTATCCCCACGGAGCCCGGCGACACGGTCGACATCGACGGCTGGACCGTCGAGGTGACAGCGGTCGGGCACCACGCCATCACCGAGGTCCGCCTCGTCCCGAGGATGCACGAGGAATCGCCGGCCAGCGACTGACCGCGGCGACCCGTCCCAGCGGCGCGTCTCATGCTGAATGGGTGAGGCTGGCATCGGGTTGCGCGTCGAGGATGGATTCCGACCACGACTAGGGAGGACGCATGACCTCATCCACCCCACCTACCTCACCAACTCCATCGACCCCATATACGTCATCGACTTCTCCGATGCCAGAGGCCTCGTCGACATCTTCGGGGGCTCGGCCGCGTCGCGGCTGGGGGCATGGCATGGTCGTCTTCGCCGGGATGCTGATGGTTGTCGTGGGACTCCTGGAGTTCCTTCGGGGACTCACGGCGCTCTTCGAGAACACGCTCTTCGTCAACACGCCGAAGTACGTCTTTGCCTTCGATGTCACGACGTGGGGCTGGCTGCACCTCATCTGGGGCGTGGTACTCGCCGCGGTGGGCGGGGCGATCCTCGCCGGCAGGCTGATCGGGCGCATCGTCGGTCTGTCGATCGTCACCATTGCCCTGGTGCTCAACTTCGTGTCGCTGCCGACCTACCCGCTGTGGTCGATCGTCCTGATCGCCCTGTGCGTCTTCATCATGTGGGCGCTGTGTGCGGAGGACGAGATCGACTGAGCCCACTCGCTGGGCTGTGCCTCTCTCGCTGCAAACGCGACCCTGGCCCTATTCGGCCGGGTGACGGGTGGAACGCGCCGACGTCGAGCGCCCGGAGGGCACGCGCGTGATGTCGATGAGCTCGAGTCCGAGCGCCTTGATCCGCTCGATGAGGCCGTGCAAGGCGGCTTGGTCGAGTGAGCCGGCCAGCACGGTGGCGCTCGGCTCGACCCGAATCGTCAAGTCGTCGAAGGCCTCCCGGGCGGCGGGACCGATGACGCCCGCCACGCGGACTTCATAGCTGGTTCGTGACGCCACTTCACCACCTCCCGACATCGACCTCGTTCAAGGGTGGTACCGATGGTCCACGAGCGGGATCACCCATGGGGGATGAGGCGGGATGCATGGCCTCGGACGACGCCTGTTCCGTTCGCGTGTCGCGGGCTTTTTCGGACGAAACGACGCATCCGCGCTTACGCTAATGGGGGTCCAAGGTCCCGCATGGTGCGCGGCTGAGGCGGCCGAGCACTCCAAAAGGGGGTGGTGACGATGTTCTACCCCTTCCGCGCACGCCAAGGTTTGGTGCCGGCCCTCCCGGCGAAGCACGTTCCTCGTCCACGGTTGGTCGCGGCGCTCGAGAGCGCGGTCGAGGGCAACCCGCTGACGCTGATCTGCGCCGGACCCGCGTCTGGCAAGACCGTGCTGCTCACCGAATGGTCGCGATCGCGACCGCGTCCACTCGTGTGGGTCTCGCTCGACCCTGCCGACAACAGCGCCGCCGCGTTCTGGACCCTCATCGGCGAGGCCCTGCTGCAGTCGGGCCAGGCGCCGCCAATGGAGCCGGACGATCCGATGCGATCGGCCGAGACTGAGGTCATGGGCCGGCTCGAGGGGGCTTCGAGCGACCAGGAGAGCCCGCTGGTCCTCGTCCTCGACGACGCGCATTTCGTCACGGACCCCGAGGTCATCGCCACGCTCGATGCACTACTCACTCGACCACCGCCGGGACTGCGGGTCGTGCTGGCCGCGCGGAGCGACCCGCTGATCCGGTTGCACCGCTTCCGCATGCGAGGCCAGCTGGGAGAGTTGCGAAGTGCGGACCTGGCTATGACCGAGTCCGAGATCGAGGCGTTGCTGACCACCCATCGCGTATCCATTGGGCCGGAATCGCGGGCGCTCCTTGCGAAGCGCACGGAGGGCTGGGTCGCAGGAGTCAGGCTCTCGGCTCTCCGCATGGAGGCGAGCCCCGAGCCCGAGCGCTTCGTCAACGAGTTCGCCATGGACCGCGGAAGCATCGGCGAGTACCTCGTTGAGGAAGTACTCGCAGCACTGGACCAGACGACCCGCCGTCTCCTCATCCGCACCAGCAGCTGCGAGCTTGTCTGTGGCGAGCTTGCCGACGCCGTCTGTGAGTCGACCGGGAGTGGCGAGCTGCTCGCCCGGCTCGCGGCCGCAAACTCCTTCATCAGCCCGGTCGGCCACGATGGGGTGTGGTTCCGAAGCCATCCGCTCTTCAGGGAGGTACTGCGCCACCTCCTCCGCGGAGAGAGGGCCGTCGTCCAGCAGGGCATCGAGACCCGGGCCGCTCGATGGCATGACGGACAGGGCGACCTCGTCGAAGCGCTCCAGCATGCCCTGCGCGCCTCTGACTGGGCGTACGCCACGGACCTGCTCGAGCGCGGGGCCTTCGAGCAGATCTTCTTCCACGACGGAGACCGGTGGGTCAGCGAGCTCTCCGCGTATCCCGATGCAGCGCCAGAGAGCACTCCACCGGGCCTTCGCCACCGCCTCGTAGCCGCGCAGGCGGCAGTGGCGTGCATGCTGGACCGCCATGATCGGGCGCGCGAGCTGACGGTCGACCTCGAGGCTCTGGTCAGATCCGATTCACGAAGCTCGTTGGGCGAGGTCGCGAGACTCACCCTGGCTGCCCGATCGGGTGACCGCGACGGTGTCGATGCAGCAGCGGCGGCGCTGGTCGCCGCTGACCCCGGCGGCGTGTTCGAGGCGTTCGCACTCTCGGAGCTCGGCGCGGTGCACCTGTGGCACCTGGCGGATGGCCTGGCCGTCGAAACGCTGGAACGCGCTCTCGCCCTTGCCATGCAGCTGTCACTATCGGCGATCGCGCTCGCCTCAGGGGGTCGGCTGGTGCTCACCCACTGCGCCGCCGGACGCTTCTCGATCGCCGAGAAATATGCGCTGGATGCTGTCGGCATCAACAATGCGCACCCTCGGATCTCTGAGGTCTCCGCTGCGCCGTTCCACGTCGGCATGGCCGATCTCGCCATGTCGAGGGGCGATCTCGAGGGTTGCGCTCACGCCATGGCGCTCGTGGACGCGGCGCGGTTGCGGCAGCGAGATCCAGCTCTCTCCTGCGCGTCGACGTTGGTCAAGGCCGCCGCCTTGCAGGCAACGGGCGACTATCTCGGGGCGCGGGCGACGATCCTGAGCGACCCGTCGTCCTCGCTACCGGGCGCGTGGAGCCTCCGAGCGGTGAGCGCGACAGTCCAGCTCGAGCTCCTTGCGCAGAGCGGGCGCCCACTCGTCGCGCTCCACGGCGTTCAGCACAGTGATGCGCCCACGAACGACTTCCTGGCTGCGCGGACTCATCTCGCCCGTGCTCGAGCCCACCTCGCAGCCGGTGACTGTGCTGCGGCCGGACTGATGGCACGACGCGTCGTCACCGCCTCGCATCCGGCCACCACTCCCCTGCTCGTCGCTGCCGTCATCGTCGAGGCGGAAGTGGCCTTGGCGAACGGCGATGAGACCTCCGCCGTCGAGCATCTGACCCGAGCCATCGACCTCAGTTCACACGAAGGAATCAAGCTGCCGTTCATGGAGCCGACGCCCCGCATGCACGCACTGCTGTCGGACCACCCCAGCCTCGCCGCTCGGTGGCCTGTGCCACTGCGCTCCCCAGCGTCGAACCGTGCCGAGCAGTCGGAGACGCGCCGGCACCGGTCCCTGCCGGAGCCCCTCACCGACCGCGAGCTGTCGGTGCTGCGTTGGCTCGCCACGCGGATGACCACCGCTGAGATCGCCACGGAGCTGTTCGTGTCGATGAACACGGTCAAGACCCATCTCGCCTCGATCTATCGCAAACTCGAGTCGTCCAGCCGCCGCGAAGCCGTCGCCAGGGGCCGGGAACTCCACCTCATCTGACACGCGGATCATCCACGATGGATGAGGCCCCCGGCGCGCTGCGTGACGACCATGGCTGTGCGGCTCAACGGACGAGAGGGCACCGACTTGCCAGACGAGATGGTCGTCCTGGGATGTCACTACGAGGACGCCGAAAGCGCTGAGGCCGACCTCGCAGCACTGCGAGACGCCGGCGTGACTGAACTCGCCCTTGCGATCAACGATTCCGGCGAGCCGGTGCGGCTTCACGGTGCGATCGGCTCGCTGGCGGATGCCGTGCTCGTCGGTCTGCTCCCAGGAGTTGGCCTGCGCGACGGCTGGGTCCGTGCCGACGCAGACGGGTCCCAGGTCGGTCGGCTCGTGACCCGAGTGGTCGACGGCCTTCGCCCCGCGGACCTGCAGGCGCTCGTCGCGCTCGTGCACCGCGGCCCTCGCGTCCTCGTCGTCGTGACCCCTGAGCCGTCGCTCGACGCGGTCACGGCATTGACCGCACGAGCCGCGGACCGGGTCACCGCCCGCCTGGCCGTTGACGCCGACGCCCTGAGCAACGAGGCGCAGTCACTGCTCACCACCGTGCCGACGCCGGACGCGGACCCGACGGCAACAGCTCTTGCAGCCCCGGCCCGTCGGTCGGCGCCCGAGCTGCGCACGGCCTGGCGCGTGGGCCTGGTGCTCCTCGGGATCGTGCTGCTCTACAGCGCTGGACAGTTCATCCTGCAGGACGGTGGGCTGCTGATCTTCCAGCTGATCATTTCCTGGCTGGCGAGCATCGCCATGGAGCCGGCCGTGGGACGCCTCGCCCAACACATGCGGCGAGGACTTGCCACCGGATTGGTCATGGTCGGGGTCGTCCTTATCTCCGTTCTCTTCTTCGCCGCCTTCGGCAGTCTGCTCGCCGAGCAGATTGGCAACCTGGTCAGGGCGCTCCCGGGCGCCGTCGAGGACGCGATCGCCTGGATCAACACCACGTTCGACCTGAGCCTCGACGCCGCAGCGCTCGCCGCGCAGCTACAGGTCTCCCCTGCACAGATTGCGTCGCTCGGCGCCGAGGTGGCCGGCGGGCTGCTGGGAATCATCGCCTCGCTCGTGGGCGGCGTCTTCTCGATGTTCACGATCGGCCTCTTCGTCTTCTACTTCTCCGCCGACGCACCACGCCTCAAGCGGTGGATCGCGCGACTGCTGCCGCAACGACGACAGGAGGTCTTCCTCGTCGTGTGGGATCTCGCGGTGCAGAAGACCGGTGGTTACGTCGCCGCCCGCATCGTCCTGGCGGCGATCAGCGGTGCACTCACGGCTGCCTTCCTGTTCATCATCGGGATGGACTACTGGCTCGCCCTGGGCATCTGGACCGGCGTCGTCGCGCAGTTCGTCCCGACCATCGGCACGTACCTCGCCATCGCCTTGCCCGTGCTCGTCGGACTCACGAGCGCCGACCCCATCGACGGCGTGCTCGCACTCTTGTTCGCCCTCGTGTACCAGCAAATAGAGAATCTGACCCTCGAGCCGAAGATCAGTGCGAATGCGGTCGACATGCATCCAGCAGTCGCCTTCGCCTCCGTCCTGCTGGGAGCGGCGCTCTTCGGGGTCTCAGGAGCCTTCTGCGCCGTCCCCGTTGCGGCGCTGGGGCTGGCGCTGTTCGAGATCTACAGCCGCTCGTACGAGCTACTTCCGCAGTTCGCCTCGCCCGCCCCGCCAGTTGCCCGAGCAGGCCGTCTCATGCGAAGGCGTGCCCAGCCCTAACGGTTGAGCAGCCGCGACTTCTGAGTGGCGAACTCCTCCTCGGTGAGCACGCCCTGCTGGCGCAGCTGCCCGAGCTCGCGGAGCTGGGAGATCAAGTCATCGCTGTGGTCGGCCGGCGGAGGGGCCGGCGGCGCCTGGCCAGCGGCGGTTTGCGCCTGCTCGTCCTGCGCCGCCTCTTCACCCTCCGGTTGACGTGCCGACTGCCGCTGCGACACTCGACCGCTGACCGCGGTTGCCGTTCCAGCCACGACGGCGGTCCGCGCTGCGGTCCGCAACAGACCGGGCCTACCGCTCCGTGCGATCGGGCGTCCAATCATGATCCGGTCACTCCTGCTTCCTTACGCGAGCGCCTTGGCCTTGAGAGCGTCGAACTCGGCCTGAGTAATCGTCCCGGAGTCGAGCAGGTCCTTCGCCTTCGCGACCTGGTCAGCGGCTCCGACTCCGGTCTGCGGCCCAGCGACGTCGCGGATGTAGTCCTCCTGCATCTTCTGGACCGTCTTGACCTCGGCCATTCGGCGTCGGCTCATCCCCGAACCCCGTGCGATCAGGTAGATGAGTGAGGCAATGAGAGGCAGGATCACCAGGAAGACGACCCAGAGTCCCTTGGCCCACCCGGAGGTCTCGCTGTCACTCATCAGGTCGCCGAGGATCATGAAGAGAACCATGAGGTAGGCCATGAACGCGAAGAAGATGACGATGAACCACACGATGTCCCAGAAAGACATGCCAGA
>NZ_DATCWX010000141.1:0-2116 GCF_036566125.1 Intrasporangium sp.
TGAGGAGCGACGCGGCGGTATCTGTCCCACCTGCTTCATGGAGATGCCGGTCGCGGGACCGTGCCCCAACTGCTCCTGAGCGTTACTCGTCGCAGTCGGTCTTGTCACCGAAGGACTGCGGCTTGCCGAGCACGTCCTTGAGCACCTCGATCGGCACGGCATAGTTGCGGCCGGGTCCGGTGGACGCGTACACCACGCCGACGAGCTCGCCCGTGATGTCGACAAGCGGGCTGCCCGAGCTGCCGTGCTCCACCGGCGCGGAGTTGAGCAGCATGGGGAAGTCGGACTTCGCGACGGGGTCCTCTCGATAGCCGAGCACCTTGCCACTCGTCGTCGTCAGCGGTCCGCCCAACGGATAGCCGATGGCCGTGACCGTCTGTCCCACCTCGGGATTCGACGGCGCGAGAGTGATTGAGGCCGGCAGCTTGTCCTTCGTCCGCACGATCGCCAGGTCAGCGACGGTTGCGGCTCCGGATGTGCGGACGTCGATGTCCTTGCCATCGAACGTGCTCACCTCGAGCGTCGTGGCGCCAGCCACCACGTGCCGGTTCGTCACCAGCACCTGGTCGCCGATGGCGAAGCCGGAGCCCGTGCGCACCCCGCCGCAACCGATGTTGCGAATCCGCAGGGCGGCCCGTTCGAGCTCGGTGAACCCTTCGATGGTCGCCTCCCCCGCCTCGAGGTCGAGCGACCGCGACGGCGTCACGGGCAGGGCCGTGGCCACGGGAACCTCCGGCGGCGCAACTGGCGCGAGGTCGCCGCAGGCCCCCGATGAGGTCAGCACGAGGACGACTCCCGCGATGGCGCGGACCGAACGCCGCACGTCAGTTCCCCTCCAGCCAGCTGACGAAGGCGTCACTGGCCTCCTGCGCCCTGTCACACCCCTGGTTGATCTCCTCGGCCACGCCGAGGACGACGGACATCTCGTAGCTGTCGATGTCGAGCAGGTAGTCCTGCAGCTCCTGGAGGCCTGCGACGCAGCGGTCGAGCTGGAGCGCGACGTTGCGCGACCGCTCGACGGCTGAGCCGAGCACGCCGACGGTGTCGGCGGCCTGCGCCTTCTCGTCGGCGAGGCCGCGGATCCGGTCCGAGGCGTCGTTGTACTGCTCGGTGACCTCTTGGAGCGCGCCCTTCGTCTGGGCGAGCGCCGCCTGCGATGCGTCGAGCAGCCCCTGAACCTGCTCCCGCTGTGCCGTCATGTCGGCCAGCTCGGCCACGTGCTGCTCGGCCGTGGCCTTCCACTCCCGGGACGAGTTGTTGGTGTAGACGTATGCCGCTGAGCCGGCCACCAGCGTCAGGACCAGGAGGCACGTGGTTGCGATCAACGCGATGCGGGTGCGGTCGCGATGGCGGACCGGAGGCGTCGTCACGTAGGGCGGGACGAACGGTTCCGGAGCCCGGTCCGCGGCGGAGTGGTCAGGTGAGTCACCCATAGCGGACATCGTGGCCCAGCTCGCTCCTCCCGTCATGGGATCGACGGGGACATTTGGGGCTATTTTTTACACGGATACAGCCGTAATATTTCGGACAGAGTGCTCCAGCGACGGGCCCGTCGCCGGGTGATGGGCGTGAGGCGGTTGAGCGAGATGGCGACGACGGCAGAACCAAGGATCGCGACGCATGACGCGACCATTCAGCGGGCGCCAGCTCGCCGGGCACCGGGACGCATGCTCTACCGGGTGCTCACGACGACGGACCACAAGGTCATCGGGAACCTCTACTTCGCCACGACGTTCGCCTTCTTCCTCTTCGGCGGCGTGCTCGCCCTCCTCATCCGCGCGGAGCTGGTCTCGCCGGGCCTGCAGGTTGTGGACACCAAGGAGCAGTTCAACCAGCTGTTCACGATGCACGGCACGATCATGTTGCTGCTCTTCGCGACGCCGCTCTTCGCCGCCTTCACGAACGCCATCATGCCGCTGCAGATCGGCGCGCCGGACGTCGCGTTCCCGCGGCTGAACATGTTCGCCTACTGGCTCTACCTCTTCGGCGGCCTCATCACGGTGGCCGGGTTCCTGACCCCGCAGGGTGCCGCCTCCTTCGGCTGGTTCGCCTACGCGCCGCTGTCCGACGTCAGCTACAGCCCGGGGCTCGGCGGTGACCTGTGGGTCTTCGGCCT
>NZ_DATCWX010000169.1:0-5458 GCF_036566125.1 Intrasporangium sp.
CTCGTCGCCAAGGAGCCCAACCCGGTCGACGCGCGGTCGTCGTATGCCGTCATCACCACCGAGGGCAGGCAGCGTTTCGAGGCGAGTGCGCCGCACTACGTCGGGCAGATCGAGAAGCGCTTCGCTGCCGGGTTGAGCGACGACGAGCTGCGCACCATCGCCCGCGCCCTGCGCCGAGTCCAGACCCACAGCATCACCACGACGCCGACCACCCGCTGACGCAGGCGACGTGCGGGAGGAGCGGGAGCGCACGTGCGTCGGGAGCGAGCTCAGCGGCATACGTACAACTGACAACCAACGGCCCTGCATTGGGCAGGACCTGCCAACGCGCCCGGCCCCACTCGCTCCCTAGGCTCACCCGCAACGACATCGAGGAGAGTGGCATGAGGGTGCTCGTCGCACTCGGCGGCAACGCTATGACCGGGCCCGATGGGAGTGCGGCCCCGCACGAGCAGCGGCGCGCGATCCGCCGGGCGATGTCGCATGTTGCCGACCTCGTGGCTGCTGGCCACGACGTCGCCATCACCCACGGCAACGGCCCGCAGGTCGGCAACATCCTCGTCAAGAACGAGCTCGCCGCCCACGTCGTCCCACCGGTGCCGCTCGACTGGTGCGGCGCGCAGACGCAGGGGACCATCGGCTTCACCATGCTCGACGCGCTCGAGGGGTCGCTCGCGCGGCGCGGAGTCCAGCGGCCCGTCGCCGCCATCGTCACCCGCACGCTCGTCGACCCGGACGACCCGGGCTTCAGGAAGCCGACCAAGCCCGTCGGACGCTACGTCAGCAAGGACGAGGCCCAGCCGCTCATCGCGCTGGGTCAGGTCTGGGAGGATCGCGGGGCCAAGGGCTGGAGGCGCGTCGTCGCATCGCCTGAGCCGCTCGAGGTGCTCGACGCCCACACGCTGCTCACCCTCATGCAGGCTGGCTACGTCGTCGTGGCCGCCGGCGGGGGCGGCATTCCCGTCGTGCGGTCGGACGCCGCCACTGTGCACGGCGTCGAGGCGGTCATCGACAAGGACCTCACCGCGGCCCTGCTCGCCCGCGCCATCGACGCCGATGCGCTCGTCATCGCCACGGACGTCCCTCACGCCGTCATCGGTTGGGGCACGCCGGAGGCGAGGCCGCTCGAGCGCGTGACCCTTGCCGAGCTGGAGGAGTACGCCGCCGCGGGGCACTTCGCCTCCGGCTCGATGGGCCCCAAGGTCGACGCGGCCATGCGGTTCGTGCGGTCCGGCGGCCGACGCAGCATCATCACGTCCCTTGACCAGATCACCGATGCCGTGGACCACGGCATCGGTACCGTCATCGAGAACCCAACGCCCCCAAACGATTTCGAAAGGTGAGTCACGTGCCAGAAGCCATCGAGGTGCGCAAGGTCCCGATCCACTCCGTCGCCGACGCGTCCGAGCTCGCCAGGCTCATCGACGACGGCGTCATGGAGGCCAGCCGGGTCATCGCGATCATCGGCAAAACGGAGGGCAACGGCGGGGTCAACGACTACACCCGCATCATCGCCGACCGAGCCTTCCGCGAGGTGCTCGTCGAGAAGGGTGCCCCCGCCGACCAGGTCAAGCAGATCCCGATCGTGTGGTCGGGTGGAACCGATGGCGTCATCAGCCCGCACGCGACGATCTTCGCCACGGTGCCAGCCGACCGGGCCGAGCCGTCTGACGACCTGCGCCTCACCGTGGGGTTCGCGATGAGCGAGCCGATCAAGCCGGAGGAGATCGGCTACGTGGCGATGGTCCGGAAGGTCGCCGATGGCGTGAAGGTCGCGATGGAGCGGGCGGGGATCACCGACCCCAAGGACGTCCACTACGTCCAGACGAAGACTCCGCTGCTGACGATCCACACGATCCGCGACGCCAAGTCCCGCGGGATGAAGGTCTGGACCGAGCACACCCACGAGTCGATGGACCTGTCCAACGGCACGACCGGCCTCGGCATCGCCGTCGCCCTTGGCGAGATAGAGATGCCGACGGACGCGGACGTCATGCACAACCGCTCGCTCTTCTCATCCGTCGCCTCCTGCTCGTCGGGGGTGGAGCTCGACCAGGCGCAGGTCGTCGTCGTCGGCAACACGCGCGGCATCGGCGGGCGGTACCGGATCGGCCACTCCGTCATGCGCGACGCGCTGGACCAGGACGGCATCTGGGAGGCCATCAAGGACGCCGGGCTCGACCTGCCCGAGCGCCCGCACTGGACCGACCTCGACGGACGGCTCGTCAACGTCTTCCTCAAGTGCGAGGTCAGCCAGGACGGGACCGTCCACGGGCGCCGAAACGCCATGCTCGACGACTCCGACGTCCACTGGCACCGCCAGATCAAGTCGGCCGTCGGCGGCGTGACTGCCGCGGTGACCGGCGACCCCGCCGTGTTCGTCTCGGTGTCCGCTGCACACCAGGGCCCGGACGGCGGTGGACCGGTCGCGGCCATCGTCGACCTCGGCGAGGGCGAGCCGACCGGCTACCGATGGTCGCCGCCGGCCTGATCCGCTGGAGCACCACCGCAACACACCCGCTTATCGCGTGCCTCCCCCACCTGCAGGAGGGGTGACCGCGCGGTAAGCGGGTGTGTTGCCGCACGGGGTCGGTGGGGGTGGGCGCTCGGCGGAGGTGGCGTCAGTGGGCGAAGTGGCGAGTCCCGGTGAAGTACATCGTCACCCCCGCCGCCGTGGCCGCCTCGATGACCTCGGCGTCCCGGACCGAACCACCGGGCGCGACGACGGCTCGCACGCCCGCATCGAGCAGGATCTGCAGCCCGTCGGCGAACGGGAAGAACGCGTCCGAGGCCGCAACCGCACCGCTCGCTCGCTCCTCACCGGCACGACGCACGGCGAGGTAACACGAGTCGACCCGGTTGACCTGCCCCATGCCGATCCCAACGGCCGCCCCGTCCTTGGCGAGGAGGATGGCGTTGGACCTCACCGCGCGGACCGCGCGCCACGCGAACTGCAGATCCGCCAGTGTCGCCTCGTCGGCTGCAGCACCTGAGACCAGCCGCCAGGATTCCGCCCTGTCGCCACCGGTCACCGCGCCGGTCTCGTCGCGCACCTCGGCATCGACCCGGTCGACGCCCTGCATGAGCAACCCCCCGGAGATCGGTCGGGTCTCCATCGATGCCGTGCGGATCGCGTCCTCGTTGGGCAGCCGCAGGATGCGAATGTTCTTCTTGCCCTTGAGGATCGACAGCGCCTCATCGTCGAAGTCGGGGGCGACGATGACCTCGGTGAAGACCTCCTTGACCTTGCCGGCCATGGCTGCAGTCACCGTGCGGTTGGTCGCGATGATCCCGCCGAACGCGGACACGGGATCCGTCGCATGTGCCCGTGCGTAGGCCTGCTCGATCGTCTCGCCGACGGCGACGCCACAGGGGTTGGCGTGCTTGACGATCGCGACTGTGGGCTGGTCGCCGTGGTCGTGCGCGGCCCGCACCGCGGCTTCGGTGTCGACGTAGTTGTTGTACGACATCTCCTTGCCGTGCAACTGCTCCGCCGAGGCTACGCCCGCAGTTCCATTGCGGTAGAGAGCGGCTCGCTGATGCGGGTTCTCGCCATAGCGCAACGCCGCCGCCAGGGTGAAGTCACCCCCGGTCCACGCGGGGAAACCGTCGCTCCCGGCGCCCGCGTAGTCCTGCATCCAGCTCGCGACTGCGGTGTCGTAGCTCGCCGTGTGCACGAACGCCTCCGCCGCCAGCCGCTTGCGCTGGTCCAGCGTGAAGCCGCCGGCTCCCAGCGCGTCGACAACCTGGCCGTATGCCGCTGGGCTCGTCACGATCGCAACGCTGGGGTGGTTCTTGGCTGCGGCCCGCACCATCGATGGTCCACCGATATCGATCTGCTCGACGCACTCGTCCTCGCTCGCGCCAGACGCGACGGTCTCGCGGAAGGGATAGAGGTTGACGACGACGAGCTCGAACGCCTCGATGCCGAGGTCGGCCAGCTGCCTGAGGTGGTCCGGCTTGCGCGTGTCGGCGAGGATCCCGGCGTGCACCTTGGGGTGCAGCGTCTTGACCCGACCCTCGAGGCACTCAGGGAAGCCGGTCAGCTCCTCGACCGGCGTGACCGCGATCCCGAGGGACGCGATCCTCTGGGCCGTCGATCCCGTCGAGACGATCGAGACACCGGCCGAGTCCAGCGCCCTCGCAAGGTCCTCTAGACCGGTTTTGTCGTAGACGGAGATGAGCGCGCGCTGGATGGGGCGGCGAGCGTCGGGCATGTGCTGGCTCCTGCGCTGATTGGAAGGGCATCAGGTTCCGGGAGCACCCAGGCGGGCGATGCCCCGACGTTCACTCCCTGGTGGTTCCCCACCTGCGCCAGTCGTGTGTCGCCAGCCTAGCGCGTGCCGCCGAGGCGGACCCGGTGTCCCTCCACGGTGAAGCCCTCGTGGGCCAGCCGGCGGACGACGTCGACGAGCATGGCCCGCTCCTGCACCTTGATCCGCTCGTGCAGGGACTCCTCCGTGTCGTCCTCCGCGACCGCCACGACGCGCTGGTCGATGACCGGCCCGGTGTCGACACCGGCGTCGACCAGGTGACAGGTCGTCCCGGTCACCTTGACGCCATACGCCAGGGCATCCCTGACCCCGTGCGCGCCGGGAAAGCTCGGCAGCAGGGCCGGATGCGTGTTGATCACTGTCTGCTCAGAGAGGACACGCTCGCCGAGGATCCGCATGAAGCCGGCGGACACGACGAAGCGGGGCCGCACCTCGCGAAGCCGCTCGGCCAACGCGGCATCCCATTCCACGCGGGACGGGAACCGTGCCGGCTGGCAGACGAAACTGGGGATGCCGGCCCGTTCGGCCCGCTCCAGCCCGCTGCACTGCCGGTCCGAGCCGACGGCCGCGATCCGCACCCCGTACGCCGGGTCGCTCGCAGCGTCGATGAGGGCCTGGAGCAGCGTCCCCGAGCCGGAGACGAGGACGACGATGTCGACTCGGCTGCTCGCTGCGGGGACCTCGGACGCCACGCGCGGAGTCTAGCCGCGACCCGTCGCGCGACGGCGGTGTCCCATGGGCGAGGATGGGTGAGTGAGCAGTCAAGACGAGCGGCGCGACATCGGGTTCGCCCGTGAGAAGGCCAAGCGCACCCTTCCCGTGACCGTCCTCGTGCTGCTCGGCATCATCGCGATGTACCTGCCGTTGCCGAAGCGGTTCGTCGCCGCGATCCCCTTTGTCATCGCCGCGGTGCTCACGGTGCGGCTGCTCCGATTCCTGGCCCACCGCAGCAGTCGGGAGAAGATCTGGCCCGCCATCACGCTGGGAATCGTCGCGCTCATGTTGTCGACGCTGGCGATGCAGCTGGTCTTCTACGCCGACGTCAGCGCCTACGAGACCTGCATCGACTCAGCCCAGACGCAGCAGGCCCGAGGCGCCTGCGAGCAGCTCAGGGAGCAGAGCCCGATCGGGAGCCGCTTCCTGTTCGAGTAGACGTCACCGTCTCCGTGCCGCCGCGGCTGCCG
>NZ_DATCWX010000220.1:0-9486 GCF_036566125.1 Intrasporangium sp.
CGGTGGGCCGGGCGGTCTCTGGCCAGATGCCTCAGGGCCCTGAGCGCCCTGCGGAGATGGTTGTCCCCGCCCTCTGGTGCGACCCATGGCTCCTCCCCAAAACGCGTACCACGACGGTACGCCTGCCCCTGACCCTGCCCCTGGCCTTGACCGCCGAGCTTCGTCATCCCGTATGCCGCTGGGCTGGCTTCCGCTTGTCGGGACACGACGCGGCCCCGCGGGTGTGAGAGCCACGGGGCCGGGAATCGGTGGGCTTGCGCCGATGGGAAGGTGAAGGCCCGGGAAGTATGAGTTCCCGGGCCTTCTCTCTCCGCTCACCGAGGTGAGGAAGAGCCGATCCGCCGAAGCGGTTCGGTAGTTCCTTTCTAGCCCCGCCACGTGGTGTTTGCAAGCGGTTCACCAAAACTTTGTCGGCAAAGCGTGGAGCTCTCGGCGTGTCGACGAGACACGCCGAGAGCGTGGAGCCTACTTCGTCGCCAGCGGCTGGAGGGCCGGCTTGGTCGTCGTGGGTGCCGGCGCTAGACCTGGGCGCGCGACTCGATCGCGGCCACGATCTCCGCGATGGCGTCGTCGATCGGCACACCGTTCTTCTGTGACCCGTCCCGATAGCGGAATGACACGGCCCCGGCAGCGCGGTCGTCCTCCCCCGCGATGAGAACGTACGGCACCTTCGACTTCGACGCGTTGCGGATCTTCTTCGGGAAGCGGTCGTCACTCGCGTCCAGCTCCACTCGGACTCCCTTGCGGCGCAGCCGGTCCAGCACCTCGCCGAGGTAGTCGGCGAACTCGTCCGCCACCGGCACACCCAGCACCTGGACCGGCGAGAGCCACACCGGGAACGCGCCCGCGTAGTGCTCGACGAGCACACCGAGGAACCGCTCGATCGAGCCGAACTTCGCCGAGTGGATCATCACCGGCTGCTGGCGCGAGCCGTCGGCAGCCTGGTACTCGAGGCCGAAGCGCTCTGGCTGGTTGAAGTCGTACTGGATTGTCGACATCTGCCAGGTCCGGCCGATGGCGTCCTTGGCCTGGACGGAGATCTTGGGGCCGTAGAACGCAGCGCCACCCGGGTCGGCGACGAGCTCGAGGCCGGACTCGGTGGCGGCCTTCTCGAGGACGGCGGTGGCGACGGCCCACTGCTCGTTCGTCCCGATGAACTTGTCCTTCTTGTCGCCCTCGTCGTCGCGGGTCGACAGCTCGAGATAGAAGTCGGTGAGACCGAAGTCCTTGAGCAGCCCGAGGATGAAGTCGAGCAGGTGCTTGATCTCGTCGGGGGCCTGCTCCTCGGCGACATAGGAGTGCGAGTCGTCCATCGTCAGGCCGCGCACGCGGGTCAGACCGTGCACGACGCCCGACTTCTCGTAGCGGTACACCGAGCCGAACTCGAAGAACCGCAGCGGCAGCTCGCGGTAGGACCGACCGCGCGACTTGAAGATGAGGTTGTGCATGGGGCAGTTCATCGCCTTGAGGCGGTACTCGGCCCCCTCCAGCTCCATCGGCGGGAACATCGTGTCGGCGTAGTAGGGCAGGTGTCCCGACGTGTGGAACAGGCCGTCCTTGCTGATGTGCGGCGTCCCGACGTAGTCGAAGCCCTCCTCGATGTGGCGCCGGCGGACGTAATCCTCCATCTCGCGCTTGATGACCCCGCCCTTGGGGTGGAAGACCGGCAGCCCGGACCCGAGCTCGTCCGGGAAGCTGTAGAGGTCCAGCTCGGCACCCAGCTTGCGGTGGTCGCGGCGCTCGGCCTCGGCAAGCCGGTCGAGGTAGGCCTTGAGGTCGTCCTTGCTCGCCCAGGCGGTCCCGTAGATCCGCTGGAGCTGTGGGTTCTTCTCCGACCCACGCCAGTAGGCGGCTGCCACGCGCATCAGCTTGAAGGCGTTGCCGATCACCTTGGTGCTCGGGACGTGGGGACCGCGGCAGAGGTCCCCCCACGCACGGGTGCCGTCGCGCCGGACGTTGTCGTAGATCGTCAGCTCGCCGCCGCCGACCTCGACGCTCGCACCCTCGGCTGCCTCCCCCGCGCCGCCCTTGAGGCCGACCAGCTCGCACTTGTAGGGCTCATGGGCGAGCTCCCGGAGGGCGTCCTCGTCGGTGACGACGCGCCGCTGGAAGGTCTGTCCCTCGTTGATGATCTTCTGCATCGCCCGCTCGAGGGCCTTGAGGTCCTCAGGGTGGAAGGGCTCCTCGACGTCGAAGTCGTAGTAGAAACCGTCCCGGATCGGCGGGCCGATGCCGAGCTTGGCGTCGCTGTGGAGGGACTGGACGGCCTGGGCAAGCACGTGGGCGGTGGAGTGGCGAAGGACGGCGAGACCGTCCTCGGAGTCGATGGTCACTGGCTCGACGACGTCCCCCTCGCGAAGGACGTGGAAGAGGTCGCGCAGCTCCCCGTTGACCCGGGCGACAACCACTGAACGGTTGGCGCTTCCGTTCTGTTCGAAGAGCTCGCCGGCCGTCGTCTGCTCCGTGACCGTTCGCTCGCTCCCGGCGAGGGTGACGGTGATCTGTGCAGACACGAGGGTGCTCCTTCAAGGGTCGTATGCCGCTGGGCGCGGCCGCGCTCAAGCGTATCGACAGCAACGGGTGCCAAGCGAAAGCGCCCGGGCGATCGAGTGAACAGTTCTTGGGGGTATGCCGCTGGGCCGGGTCCCACAGTTCTTGTTCACTCGATCACGGGGTTGGGGGCTGCGCGTGGCTGAGGACGGCGACCCCGGCGAAGCGGCCCTCCTTGAGGTCGTCGAGTGCCTGGTCGGCGACGTCGAAGGGGTAGGTCGTCACCGTCGAGCGCACGCCGAGCCGCGCGGCGAGAGCGAGGAGCTCCTCACCGTCCTGACGCGTGTTCGCGGTGACGGAGGTGAGCGTCTTCTCCCGGAACAGATGGTGTTGGTAGTCCAGCGTGGGGAGGTCGCTGACGTGGATGCCGGCCAGCGCGAGCGTGCCACCCTGCTCCAGGCCGGCCAGGGCGACGGGGACCAGCTCACCGGCTGGCGCGAAGAGGATCGACGCGTCGAGCGGCACCGGGGGCAGCCCGTCCGCCGGTCCCGCCGAACTCGCCCCGAGGTCGAGTGCGAGTCGGCGAGCGTCCTCGCCCCGCGTGAGGACGTGGACCTCAGCGCCCTGGGCCAGGGCGATCTGTGCGGTCAGGTGGGCGCTGGCTCCAAAGCCGTAGATCCCGAGTCGCCCGCCGGGAGGCACGGCTGCCCGCCGGAGCGCGCGGTAGCCGATGATCCCGGCACAGAGGAGGGGCGCCGCTTGCTCGGCCTCGATCTCCGGTGGCACGCGGTACGCGTAGGCCTCGGGCACCGTGGTGAACATGGCGTATCCACCATCCTCGTCCCACCCGGTGAATCGTGCTGAGCGGCAGAGGTTCTCCCGACCCGACCGGCACCATCGGCAGGTCCCGCACGTGCTGCGGAGCCACGCGATGCCGATGCGGTCCCCGACCTCGAAGCGGGACGTCCCCTCTCCGAGGCCGACAACCCGTCCGACGACCTCATGGCCGGGGACGACGTGGGGTCGATGCTCGGGCAGCTCGCCCTCGGTGACGTGCAGGTCGGTCCGGCAGACGCCGCAGGTCTCAACCTGCACGATCACCTCTCCATGGCCCGGTCGCGGCAGCGCGCGCTCGACCTGTCGGATGCGGCCGGCGCCTTCGGACCCGATCGTCTCCCAGACGCTCATCGTCTCGGGAAGGATCGAGAGGTCGGTCATGACGACAGCGTCACCCGTCGCGCGACATCTGTCGACCCGCGCTCTTCATCCGTTTGGCTCAAATGCACTCATCCGAGTGACTGAGCCCGGCACCCGCTGTGCTGACAGCGGAACCGGGCTCAGCGGCATACGGAATGGTCTGTCTACCACGTGTGCTCGACAACGGCGTGCTCGATGTCGCCCCTCGCGCTGGCGAGCAGCGAGAGGATGTGGTGCGGCTCGATGGCACTTCTGAGACGGACCGTCGACGGCAGCCGGAGCGGCTTGCGGAACCAGACGCGACTCGTCACACCCGAGTCCGGCAGCGTCGGACCGAGGGCGGCGACGACTCGGGCATAGCTGTACATGCCGTGCGCGATGGCGGTCGGGAAGCCGAGCGGCCGCGCCGTGAGCGCGTGCAGGTGGATCGGGTTCCAGTCACCGGAGACCCTCGCGTACCTGCGCCCGATGTCCTCGCCGAGGCGCCACATGGGGCCGGTCGCGACGTCCTGCAGCGGCTCGAGGGACGGCGGCTCGGAGGGTGCCGCGTCGGGGTGCTCCCTGCCCTTGGACAGGTAGGTGCTGACGCCGCGCCAGACGATCTGCCCATCGACGCTCGCCTCGGAGACGAGGTCGGCCTGCTGTCCGCGGCGGTGCGGTCGCAGGTTCTCCGCCCACACCGTGAGGTCGAGGGTCTCCTGCACCGCGATCGGGCGGGTTGCGGTGATGACGTTCTCGAGGTGCACCGCCCCGGTCAAGCCCAGCGGGAAGTCGCGCTCGCTCATGAGGGCCATCTGCAGCGGGAAGGCGAGCATGTGCGGGTAGGTCAGCGGCAGGGCGGCGCCCACCGTGAAGCCGCACATCCGCGCGTAGTCGACGAGGTTGCCCAGGTCGACCCTGATCCCGCTCCGGACGGCTCGGACGTCGGGCAGCGGTCCGGATGTGGGACGCCCTGTCACCAGTGCGGTGGCGTAGATCCGCTTGAGGTCCGGCCCGGCCCCGAAGGTGATCTCCCGCGTCATGGCCGACCCGCTCATGCGCCGAGCCAGCTCTGCCCGCACACCCGGACCACCTGGCCCGTGACGGCGGCCGCGCCCGGCTGGCTGAGCCAGGCGATCGTCTCCGCCACGTCCTTGGGCAGACCACCCTGCTGGAGCGAGTTGATCCGGCGCCCCATCTCGCGGGTCGCGAAGGGAATCCGAGCCGTCATCTCGGTCTCGATGAAGCCCGGAGCGACGGCGTTGACGGTGATGCCGCGGTCCTTGACCTGAGTCGCCAGCGCGGTCACCAGGCCGATGACGCCGGCCTTGCTCGCCCCGTAGTTGGTCTGTCCCCGGTTGCCCGCGATGCCGGCGATGGAGGACAGGCAGACAATTCGACCACCCCGCCCGAGGCCGCCCTCGCCGAGGATCGCCTCGTTCATCCGCAGGATGGAGCGCAGGTTGACGTCGATGACGCTGTCCCACCGGTCCTCGTCGAGGTTGACGAAGAGCCTGTCCCGCGTGATCCCGGCGTTGTGGATGACGATGTCGATCGCGCCATGGCGCTGCGTCGCGTGATCCACGATGGCAGCGCCGGCGCCCGGGGCCGTGACGTCGACCTGAAGGGCCGTGCCCTTCACCTCGTTGGCGACGCGGGCCAGCGCCTCACCCGCCGCAGGGATGTCGACGGCCACGACGGTGGCGCCGTCTCGGGCGAGGACGCGGGCGATCTCGGCGCCGATGCCTCGCGCGGCCCCGGTGACGACCGCGACCTTGCCAGCGAGCGGTTTCACGGATTCCTGGTTCGTTCCCGCGGTGTCGCCGACCCGCACGACCTGGCCGTCGACGTAGGCCGACCTCCCGGAGAGGAGGAACTCCACTGCCGACCAGACCCCGTCGTGCGCCTCGCCCTGGGCGAGCACAAGATTGCCCGTCGCACCGAGGCGCAGCTCCTTGGCGAGGGAGCGGCTGAAGCCTTCCAGGGCACGTTGTGTCACCACCTCGGTGACGTCCGTCAGCGTCGCCGAGTCCGTGCCGATGACGACGACGCGAGCATTCTTGGCGAGCCGCTTGACGGCTGGGGCGCCGATGGTGCGCAACTGGGCCAGCTCGGTCGGGTCCAGTGCTGCCGACAGGTCCAGGATGAGGGCGCCGAGGCGGTCCTCCGTGTCGTCGGCGGCGCTCACCACTGCGACGCCGGCCTCGTCGAGGCGGACGCGCAGGGACTTCTCGAAGCGGCCCCCGCCGGCGAGGAGAACCGGGCCCTCGATGAGCGGGCCTCCCGGCGTGTAGCGGCGCAGCTGCGTCGGCTGCGGCACCCCGGCCCGTTTCGCCAGGGGTGAGGTGACGACGGTGGTGAAGAGATCAGCCATGTCTCAGGCCTCCAGGATCGCGACGACGCCCTGCCCACCGGCAGCGCAGATGGACACAAGACCGCGGACCGGCTTCCCGGTCGCCTCGCGCTTCTCCCTGAGCTGCTTGGCCAGCGCGGCGACGATGCGCCCACCGGTCGCGGCGAAGGGGTGACCGGCGGCCAGGGACGAGCCGTTGACGTTGAGCCGGCTGCGGTCGATCGACCCGAGCGGCGCGTCGAGCCCGAGCCGCTTGATGGCGAACTCCTCGTCCTCCCAGGCCTTGAGGTGCGTGAGCACGGTCGACGCGAAGGCCTCGTGGATCTCGTAGAAGTCGAAGTCCTGGAGCGTCAGCCCGTTGCGGGCAAGGAGCCGTGGGACGGCATAGGTCGGTGCCATGAGCAGGCCCTCGTCGCCGTGGACGTAGTCGACTGCGGCCGTCTCGGCGTCGACGAACCAGGCAAGCGGGGTCAGGTGGTGCGCCTCGGCCCAGTCCTCGCTGGCAAGGAGCACGGCCGAGGCGCCATCGGTCAACGGCGTCGAGTTGCCGGCCGTCATCGTCGCGTTCTCGCCCCTGCCGAAGACCGGCTTGAGCCTGGCCAGCTTCTCCACGGTCGAGTCGGGCCGCAGGTTGTTGTCCCTGGTCAGGCCGAGGTAGGGAGTCATCAGGTCGTCGAAGAAGCCGCGGTCGTAGGCGGCGGCGAGCTTCTGGTGGCTGGCAGCGGCGAGCTCGTCCTGCGCCTCGCGGGAGATGCCCCACTCCGCGGCGGTCACCGCCATGTGCTCCCCCATCGACATCCCGGTCCGGGGCTCGCCGTTCTCCGGGATCGACGGTGTGAGCTGGGTCGGCCGGAAGGCGGACAGCGCCTTGAGCTTGTCCATCGGGGTCTTGGCGCGGTTGACGGCCAGGAGCACCTTGCGCAGGTCCTCGCTCACGGCGATGGGAGCGTCGCTCGTCGTGTCCGCCCCGCCGGCGATGCCGGAGTCGATCTGGCCGAGCGCGATCTTGTTCGCCACGAGGATCGCGGCCTCGAGGCCTGTGCCGCAGGCCTGCTGGACGTCGTAGGCGGGCGTCGCGGCGTCAAGTCGCGTGCCCAGGACGGACTCTCGCGTGAGGTTGAAGTCGCGGGAGTGCTTGAGCACCGCGCCGGCGACGACCTCGCCGAGCCGCTCGCCTGCGAGGCCGTAGCGGGCGATGAGTCCGTCGAGAGCGGCGGTGAGCATGTCCTGGTTCGACGCGCGGGCGTACGCGCCCTGGGCACGAGCGAACGGGATTCGGTTGCCGCCGAGGACGGCGACACGGCGCGTCTGCCGGGCCGACGACTTTCTCGTCTTGGGTGCCATGAACTCTCCTGGGTCGTCCGGATACGGGGCTGTCATTAGGGTCTGTCAGCCCACCTAGGGATCAAGATAACCGAAACCCGCAGTAGTCGATACAGCGAGTACCTGTTAGTTTGCCTTCATGACCGATGCCCAGCGCCCGGGAGGCCCACCGGATGTCGCCGACGGCCGGTCGGTGCGCTGGGTCCGGCACCGCGAGGAGCGCCGGGCGAGCCTGGTCGACTCGACCATCCGGGCCATCCGCAGGCACGGCGCCGGAGTGGGCATGGACGACATCGCGGCCGAGGCGGGCACGAGCAAGACCGTCATCTACCGCCACTTCGAGGACCGGGCTGGGCTCTACCGGGCCGTCGTTGAGCGTGTCGACCAGCGCGTCGTCGGAGACGTCGTGGCAGCCCTCAAGAGGTCAAGTGCCACGGGCACCGACCCACGCGAGCTGATCTCGTCGACCGTTGACGCCTACCTTGCCCTCGTCGAGTCCGACACCCAGCTCTACCGCTTCGTGGTCAACCGACCCATGGTCGACCGCCCGCTGACCGACGACCCGGTCGGCGCCACCGTCGGCCACGTGACCGACCAGCTCGCGCGGCTCCTGGAGGCGTCCTCCCCAGACGGCGACATCGCCGCCGCGACGTGGCGAGTGAGCGCCGTGGCCCTCGTCGGGGCGGTCCAGGCGGTCGCCGACGAGTGGCTCGCCTCGCCCGTGAGGGCACCGCGAGAGGTGCTCGTCGAGTCCCTCACCGAGCTCGCGTGGCACGGCCTCGCGCCCGTCCTCTCCTCACAGCCGGAGGTAGCGACCACGGCGGTGGAAGAGCGGCCCTGAGCTCTCGGGTTCCCCGGTTCCCCCGGCGTCCTCGCCGACCTCCACGTGCTCGACGACGGCCTCGAGCAGGACCGACCACCCGACATCCCGCCGCGACCGCGCGTCGGCCCGCACGCCGAGCCACGAGGGCGCGGTCACGAGGCGAGGACCCCACTCCGTCTGCTCCCACTCCCCCGCCCGGAAAGGGCCGCCGGGTGCCGGGAACTGGCCCGCGAACACATCGGCAAGTTCCCGGTGTCGCCACGCCAACAGCGAGACGACTGCAGCCGAGGTCTCCTCGATCCGCTCCAGCAGATCGGCATCCGGGTGCAGCAGCACGACAACCCGAGCGGGGTCCCCGGCCGCGACGAGCATTGACGTCACGGTCAGGCCCGCCCTGTCCCTGCCCTCGCCGGAGGTCCAGAGCGACACGGCCCCACCGACCCGGCCGCGGAAACGGCGGATCGGCTCCCGGCCCGTCTCGTCCGGCTCGAAGGGATGGCTCGAGTGGATCGTCACTCGTCCGCCGCGACGAGCAGGCGGTCATCGACTGACACCGCGCCCGGCTCGACCACGTCGGCGTACACGCCGGCGCACTGCTCGGGCTTGCGCGTGAC
Source organism: Intrasporangium sp. (assembly GCF_036566125.1). GTDB lineage: Bacteria > Actinomycetota > Actinomycetes > Actinomycetales > Dermatophilaceae > Intrasporangium. The sequence goes on from NZ_DATCWX010000220.1 coordinate 8,780, forward strand.
CACCAGGGTGCACTCGCCCAGGCGCACGACGGAACCGACGAGCGAGGCGAGCACGTCCGGGGCGACGTCGAGGACGATGTTGGCCTTTGGGTGGGTCTCGACGTACTCCTCCGCCGAGACGATGTGGACCGCGTGCTTCTTCGCCCGGTTGCCCTCTGGGCCGGTCGGCGTGATCTCGACCGCATCGAGTTCCTGGGCGGGCGACTCCGAGTCGGGATAGATGAACAGGCTGCTCACGGTCGCCTCCATGCCCACCACCTGCCTTTCGTCTTCAGCCGCGAGGGCGCGCCTGCGCGCAGACCCAGCCCGGCGGCATACGGCCATTGTCGATGAACTCGTGGAGCTCAGCCTTGGCCTGGTCGCTGAGGACCGCATCACCCTGCGGGTAGATGATCGGCTCCTCCTTGGCGTTGTGGGCGCCGAGCTGGGTCAGCAGGGTCGCGCACTGGTCGCGCGCCGGTGACCCGTCGGCGTCGAGGTCGAGCGCGCCGATCGCGTCGAGCGTGCGCCAGATCTCCCCGTGCTCGCGCAGCATCACCAGCACCGGCGGCAGCATCCCGGCCGCGCGCAGAGGCGGGAAGAGGAACTCCTCCTCGAGGTAGATGTGCCGACGCAGTGCGTCGGTCGCCCGGGTCAGCTCGTCGGTGCGCGTCTCGCCGACCGCGAGGCCCTCGAGGAAGGTCTCGATGTCGGCGTCGATCTCGTGG
>NZ_DATCWX010000136.1:0-5580 GCF_036566125.1 Intrasporangium sp.
GAGGCCGGCAGGCGGGGCGTGCGGGGCCCGGGCCATCAGGGCTGGTTGGTGCGGTCGCGCTCGGCGAGTCGGGCCAGCTGCTCGTTGTACGCGGCCAGCTCGGCATCGCCGTCCCGGTCCGCACGCCGGTCGCGGCGCCGGCCCTCCCTCTTGTCGGCGCGGGCCCACTGCGTGGCCACGAGCAGTGCCAGCACGAGCGCGGGAAGTTCCCCGATGGCCCAGGCGATGGCGCCGCCGTTGCGCTGGTCGGCCAGGGGGTCGTCGATCCACGACACGTTGATCGTCGTGAAGAAGTCCGGGGCGAGCAGGGTCGTCCCGCTGATGATGGACACCCCGAAGAAGGCGTGGAACGCGATCGTCGCGAAGAGCACGATGAGGCGCAGCGCCGGGCTCCACTTCGGCGGGCCGGGATCGATGCCGACGAGCACCCACGCGAACAGGTACCCCGCCATGAGGAAGTGGACCGTCATGACGAGGTGTCCGGTGTGCGTCGTCAGCGCCAGCTCGAACAGACCCGTCCAGTAGAAGACGACGAGGCTCATGAAGAAGAAGGCGGCGGCGAAGATCGGGTTGCCCACGACCTTGAGGTACGGCGAGTGGACGACACCGAGCAGCAGCTCGCGGGGTCCCAGGGTGCCGTCGGCGCGTTTGCGCAACGCCCGGAGGGCGAGGGTGACTGGAGCCCCGAGGACGAGGAGGATCGGGACGACCATCGCCTCGATCATGTGCAGCGTCATGTGCCAGGAGAAGGCGACCCTGCCGTAGATGCCGAGCACGCCGCTCGTCGCCCAGACGAGGACGAGCCAGCCGAGGATCCAGTTGACCGTCCGCAGCACGGGCCAGCGGTCCCCTCGCCGTGCCAGCCGGACGACACCGGCGACGTAGAGCCCGATGGCGAGCAACGCCACCGCGAGGAAGAGCCAGTCGACCCGCCAGGCCGTGACCCACGACAGCGCCGTCGGCGCAGGTGGCTCGGGGAAGTCCGTGAGCGCAAGGGCCGGGGTCGGGTTCGGCAGCGTCTCGGGCACCGGCGGCTCGGTCCGGGCCAGCGCCGTGGCCAGACCGAACGCCAGTCCCATGACGACGACCTCACCGACGGCAAGTCGCAGGAAGGGCCTGCTCTGCCCCGACCCGTCGGGTCGCTCTCGCTCGAGGGCATCGATCGTGACTCTCCGGTGCCACCATCCGGCGAAGCCGAGCAGCACGAGCGCGGCTGCCTTGAGCATGACGATGATCCCGTAGGGCGTCGTCAGGTCCGCGATCCTGTCGAACCGGGTGGTGGCGGCCAACACTCCGGAGGCGCCGAGCGCGATGAACGCCCACAGGGCGACCGTGGAGTAGCGGCGGACGACCACGGGCAGGGCGGCGCCCAGCCGGGGCCGCAGCACGATGAGGGCGAGCAGTCCCCCGGTCCACAGGGTGGCGCTCAGCAGGTGCACCCCCATCGCGTTGACCGCCGTCTCGTGGTCGGAGGACCCGCCCGCGTGCCCGGTCAACCCGAGGACGGCGATGCCGAAGAGGGCGACGACCGAGAGCGCGACGGCGACCGATCGCGCCCGGGCGACGGCCGCTCCGGAGGCCACGACGAACGCCGCCATCGCCGAGATGAGGCCGATCCGCAGCGTGTCGATCGCCCACACCGAGCCCAGCAGCTTCGACGCAAAGAGGGGATCGCCGAGAGAAAGCCCCGACGCATCAGCGAACGTGAAGAGGACGACGACGACCCCTGCGATCGCCCAGACGAAGGCCGACGCGGTGGCGATCCGGAAGGCTGCGGCCCGGCGCGGCTCCTCGAGGGCCGCCGACGCCCGTCGCGTCGCCCCCGGGACCATGGTGGCCGCCAGCACCAGGGTGCCCACCGTGAGGGCCGCGGCGACGTCGTGCACGAGTCGAACGAGCGGGAGCGCCCAGCGCACCACCGGCCCTGCGTCGCTGAGGCCACCCGGCGGCGGCGCGACGGCACCGCTCAAGGACGCGGCGAGCACGCTGGTCCCCAGCCCGGCGAGCACGACGAGCGCCACGGCCCAGGGACCCAGGGACCGGACAGCGGCGACGGGACGGGCGGGCGAGGGCATGGCTCCAGCGTAAGTACTCTGGGGTCATGCCTCTGCACCCGGCCGCACCTGACGACCTTGGCGGCTTGCTCGACGCCTTCGAGCAGGTGGTCCAGGCAATCGTCGACCTGGGCTGGGCCTGCCGCGAGGACGACTTCGACAAGTCGACCGAGAACCCCGGATGGACCGTCAAGGACCACTTCGTCCACGTCGTGGCGACGGAGAAGGCCTTCGCGGCGCTGCCTCGGGAGCCGCTCAACCCGCCGAACCCCAGCGACGTCCGCGGCCAGTTCGACCGCATCGTCGACGTCGAGGTCGCGGCCCGCAGGCAGTGGACCGGCCGCAGCGTCGTCTCCGAGCTCGCAGACTTCCACCAGCACCGGATGTCACAGCTCCGGTCCCTCGACCTGACCCTCGAGACGGAGATCGCCGGGTTCTTCCGGGAGCACACCACCTTCGGTGACCAGCTCCGCGCGCAGATCACGGACACGTGGGTGCATGAGCAGGACCTCCGCACGGCGCTCGACCGCCCGGGCGACCTCGACTCACCGGCCGCGGCGGTGTTCACGTCCGCGATCATCGACGCACTGCCGCTCATCGCCGTGCGCGACGCCCGGATCCAGCCGGGCCACGGCATCGTCTTCGACGTCACCGGTCCGGTCCTCGCCAGGGGCGGCGCCCGGGTCGTCGAGGACAAACATGGCGAGCCCCAGGGTGAGGGGCTCTTCAGCGGTCAGGACCGCCCGGAGGGCGAGGAGCCGCTCGACGTGACGACCATACAGCTGACGACCGAGGCGTTGACCCGCCGTGCTGCGGGCCGTCGCGCGACAGACGAGATCCACTGCACCGTCACCGGTGACACGGACACCGCACGCCGGGTGCTCGACGCCTTGGACCTGCTGTCGCCGTCGCGCGGCTCTGCGGGTGCCCCACAGGCGGGCAACAGCCTCCCCAACTGAGCCTCCCACCCGCTGGGAGCGACTCGTGACGTCCCCCGGGGCGGGGACGGCGAACGCCTGCGGCTTGGCGCGTCAGTTCCGGCTCGGAGGCACCTTCCCGCCGTACTGGCTCTCCTGCCCCCGCACCACCTGCTCGGCCACGTGGGTGAGCTTCATGTTGAGGTCCTGCGACGTGCGCCGGAGCAGCTCGAACGCCTCCTGCGCATCGACCCGGTGCGCGGCCATGAGCAGGCCGACCGCCTTGCCGATCTCGCGGTTGCTCTGCAGCCCGAGCCGCAGCGTCGCCGCCTCCTCCCGGGCGCGCAGCGCCATGAGCGCGACAGACGCGAACGAGGCGAGCACTGCGCCCTGGTCGGCCGACCGCTCGGTCAGGCACCCCGGCTCGTCGGCGAAGATGTTGAGCGCGCCGACCTTGCCGCCGTCGAGCAGGAGACGGTAGCCGATCGCCGAGCGCACGGGAGTCTCCTTGACGACGCGCTCCGTGAATCGCGGCCACGGGCTCGTGCCGGCCGTCAGGTCGGTGTCGTGCTGGTAGGCCTCGTCGAGGATCGCGTCGAGGCACGGTCCCTCGCGTTCCTCCCTCTCGATCTCATCCACCCTCGCCGCGATGTCGTCGGTCGCCGCCGCGGTGAGGAACTGGCCCCGTTGACGGAGCATGAGCGAGGACCGCTCGCACCCGTCGACGAGCCGGCGTGCTGCGTCGACGATCGACTGATGGATCGCGGCTTCGCCGGCGTCGGCGTAGATCAGCCCGGAGAGGCGGACGAAGGTCTCCCGGGTCGCGTCGTCGGTGGGGACGTCGTTCACGCCCGCCATCCTCGCACGTCTCGACTCGCTTAGGACCCCCCGAAGGATCTGTGGCACCCGCGCCACGGGCGCGGCGAGCGAGCTCAGCGGCATACGAAATCAAACACCCCGCCCCTGATCGAGTGAACAGGATTTGTGAAGGGGCCGCCCAAATCTTGTTCACTCGATCGGCGTGCACGGCCGGGGCGCGCGGGAGCGAGCTCAGCGGCATACGGCAGACGTATGCCGCTGAGCCGGCACCCGCTGCACGTGGCCGCCGACGGGGTGGCGGGGTTTACCGAAGGTTGGCCATCTCGCGCCGGGAGAGGAACGTGCGCGTGCCCAGCGCCATGAGGAAGGCGGCCGCCGCGGCAAGGACGGCGACCCAGTAACCCTGGCGCGAGCCGACCCGGTCGATGACGGCGCCCGAGACGGCCGACCCGACCGCGATCCCGATGATGAGCCCGGTGAGGACGATGGTCATGCCCTCGTTGATCTGCGCCCTCGGGACGATGCGCTCGATGAGGTTCATCGTGGTGATGAGCGTGGGCGCGGTCGCGATGCCCGCCACGAACATGATGGCGGCGAGGACCCAGAGGTTGCCCGCGAGCAGGACCGGCGCCTCCAGCACCATCATCCCGAAGGTGCCCGCAATGAGGAGTTTGAGCAGGTTGCGGCCGTGCGAGATCTGCCCGAAGACGAGCCCTGAGAGGGCCGAGCCGGTGGCGAAGAGAGCCAGGATCGCACCGGCGGCGTTGCTGTGCCCCGCCTCTTGGGCCACGGCCAGGGTGACCACCTCGTTGACGCCGAAGATGACGCCGGTCATGACCATGATGAACGCGAGCGGGAGGATTCCGGGGTTGTCGTGAGCTCGCCCGTGGGGACGCTCGTGGTGCGGCACGACCGGCGGCTCCGTCGAGCGCGCCGAGACGAAGACGAGCACCCCGATCGCGTAGCAGATCGTTGCGAAGAGGAATCCCGCCTCGGGGAAGACCGACGTGGAGAGCCAGATCGCGAGGACCGGCCCGATGACGAAGGTGACCTCCTCCATGACCTGCTCGAAGGACATCGCCGTGTGCAGCTTGCGCGGCTCATGGGCGAAGATGTGCGACCACCTGGCCCGCGCCATGGTGCCGAGGTTGGGGATGATGGCGCACAGAGGGAAGGTGATGAACAGGATCCATGCCGGCCAGCCTCGCCACGACGCGATCATCGTCAGGGCCGCCCAGAAGCCCGACCAGATGAAGAAGGGCACGGCGACCCGCCGCTGCCCGTAGCGATCGACGAGCCGCCCGGTGATCGGGGCTGCGACCGCCAGGGCGATGAGACCGGTCGCCATGACCGCCCCGGCGAGCTCGTAGGAGCCGCGGCGTGACGCGACCATCGCCACGGTGGCGACGGCGAACATCGCCCCGGCCGAGCGCGCGGTCATCCCCCCGATGATGAAGGTGCGTGCCCCCGGCACCTCGAACAGCGGTCGGTACGACGAGAGCAATACGGTTTCCTGGAGTCGGGTGGAGGGCTGGTCGGGTGGAGGCTGGTGGGCTCGTGGCCCGAGCCATCGTTGCACGCCCGGCAACTGATCGACTCGTCGCCTCCGTGCGGCTAGGCCACGGGGTCGTGGGGCAGCCGCTCCGTCGCCGGACCGTGCTTGCGCCGCAGCGACCACATCTGGGGCGAGCGCTCGAGCTCCACGGCGACGTCCCAGGCGACTCCGCCGGGAACGGTCTCGCGCCGGAAGCTGCGGACGAGACGCCGCGCGAGGTCGGGGTCCGTGGCCA
>NZ_DATCWX010000236.1:0-5215 GCF_036566125.1 Intrasporangium sp.
GCCCCTGCTGCAGCAGGGGCAGCCAGTCGGTGAGCGGGTGTGTTGCGATGGTGGTGGCGGTGGTGCAGGCGGCGGCTCATCTGGGTCAGCCGGACATGATGATGGGCCAGACCCCCTCCACGAAGCCTGGCCCACCAGTCCTTGGGTTCAGCCGCGGAAGGCGTCCTTGACGTCCTCGCCCGCGTCCTTCAGCTGCTCGCCGCGCTGCTTGAGGTCAGCCTTGGCCTGGTCCGTCTGGCCCTCGGCCTCGAGACGCTCGTTGTCCGTCATCTTGCCGGCGGCTTCCTTGGCCTTGCCACCGAGGTCCTCGGTGATGTTCTTGGCCTTGTCCGTTGCACCCACGTCCGCTCCTTCCGTTGCACCAGATTGGTCACCGAGTCCATACCCACTCCCGGCGACCGAAACACGTGACCGGTCCTGTCTGAGATGTTTGGCAGACTGGACGGGTGCCCCAAGAGACCCGTGACCTGAGCCGCTTCGCCTGGCTGTCCATCGCAGCTGCGCTGGTGACGATCACGCTCAAGACCATTGCCTGGCAGCTCACCGGATCGGTCGGACTGCTCTCCGACGCGGCCGAGTCTGTCGTCAATCTCGTGGCCGCAATCGCGGTCCTCATCGCTTTGCGCGTTGCAGCGATGCCGGCGGACAAGAACCACCATTTCGGGCATGCCAAGGCCGAGTACTTCTCGGCAGCACTCGAGGGGATGATGATCTTCATCGCGGCCCTCGTCATCCTCTACACGTCGGTCGACCGGTTCCTCAATCCGCGGCCCATCGAGAACGTCGGCATCGGCCTGGCCGTCTCGGTGCTGGCCTCGGTCGTCAACGGGGTCGTCGCCTTCATCCTGCTCCGTGCCGGGCGACAGTATCGCTCGCTGACCCTGACGGCGGACGGCAAGCATCTCCTCACCGACGTCTGGACCTCCGGCGGCGTGATCGTCGGCGTTCTCGTCGTCGCCCTCACCGGGATCGAGCGGCTCGACCCGGTCATCGCCTTCCTCGTCGGGCTCAACATCATCTGGACCGGGTGGAAGCTCATTCGCCAGTCCACCGAGGGCCTCATGGACGTCGCGTTGAGCAAGGAGGAGAACCGGGGCATCGCGGAGATCCTGGCTCGGTTCGTCAGCAAGGACGTCCACTTCCATGCGCTGCGGACGCGGGTCTCGGGCCACCACCGGTTCGCCGAGGTCCACGTGCTCGTGCCCGGCCAGTGGTCGGTGCAGCGCGGCCACGACCTGGTCGAGGAGGTCGAGGCTGCGATCCACGAGGAGTTCGCCGACCTCTCGATCACCTGCCACCTCGAGCCGGCCGAGGATCCGCGCGCCTACGGCGACTACACGGCGGAGTTCCCGGTGCCGACGCACGATGACCTGCTCCGCACCCAGCCCCCGGCGCGACCGGCACCATGAGCCCGCGACATGTCCTGCTTCCCTCCCCCATCGGGGAGCTCACGGTCGTTGCGGAGGATGGCGCACTGACCCACCTGCTCATGGACGCGGCGAAGTACCGCCCGGCTGACACTGACGCCTTCGGCGACGAGGCCCCGCCGGACGAGGAGCCGTTCGCCGCGGCCGCGGTGCAGTTGCGCGCGTATTTCGCCGGTGAGCTTCGGGACTTCGACCTGCCGCTGGCCCCGCGCGGCGACGCGTTCCAGCAGCGGGTCTGGGACTTGCTCCGCACCATCCCGTATGGCGAGACCCGCAGCTACGGGGATCTCGCCCGGGCCCTCGGCGACCGCAACCTGGCCCAAGCCGTCGGCACCGCCAACGGCCGCAACCCCATTGCGGTCGTCATCCCGTGTCATCGCGTCATCGGCACCGATGGGTCGCTCGTCGGCTATGCAGGTGGACTGGACCGCAAGCGGTTCCTCCTCACCCTCGAGGAGCCCCCCGCTGACCACGCAGGCCGCCTCTTCTGAGCGATCGAGTGAACAAGAATCGGGCACAAAAGCCGTTCACTCGATTGGGATGGGGATTGGGGTGAGGGCTCACGGACCCGGTGCGAGGAGCGTTCTCCTGACATGAAGCAACCGTTCGAGCGGGCCGTCACCGAGCACGGGCCCGTCGTGCTCCGGGTGTGCCGCGCGACCCTCGGGCCCGCCGACGCCGACGACGCGTGGTCGGAGACCTTCCTCTCCGCCCTGCGCGCCTGGCCCGACCTGCCGGAGGACGCCAACGTCAGGGGGTGGCTCATCACCATCGCGCACCGCAAGGCGATCGATGTGCACCGGGCCACCGCCCGGCGCCCCATCCCCGTCGACGAGGTCCCCGAGCCGCGCAGCACATCGACCCCCTCCCCCGAGGAATCGCTGCCAGACGACGCGCTCTGGCAGTCGTTGGCCGCCCTCCCACCAAAGCAACGCCAGTGCGTCGCCTACCACCATGTCGCCGGCCTGCCGCACGCCGAGGTCGCCGCCATCGTCGGTGGCACGGAGGCCGCTGCCCGCCGTGCTGCGGCGGATGGCATCGCCGCACTCCGCCGCACCTACCTCGCCAATGAGGATGTGATCTCCCATGTCTGAGTCCCTGCATGACAAGCTCTTCCAGGCCCTGGCCACCGACCCAGCCCGGCCCGACGACCTACCCAGCGAGCTGCGCGACCGCCTGGTCGCGCGGGCCTCGGCCGAGCGTCTGCTCGACGTGACATACCGCACCGTCGACTCGCCACTCGGCCGGCTCCTCCTCGCTGCCACCCCGGCCGGCCTCGTCCGCGTCGCCTACGCCGCGCAGGACCACGAGGCCGTCCTCCAGGACCTGTCCGACCGCATCGGCTCCCGGGTCCTGCGCAGCCCATCGGGGCTGGATGACCTCGCCCGCCAGCTCGACGCGTACTTCGCCGGCACGCTCGCGGTGATCGACGTGCCGCTCGACCTGCGCCTCGCCCACGGGTTCCGTCGTGACGTGCTCGGCCACCTCCGGCAGATCCCGTTCGGACGGACCGAGAGCTATGCCGAGGTCGCCGCCGCATCCGGGAGCCCGCGTGCCACGCGGGCGGTCGGCTCGGCCTGCGCCACCAACCCGATGCCCATCGTCATCCCGTGCCACCGCGTCGTCCGGACCGGCGGCTCCCTCGGCGGGTACGTCGGGGGGCTGGACGCCAAGCGTTTCCTGCTGGACCTCGAGCAGGCCGCCTGACCGGTTCGACCTTGACCGGTTCGAGGTATTCGGGTCGAGGTTGAATCTCGCTCCCCAGAGCGAGGCGATACCTCGAACGGAATACCCCGAACGGAGATGCAACGGTTGGCGCGTCCCGCATGTCTTACCTCGTGTACGACACTGGGCCCATCTCTACGACCGGACCGGGGAGCAGATGCGAGGCACGGACGAGGAGGCGTTCCGCGCGTTCGTCACCGAGCGGCAGACCGTGCTGCGACGACGCGCGTTCCTGCTCTGCGGCAACTGGGCCGACGGCGACGAGCTCGTCCAGGAGGCCCTCGCCCGCGTCTACGTCGCCTGGCATCGAATCACCCCCGGAGCCGAGGCGGCCTACACCCGACGCACCATGATGAACGTCTACCTCAACGACCAGCGCAAACGCCGCCGAGAGATCCTCACCGACCAGACGCCCGAGCCTGCAGTCACCGACCATGACCGTGAGCTCGCCCTCACCCTGACCGAGCTGCTCAAGGACCTGCCGGACAAGCAGCGAGCCGTCATCGTCCTCCGGTTCTGGGAGGACCTCACCGTGCCCCAGATTGCCGAATGCACCGGCGTTGCGGAGGGCACCATCAAGAGCCAGATCTCCCGGGCGCTCGCCGCGCTGCGCGACCGGCTCGCCGAACCACCCCTGACCGGAGCAGGAGCCGTGCCATGACGCATCCGGACCAGAGCGAGCAGCAGCTGAGAAGGGCTCTCCGCGCCATGAACGACCTCCAGCCACCCACGGACGAGCTGTTCGTCCAGCGCGCCGTCATCCGCGGCCGGGCTCGCACGAACCGGCGCCGCAACGCCATCGTCGCTGCGGCCGCAGCCCTCGTCGTCATCGCCGGCGGCGGCGGTGCGTGGCTGCTCCAGGGTGGCCTGCCCGGCACCACAACCGCCTCCTCGGCGTCCGCCCCTGAAGTGATGAGCGACCAAGGAAGCCAGAGCGGCGCCGGCAGCGGCGCCGAGGGAAGCGCTGGGGGCCGCCAGCAGCCGACGCTCTCGGCGGGCCGCGACAACGCACCGGTAGCGAAGGCGGCGGTCGGGAGCGACTGGTTCGTCGGCCCACTGACACCGCAGCGCGCCGCGATCGAGGGCCTCGCGGCCGAGCTGACGAAGAAGTGGAGCGACGTCTTCTCCGGCGCCTATGCGACCGACCCGACGAACACGCACATCGTCATCGCCCTGACCCGCCGAGACGGTGCGCTCGAGGACCGCATCCGGTCCGCGCTGCCGAGCCGAGAGGACGTCGAGTTCGCCCAGGCCGAGCACACCTACGCCGACAAGGCCGCCCTGGTCCAACGCATCTCGGCCGACGCGCCGGCGCTGGCGAGTCAGGGCATCGTCATCTCGACCGTCACGCAGGACGCCCGGGCGGACCGTGTCGCCGTGGCCGCCTCCGGCACCGACGCCGAAGCCCGACTCCAGGAGCGCTACGGCGCCGACTGGGTCACGGTCACGCTCCTGCCGAAGGGACCGAACGACACGCTGTCGACGCCGCCCCCGCGCTGACCGGGCCACGCACGGAGCGAGCCAGGCCAGCGCGACCGGGCTCAGCGGCATGCGGCATCTCCACCTACGATCACGGCATGGAGGCACCCCGCCCGCCCAAGGCGCCCATGAGCCCACAGGACGCCCTGCGCCGCATCGGCTTCCTGCTCGAGCGGGCGCGGGAGAGCCCGTATCGGGTGGCGGCGTTCCGGCGGGCGGCCGAGGCGATCCGACTCATCCCCGAGGAGGAGCTGGACGAGCGCGTCCGAGCCGGAACGCTCAAGCAGATCAAGGGCATCGGGGACTCGACCGCGGCCATCATCGTGCAGGCGGTGCGCGGGGTCATGCCGGCCTACCTCGCCACCCTCGAGGAGCAGCATGGCGCGCCGCTCAGCTGGGATGGGGCCGAGCTCTACACCGCCCTGACCGGAGACCTGCACGTGCACTCCGACTGGAGTGACGGGGGCAGCCCGATCGAGGAGATGGTCCTCACCGCAGTCGAGCTCGGGCAGGACTGGATGGCCCTCACCGACCACTCCCCCCGCCTGACGATCGCCAACGGGCTCTCGCGCGAGCGCCTCGCG
>NZ_DATCWX010000240.1:0-27640 GCF_036566125.1 Intrasporangium sp.
TTCGATGGCGTCGTAACGGAGCTCGCGACGTCGCTGGCGGCCGGTCCGACGCTCGCCTACGGGTCGATCCGTCGCGCCGTCGCCGTCAGCGCGGGCACCGACCTCGCGAACGCGCTGGCCCACGAAGCGGAGCTGATGGCCCTGACCGGTCGGAGCGCGGACCACCAGATCGCTGTCGACGCCTTTCTCGCCAAGGAACAGCCCACCTTCTCAGGCCGCTGAGCCACCGTCGACGGCTCACTTCTTTGGCTGTATGCCGCTGAGCTCGCTCCGCGCGCACGCGCAGTCCCAGCCCTCCCGCGCTCTCGAACGTTGCCCCCTTCGCAACGGCACCCCAACTTCGCCTCGGCGAAATTCGTGCGTTGGGGTCCCGGGCGGCGATCGTCAGGGCGGGTAGTCGCCGGTCGGGGACGGGACGTAGCGCCAGAGGATGTCCGTCCAGTAGTACTGCCCGACGATGAACAGCACGAGGAGCGGCACTGTCCGGACGAGCAACCTTGGCCACGTGGTGCCCCGGCGGTCCTCCCAGCCGGCGCCGACCATGACGGCCAGGAGCGGGAACATCGGGATGAGGTAGCGGAAGATGCTCGTGAAGGGGTCGAGCACCGCGGCGAGGTAAGCCGGGTACGCCACAGACCACGTTCGCAGCTGCATCCCGAGTCCCCTGGCCCACGGCCCGACGACCATCGCGAGGATGACGAGGGGGACGACGACCAGCCAGACCGGTCCCCACGTCTCGCCGAACACGTACTTGGACATTCCCAGCCAGGGACCGAACGGCTCGACCACCCCGGAGCCGCGCCACGCACCCATCGTGTCGGTGTAGGCCGACCGCTCGCCCGTGGCGCCCCACGCGATGGCGGGCCAGAGGAACCCCGCGACACCGCACGCGACGAGGGAGGCGAGCCCAGCGGCATACTCGCGTCTCTCGATGGGCCGGTCGTCGCGTGCGCGCCATCTCAGCCACAGCGCCACCAAGGTGACGACACCGAGAGGCACGGCGATCGGGCGCGTCAGCCCGACGAGCACCGCGATCCCAGCCGCGACCAGCCAGCGCTCCCGGGCCAGGGCGAGCAGGTACGCGACGAGGAGAAGCATGGCGACCGACTCGGTGTAGGCGAGCTGCAGTGTCACCGACGCGGGGAACGAGGCCCACAGCACGACGACGACCAGGGCCGCCGCCTCGCCGATGCGCTCGCGGAGGAGCAGCCCCATGAGCACAGCCGCGCCGAAGCCGCACAGCAGCGCGATCATCGAGCCCGCCGCGGGGAACTCGAGACCGGTCACCGCCATGAACGCCCGGGCAGCGAACGGGAAGAGGGGATAGAACGCCCACGCATTCTGCTGGGCGCCGCCGTCCTCGCCGCGCGGGACGTGGTCCGGATACCCCTCGGTCGCGATGGTCTGGTACCACTGTCCGTCCCACAGCGCGGTGAACGGGAAGTACGTGACGGGGATGTCGTCGCCGCCCGTCATGCCTGTTGGGGCCTGCCGCTGCATGACGAGCAGCAGGATCACCGTCGTGACGATGCGGCATGCTGCGTAGAGCGCGAGGACCCGGAGGATGAACGTCCGGCGTGGGCGCCACGCATCCGTGACGGTCAGGCGTCGCGCCGGGTCCGTGACCGTCATGCCTTCGGCGAGTCGTGCGGCTGGGCTCGCTCGTGCTCGTCGTCGCTCACGTCGGGCTCCTCCGCAGCGGGCTCCTCCGCGTCGGGCTCCTCCGCGTCGGGCTCCTCCGCAGCGGGCTCCTCCGGCGTGCGAACCGACCCGGACCGGAGGAAGGCGATGTGCTCGTCCTTCTCGCGCAGCTCCCGACGCAGCCGGTCCACGACGCCGTCGACCTGGCTCATCCGGTAGCCGCGGACGGTCACGTCGAACCTGAGCTCGTCCAGGTCCCCGTCATGCAGGTCGCCCTCGGGGAGCGGCTCATGGCTCAGCGATGAGGTCGGCCGGCCCATGCCACCGCCGAGGCCCAGCATCAGCGCGACGACGAAGCAGAGGACGACGATGGCGACGAGCAGGATGAACCACTTCACTCGGGCCGCTCCGCTCGAATCGTGCCGTTGGGCTGGTCCTCATGGGCCTGGATGGCGGCGACCGCCTCCTCCGGGAGGTCGGTGACCACGAGCCGGTCGATGTCCTCCTCGCCGATCATGCCTGCCTCGAGGACAGAGCTGCGCAGCCAGTCGAGCAGGCCCTTCCAGTACGCGGTCCCCATGAGCACGACGGGGAACTGCGTCACCTTGTGCGTCTGAGCCAGCGTCACCGCCTCGAAGAGCTCGTCCAGAGTGCCGAATCCGCCCGGTAGGACGATGAAGCCGTGCGAGTACTTGAGGAACATCGTCTTGCGCGCGAAGAAATACCGGAAGTTGACGCCGAGGTCGACGTACTCGTTGAGACCGGCCTCGAACGGCAGCTCGATGCCGAGTCCCACCGACGTGCTGCCGCCCAGGTAGGCGCCCTTGTTGGCCGCCTCCATGGTGCCCGGTCCCCCACCGGTGATGACGGCGTAACCGGCCTCGGCGAGGAGGCGACCGACCTCGACGCCCATGGCATAGGCCTGGTCACCGACCCGGGACCGCGCCGAGCCGAAGACGCTGATCGCGGGCCCCAGCTCGGCGAGCGCGCCGAAGCCCTCGACGAACTCCGACTGGATCCGCATGACACGCCACGGGTCCGCGTGGAGCCAGTCGGTCGGCTGGCGGCGGTCGAGAAGACGTTGGTCCGTCGTGGTGCGAGGGACACTGCCCCGCCGCAGGACGACCGGACCCGAGCGCCGCACCACGTCTGCCACACGAGACGAGGGTTTCTCGTCCGGCCGGACCCCCGGGTCACTCGCGACGTCGTCCTGATGACCGGTGTCGTGCTCGCTCACGGGGACCACCCTAAGCCTCGATGTTCCGTATGCCGCTCAGCTGGCTCCCAGCCCACCCCTCCCTTGTCGAGTGAACAGCTTTCGGGCCCGGAATTCGTTCACTCGATCGGTCAGGCGGCACAAGAGTTGTTCACTCGATCGGGGTGGAGGGTGTGAGCCAGCGGAGCAGCGCGCGCTCCGCCTCCTCGTACTGCTCGACCGGGCACCGCTCGTCGTCCATGTGGGCGAGGTTCGGGTCGCCGGGTCCGAAGTTGACCGCGGGAATCCCGAGCGCGGAGAAGCGAGCGACGTCCGTCCACCCCTCCTTGGGGTTGACCGGCAGACCGAGGGCGGCGACGAAGTCACGGGCTGCGGGCAGGTGCAGGCCCGGGCGGGCCCCGTCTGCGGCGTCCCCCAAGGTGCAGTCGAAGCCCTCGAAGACCTGTTGGACGTGGTCGAACGCGGCTTCCGTGTCCTTGTCCGGAGCGAAGCGGTAGTTGACCGACACCGTGCACCGGTCGGGGATGACGTTGCCCGCGATCCCGCCGCTGATCCCGACCGCCTGGAGCGCCTCGTGGTACTCGAGGCCGTCCACCTCGATCGTCTCCGCCTCGTAGGCCGAGAGCCGGGCCAGGACCTGGGCCGCGTCGTGGATCGCGTTGTGACCGCTCCATGGACGAGCGGAGTGGGCCGCGACGCCGGTGGTCACGACGTCGACCCGCATGGTCCCCTTGCAGCCGCCCTCGATGCCCCCGGCGGTCGGCTCGAGGAGCACGGCGAAGTCACCAGCGAGCAGGTCCGGGCGGTTCGCCCCGACCCGGGCCAGGCCGTTGAGCTCGGCCTCGATCTCCTCGCACTCGTAGAAGAGGAAGGTCAGGTCACGCGCCGGCTCGGTGACCTGCGCGGCGACCTTGAGCATGACCGCCACGCCACCCTTCATGTCCACGGTGCCGCGGCCCCAGAGCACATCACCGACAAGACGCGTCGGCAGGTTCGGTGGGCTGGTCAGCGGGACCGTGTCGAGATGGCCGGCGAGGATGACGCGCTCCGGCCGGCCGAGGTTCGTCCGGGCGATCACCGTGTCGCCGTCGCGGACCACCTCGAGATGACCGAGCGCCAGCAGCGCCGACTCGACGGCGTCCGCGAGCGCGGCCTCGTTCCGGCTCACCGACTCGATGTCGCAGATCGCCGCGGTCAGCGAGGTGACGTCACTCGACACGTCGAGAGCGGTGGTGGTCCCGGGAACTGAGCTGAGCGGCATACGGGAAGGCTACCCATGTCGCGCATCGGGCCACGTTCACGCCCACGACGCGGCCCCCATACCCTTGAGCCCATGTCTGAGCGCAGCGCATGGGGATACGGACTCGCCACGATCACCGCGGAGGGACAGGTCCTCGACACGTGGTTCCCGTCGCCCGCCATGGGGCTCCGGCCTGAGGACGCTTCCGCACCCGAGGGCCTCGATGCCCTCGCCGGGCCCGACGAGCGGCGCCGCGTCCGCACTGAGGTCCGACGCGTCGAGATCGACCTCGATGCCCCGCCCGCCGACGCCTCTGACGCCTACCTGCGGCTGCACCTGCTGTCCCACCGACTGGCCCAGCCCAACACGATCAACCTCGACGGCATCTTCGGCACCCTCGCCAACGTCGTGTGGACCAACCACGGGCCCTGTGCCGTCGAGGGCTTCGAGCAGACCCGGCTGCGTCTGCGCGCGACCGGCCCGGTCCAGGTCTTCGGCGTCGACAAGTTCCCGAGGATGACCGACTACGTCGTCCCGTCGGGCGTCCGGATCGCGGACGCCGACCGCGTCCGGCTCGGCGCCCACCTCGCGGTCGGTACGACCGTCATGCACGAGGGGTTCTGCAACTTCAACGCCGGCACGCTCGGGGCCTCGATGGTCGAGGGGCGGGTCGTCCAGGGTGTCGTCATCGGCGACGGCTCTGACATCGGCGGCGGTGCGTCGATCATGGGGACGCTCTCCGGCGGCGGCACGGAACGGATCGCGATCGGCGACCGTTGCCTCATCGGAGCCAACGGTGGCGTCGGGATCTCTCTCGGTGATGACTGCGTCGTCGAGGCTGGTCTCTACGTCACCGCAGGGACGAAGGTGACGTTGCCGGATGGCAGCGTCGTCAAGGCCCGCGACCTCTCGGGGACGAGCAACATCCTGTTCATCCGCAACAGCGAGACCGGTGCCGTCGAGGCCCGGGACCGGAAGGGTACGGGAATCTCCCTCAACGAGGCGCTCCACGCCAACGACTGACAGCCGCCGACACCTGAGGGACACATGCCGAACGACCGCCTCGGGCTCGTCCTCGACGAGACCGGCGTGACCAGCCACCCGCGACGCCGTCGGCACCGCGGGCGCATCGCGCTGCTCACGGTTGTCGCGGTGGTGGTGGGCGGCGGGTGGTTCGCCTCGCAGTTCCTCGTCGACAGCATTCGCACGTCACGGTGCACCATCCGTGCGGCCGGCATGACGGAGAGCTTCGACCCCGAGCAGACGGGCAACGCCGCCCTCATCGCGGCGCTGTCGATCAAGCGCGACCTGCCCCCGCGAGCGGCGACCATCGCCCTGACGACGGCCTACCAGGAGTCGAAGATCATCAACATCAGCTATGGCGACCGCGACTCGCTCGGGCTCTTCCAGCAGCGACCGAGCCAGGGCTGGGGCACCGCGAAGCAGATCATGGACCCGGTCTACTCGACCAACAAGTTCTATGACGCGCTCATCAAGGTGAAGGGCTACGAGACCGCCGACATCACCGAGATCGCCCAGAAGGTCCAGCGGAGCGGCTTCCCGGAGGCCTACCGGGACCACGAGGGTCAGGGCCGCGTCCTCGCGTCGGCGCTGACTGGCCATTCCCCCGCCGGACTCACCTGCGCCCTCGAGGACGCGACCTCGCACGCCAAGCCCGCCACGGTGGCGGATGCGCTCGCCACGGAGATGGGCATCACGCAGGCGCAGGCCTCCGACGGCGCCCTGACCGTCACTGCGCCCGACCAGCGGCTCGCGTGGGCGGTCGGCCACTGGGCCGCCGCACGCGCCGCGCACTTCGGGGTGACGGCTGTGGCTGTCGGGGAGCGGGCGTGGGACCGGGCTGACCGCGACAGCGCGTGGACCGATGGCGCGGCATCGACCACCGTGACGATCACTCTGCAGTGATGCCAGCCTTGGCGTCGAGCGCCTGCAACAGCTCGTAGGCCGCTCGCTCGACCGCCTTGTGCCGCCACTCGGCCGCCCGGTAGACGCACGCGATGAGCCCGGACCGGTGCACCCGGCTGAAGTCTCCGCAGACGAACGCGTACCGCGCCTTGGTCTCGTCGTTCGCGCCCTCGGTCAGCCCGAGGTGCCAGGCGGCGTACTCCTCCCACGAGTGCCGCTTGAGGTAGGTGTTCTGCGCCGCGGCGTCGGGCTGCACCTCGCCCCACTCGGAGTCGAGGACGTAGCGCCGCTTGTCGATGAGGCCGTGCACGTGCGCGACGGCAGCGGAGTTGACGGAGTAGGAGGCCATGCGCCCCACTCTGCCCCCACTTTGCCGCCACTCTCCGATCGCGCGCCCCGACACGCTGACTGGGGTGCGAGCGCAGTCGAGGTCTCAGGCCCGGTAGTGGCGCTCCGGCTCGCCGGTGTAGATCTGGCGAGGACGGCCGATCTTCGTCTCCGGGTCGTTCATCAGCTCGCGCCACTGGGCGATCCAGCCGGGGAGGCGACCGATCGCGAAGAGCACGGTGAACATCTTCGACGGGAAGCCCATCGCCTTGTAGATCAGGCCCGTGTAGAAGTCGACGTTGGGGTAGAGGCGACGCTCGACGAAGTAGTCGTCGGCGAGGGCGATCTCCTCCAGCTGCTTGGCGATGTCGAGCAGCGGGTCGTTCTTGCCGAGCTTCGCGAGGATCTCGTCGGCCGCCTTCTTGATGATGGCGGCGCGCGGGTCGTAGTTCTTGTAGACCCGGTGGCCGAAGCCCATCAGGCGGATGCCGTCCTCCTTGTTCTTGACCCGGTTCATGAACGACTTCGGGTCCTCGCCGGAGGCCTGCAGGTCGCCGAGCATCTCGAGGACGGCCTGGTTCGCGCCACCGTGCAGCGGGCCGGACAGCGCATGGATGCCGGCCGAGACGGAGTTGAACAGGTTGGCGTGGGCGGAGCCGACGAGGCGGACCGTCGAGGTCGAGCAGTTCTGCTCGTGATCGGCGTGGAGGACGAAGAGCAGGTCGAGCGCCTTGGCGACGGTGGGGTCAACCTCGTAGGGCTCGGCCGGGACGCCGAACGTCATCCGAAGGAAGTTCTCGACGAAGTCGAGCGAGTTGTCCGGATAGATGAAGGCCTGGCCGACCGACTTCTTGTAGGCGTAGGCGGCGATCGTCGGCAGCTTCGCGAGGAGGCGGATCGTGCTGATCTCGACCTGCTCCTCGTCGAAGGGGTCGAGGCTGTCCTGGTAGAAGGTGCCGAGGGCAGAGACAGCTGAGGAGAGCACCGGCATCGGGTGCGCGTCGCGCGGGAAGCCGTTGAAGAACGCCCGCAGGTCCTCATGGAGCATCGTGTGCCTGCTGATCAGGTCCTCGAACGTCGCCAGCTCCTCACCCGTCGGCAGCTTGCCGTAGATGAGCAGATAGCAGACCTCGACGAAGCTGGAGCTCTCGGCGAGCTCCTCGATCGGGTAGCCGCGGTAGCGCAGGATGCCGTTGTCACCGTCGATGAAGGTGATGGCGCTCTTGCACGAGGCGGTGTTGACGTACCCCACGTCGTAGGTCACGAGGCCGGTCTCCTTGAGGAGCGAGCCCACCCCGATCCCATCACTGCCCTCGACGGCGTCGACCGCCGGGAACGTGATCTCCTTGTCCCCGACCTTGAGTGTCGCGTCCACTGCGTTCGTCACTGCCTCATCGCCTCCTCGAGAACCGACCGGTGGGCCGGGGGTGTCCGCAAAGCACGCTACCCCAGCGCAGTCGGGTGCCGGTAAGCCGGTCCGCACCTTGGCGTGCGTGGAGGGTAAAGACGATTCCGTATGCCGCTGGGCTCGCTTGGCGTCTGGGGTGCAGTCCGCGCCCCGGTCACTGCGTCGAGTGGTCAGAATCTGCCGGAGGCCGCCTTGATCCGCTCGTCGGTCGCCGTGAGGGCGATCCGGACGTGCTGGCGCCCGGCAGGACCGTAGAAGCTCCCCGGAGCGACGAGGATGCCCCGGTCTGCCAGCTCGGAAACCGTTGCCCAACAGTCCTCCTCGCGGGTGGCCCAGAGGTAGAGGCCCGCCTCGGAGTGGTCGATCCGCAGGCCCGCTCGCTGAACCGCCTCGACGAGCACCTCACGACGCAGTCCGTAGACGTCGCGCTGCTCCGCCACGTGTGCGTCGTCGCGCAGCGCGCCCGCCATCGCATGCTGGACGGGCCCGGGCATCATCATCCCCGCGTGCTTGCGTACCTCGAGGATCCGCGCCACGAGCTCCGGGTCCCCGGCGACGAAGGCGGCGCGGTAGCCCGCCAGGTTGGACTGCTTGGAGAGGGAGTAGACGGCGAGCAGTCCCGTGTGGTCACCACCGCAGACATCCGGGTGCAGCACGCTGGGCGTCGCTCGGCCGAGCTGCCCGCGACGCCAATCGAGCTCCGCGTAGCACTCGTCGCTGGCCACGATGACGCCGTGCTCGCGTGCCCACGACACGACCTTGGCCAAGTGCTCGACGCCGAGGACCTGGCCACTGGGGTTGCTGGGGCTGTTGAGCCACAGCAGCTTCGGGGTGGTCGCCCGGGTCAGCGGCCCGAGGCGGGTCAGCGACTGGGCCACGACGCTCGAGGCGCCGGCGAGCCGGGCACCGACGTCATAGGTCGGGTAGGCGACCTCGGGAATGCCGACGAGGTCACCCGGGCCGAGGCCGAGCAGCGTCGGGAGCCAGGCGACCAGCTCCTTGCTGCCGATCGTGGGAATGGTCTGCGAGGGCTCGAGCCCCGGCACCCCGCGACGGCGCTCGAACCACGCGCAGATCGCCTCACGGACCTCTTCCGTCCCGACCGTCACCGGGTAACCGGGGGCATCCGCGGCCTCGACGAGCGCCGCGCGGACGAAGGCTGGTGTGGGGTCGACCGGAGTGCCGACGGACAGGTCGACGATTCCGTCCGGGTGCGCGCTCGCTCGCGCCTTGTAGGGCGCGAGCGAGTCCCACGGGAAGTCGGGGAGGGAGCGGTCGATCACCCAGCGCTCACTCGTCGTGCTCCTGCGGCGGCAGGGCCGCGATCAACGGGTGGTCCTTGTCGATCATGCCGAGCTTGGCGGCGCCACCCGGGCTGCCGAGGTCGTTGAAGAACTCGACGTTGGCGTTGTAGTAGTCGGCCCACTCCTCCGGCACGTCGTCCTCGTAGTAGATCGCCTCGACGGGGCATACCGGCTCACAGGCACCGCAGTCCACGCACTCGTCCGGGTGGATGTAGAGCGACCGCCTGCCCTCGTAGATGCAGTCGACCGGACACTCCTCGATGCAGGCCTTGTCCTTCAGGTCGACGCAGGGCTGGGCGATGACGTAGGTCATGGAGACCGGACCTCCTACAGGAGCGATGAGAGTGCGATGGTTGTGCTCGGCCTAGTATGCCGGACATGATCGGCCGCGACCCGGACCACCCCATCGCTGAGACGGGAGCTGACGGTCAGCCCGACCCGTCGGCCCGGCTGACCGTGGGCACTCGGGTCGTCGTGCGCCAGCGCCTGGTCGACACACCGGAGGCCGGTGCCACCGACGTGATCGGACGCCTCGCCGTGCGCACCGACGACGTCCTCGTCATCGACACGAGGCGCGGGCGCGTTGCCGTGCCCCGACGCGACGTCGTCGCCGCCAAGCCCGTCCCTCCACCCGCGACGCGCCCCGGTCCGGCCCACCTGCGCGTCTCTGTCGACGACCTCGCCCTGGTCGCCGCCCAGGGCTGGGTGGCGGTCGAGCAGGCCGCGCTGGGGTCGTGGCTGCTCCGGTCGGCCCCCGGCTACACGGGTCGGGCCAACTCCGTGCTCGTCGTCGGCGACCCGGGGGTTCCCCTCGACAGCGCCTTCGACCACTGCGAGCAGTGGTATGCCGACCGCGACCAGACGACGATGTTCCAGGTCAGCGGCCCGGCACGCTTCACCATCGCCGACCACCCGGTGGCGCAGGCCCTCGTCGAGCGGGGCTACACGGTCGGCGGCGGACGACCGGACTGGTCCAGGGTTCTGGTCATGACCGGCCCGTCGGCGGGGCTCCCATCCCCCACCGACACCTCACCGCAGGTCCTCGCCGAGAAGACGCTCTCCGAGGAGTGGCTCAGGGCCTACAGCGAGGGGCGCACACCAGTCCCGGGGATCACTGAGGCGGTCCTCACCGGGAGTGAGCGCCAGCTGTTCCTCTCGATCCGAGAGGACCCGAACGGCCGGATCATCGCGGTGGCCCGGCTCGCCCTCCATGCCGGCTGGGCCGGTGTCTTCGGACTCTGGGTCCACCCCGACCACCGCCGCCAGGGTCTCGCCCGGAGGGTCATGGCGACAGTGGGCACGATCGCGCGGGAGAACCGCATGCCGGCGATCTACCTGCAGGTGTCAGAGGACAACGACGCCGCGATCGCCATGTACGAGGCACTCGGCTTCACCGTCCACCACGAGTACACCTACCTCGTCCAGCCCTCCACCTGACACGTACTGCACCCTCGGCCGGAGGGGTGCCGCAGGGCTGGGAGGGCAGGTGCGAGGGGAGCCAGCTCAGCGGCATACGTCAGCCTTTATGCCTGCCAACGAAACTCAAGGTTTCGCGTTGGGGTCGGTGCAGATGATCTCGTGCTCGGGAATGTAGTGCGTGTGCACTGCTTCGCTCTTGACGAGCGAGGATGAGCCCGGCTTGTACCACTGGCGCGTCACGGTGACGTCGAAGCCCGCGTTGGCCTGCTGCGGGTAGCACGACGGTGAGTCGTCGCGGATCGTCTTCGGCTCCACGACGTTGCGACGAGCGCCCTTGACCGACTTGACATCCCAGTGCTTCGTGCTCCACACCCGCCCGTGGACGTTGCCGTCAGCCACCCACGTCTGCAGCAGCATCCCGTAGGGGGTGTTGTTCTTCCACTTGTTGTCGACGCTCGGCCAGTGGACCGTGGCCTCCCGACCTTCCGGGTAGCGCGGGATGAAGAAGGCGTGCGGCGTGAACTCGAGGATCTGGGCCCCGGCGAAGTAGGCCATGTTGTAGATCACCGTGGAGACCTGGGAGATACCACCGCCGGTGCCCCGGGTGAGCCGGCCGTTGATGATGACCGTGCCGTCCCCGTAACCCTTCTCCGTGGTCCGCTCGCCGAGAATCCCGTTGAGGCTGAAGGTCTCTCCCGGGGCGATGTAGGTGCCGTTGATGGTGCGGCTCGCGACGATGAGGTTCTGCGTGCGCGACGTGTCACTGGTCGGGAACGGCGACGTGAAGTCGACGATGACCTCCTTGACACCGGCCTTCTGGGCGTCCTCGGTCGTGATCTTCGGCTTCTTCGTCACGACCTTGAGCTCGACGCGCCGCTCCGGCGCCGTCATCGCCGTGATGAAGTCGCCCGCGATCGTTGACTCGTCGACCGCCGTGCCATCGACCGACGGGACGATCTTGGGGCGGCCGCCCTCGAGGATCCACGTCGCGTCCTTCGCCTCCTTGGTCGAGACGTCGAGGCTGTCCGACACGAGGGCGGTCAGCTTCTTCTTGTTGAACTCGGGCGCGAGTCCCCCGTCGCCGTCCGGCACCATCTTCACGGCTGGAGCGAAGTCCTCCGGCTCGAGCGTGGCCGTGGCCTTGCCGGCGACGACCGTGATCGGCCCCGACATCGCCTTCTCGCCGAAGTCCCGCGCCGCCGCGGCGACGGCCTCGCCACTGACCTGCGGCTCGACCGGTGCGACGGCGGCCGTCGCGGTCGTCGAGTGCGGGAAGGCCTCGCGCAGAGCGCGTTTGGTGCCGGCGATGTCGAGCGTGCGTCCTGCCACCGGCGCGGTGACGTTGACCTTGCCGCCCTTGAACGTCACCGAACCCTCGGTCGGCTTCGTCGCGACCGACGGAGCCAGCTTGGACAGGCGGGCCGTCAGCACGTCGTCGTCGACGTGAGTGAGCAGGGGCTCCTCGACCGACCCGACGAGCCGGGACCAGATGGTGACCGGGTTGAGGCTGAACCCCGTCAGGCCGTCGAGCGTGCCAGCCGGGTCGACCGAGAAGCCGGCCTCGCCCGGCACGACCTTGACGGGCTTCTCCCGACCGGGGACGGTCAGTGAGATCGGGGTGGCCAGCAGGGGCTCGGACTTCGTGGCGATCGCGTCCTCGGCCTCATCCTCCGAGAGCCCGCCGATCGGGATGCCGCCGACAGAGGCCGTGGACGGCAGGCGCTGCGCCGACCAGGCTGCGAGTCCGACGTAGCCGCCGACCAGGACGGCGGCCGCGATGGCCAGCCGGATGATGGTGGCGCGTTGGTCGTTCAGGGCCATGGGTTCTCCGTGCGGGGGCGAGGTCGTCAGCGCACGATATCCGAGTGGGGATCGCGAAGTTCCCCCGGATGCGGCCTGGTTCGGGTCGGGCATATGGTTGCATGCTCAACGGCGCTGTGGTGAATCGGTCACCCGACGAGGTTCCGGAGGGGTCCGTCGCCCTTGGCAGCGGCGCGCAGGGGTCGCCACGTCCGAGGGTCGACCTGCCGGAACGCCTCTCGGTCCGTCGTCCGCCGCGCGATCAGGTTCGAGAGCGCGTGGAGGTCGTCGGTCGCGACGATGACCTGGGTGGCATGCGCCCGCATCGCGGCGAGCTTGCTTGCCCGCGTGCTCGGATCCTCCACGACGTGGGTGATCTCGTCGTCGTCCACCACCGAGGGCGGATGGGGGTCCCCTGGACCCAGAACGACGAGGCCGTATGCCGCTGAGTCGGCTTCCCGGGTCCAGGCGCGGTCCTCGTCGGCCCAGGTGCGCGGGATGCGGATCTCGTAGGTCAGTGCCGGGAGGTCGCCATCGGAGAGCTGGTCGAGGGCGGCTCGCGTGAGCCGATGGGCCTGGATGTGGTCCGGATGACGGTAGCCACCCTCGGGGTCGTAGGTGACGAGGGCGTCCGGTCGCACGTCGCGGAGCAGCCCGGCGAGGGCCGCACCGGCCTCCGTGAGATCGGCGTTGACGAAGGCCTCCGGGCGAGCAGCCGCCGCCGATCCTGCCATCCCGGAGTCCCGGTAGCGACGGGCGCCCAGGCCATCCTCACCGAGCAGGTGGCCGTGCGCCCCCAGCGCAGCAAGGGCTGCGGACAGCTCACCGCGCCGGTGGGGCGCGAGCAGGTCATCGGCATGACCCTCGAGGTGGCGCAGGTCGGCCGGGATGACCTCGCCCTCCTCGCCGAGAGTGCAGGTCACCACGTGGACCTCGTCGCCTTGAGCCACGTGGTGTGCCATGGTCGTGGCGCAGGTGAGCGTCTCGTCGTCGGGATGGGCGTGGACGAGGACGATGCGATGGGTCATCGGCGGCTCCGGGTCCGGGGCATCAGCGGACGGCGACGGTGGCGAGGTCGACGATGCCGCCGACGGCGTGGTCGTCATAGTGCAGCACGCCGGAGCCGTGGATGTGCAGCACCTTCGTCGCCGCGAGCGCGACGTAACCGCCCCGCTCGCGAATGAGCGCATCCGCCTTCGCCCACAGGCCCGCGCGCTTGCCCCGGTCGGCCATCGCCTGAGCCTGGTCCATGAGCTTGGCCACGGCCTTGTCGTCGAAGTAGCCGACGTCCTGGCCGGGTCCGGAGGAGTCGATGTTGATGCGGGCATCGAAGAGTGCGGGGAGCACCGCGCTCGCCGACGGGATGTCGGGCAGCCAGGACCCGCGGAAGACGTCGAAGTCCTTGCCGGAGGCAGGCTTTTCGATCGTCTTGTAGTACTCCTCAGGTGGCACGGCCGTGCGCTCGACGTCGAAGCCCGCGCGCTCCCAGCCGGCCTCGAGGGCCGCATAGGCCTTGTCGATCAGCCGCGACTCCGCGTGCACCACACGCACCTTGACGGGGAGCTTGAGGCCCGCCTTCTGGAGAAGGGCGCGCGCCGCGTCGGGGTCGCCCTCGACGCGAGCGCCCTGGGGGGGTGTGAAGCCCGTCTCGCTGACGCTCGGCCCGAGGACGGACCACGTCGGCGACCCTGCCCCCTCGCCACCGTTGGCCGTGACGTAGGTGGCCCGGTTGGTCGCTAGGGCGAAGGCCTGGCGCACGACGTCCTTCGACATGACCGGGCTGCGCATGTTGAGTGCGAGGTAGTCGATGCTGCCCGTATAGGGGAAGGTCATCCGGGCCCGCAGCGCCGGACCAGCCTGGTTGCGCAGGGTGGGTGACGCCTTGACCCACGACACGGCCTGGGCGTCGCTGCCCTGCTGGTTGAGCAGCCTCTCGATGACAGAGGCCTCGGTGAGCCCCGCGGTCACGACGATTCGATCGGGATAGGCCTTGCGTACAGGGTCGGACTGCGGCTCCCAGTGCTCGTTGCGGACGAAGGTGCCGCCCTTGCCAGGCGTCCAGTTGCCCTCCAGCCGATACGGCCCGGTCGAGAAGACCGCGACAGAGGCCTTGGCCTCCTTGGTGTCGGCGGCTGCCTTCCGCGGCGCGAACTCGGGCAGGGCGACGATGTGCGGGAAGTCGCGCTCAGGGGCACGCAGCTTGAAGGTGATCTGGCGGTCCTTGCAGACGACGGCCTGGAGAAAGGACTTGGCGTTCTTCTTGTCCGCTGGTCCGGTGTAGACCGGCTTCTCGACGCCCTCGGAGGTGACCTTCGTCGGCACGTCGAGCAGGTAGCTTGCGTAGTTCGTGCCGCCGATGTGGGTGGTGCGGTCGAAGGTTCGCGCGACGCCGTGCCGGACGTCCTCGCAGGTGACCGGGCTGCCGTCCTCCCACGCGACTCCGTCGCGGAGCGTGAAGGTCCAGGACTTGCCGCCGTTCGACTCCTTGCCCGTGTCAGTCGCCAGGTCGCCGACGAGCTCCTTCGCGTCGTCGCCCGCACCGTAGGTCGTCAGGGTTCGCACGAACGTCCGCTCGGCGAAGAACGCCTCCGGACCGACGTACAACAGCTGTGGGTCCCAGGTCGCGATGTCTCCGGCGACCAGGACCTGCAGCGTGCCGCCTCCCTGGGGCGGGCCGACCGTGGCCGTCGCCTCCCCCGTTCCGCTGGCCGGCCGGGAGCCGACGATGTCCTCGGGGGTGCAGGCCGCGGCGCCGGCCAGCGTGAGGACCGCCGCCAAGGCGGCGGTCCCGAGCCGGCGGAGGCGGAGTGGGAGGGTGGGGTGCACGGTGGGATCAGGCCTCCGCCTTCGCCGCCGCCTTGGCGCGGGCGGCCGTGCGAGCACGGTCGGTCGCGCCGAGGACGACCTTGCGGATGCGGACGGCCTCCGGGGTGACCTCGACACATTCGTCCTCGCGGCAGAACTCCAAGCACTGCTCGAGGCTGAGCCGGCGTGGCGGCACGATCTTCTCGAAGCTCTCGGCCGTCGAGGACCGCACGTTGGTCAGCTTCTTTTCCTTGGTGATGTTGACGTCCATGTCGTCGGATCGGGAGTTCTCGCCGACGATCATGCCCTCGTAGACCTCGGTCGTCGGCTCGACGAACAGGGTGCCCCGCTCCTGGAGGTTGACCATGGCGTAGGCGGTGACGACTCCGCTGCGGTCGGAGACGAGGGAGCCGCTGATCCGAGTCGTGATCGGCCCGAACCACGGCTCATAGCCCTCGAAGACGTGATGGGCGATGCCGGTGCCCCGGGTCTCGGTCAGGAACTCGGTGCGGAAGCCGATGAGCCCGCGCGAGGGCACGAGGAACTCCATGCGGACCCAGCCCGTGCCATGGTTGGTCATCTGCTCCATCCGACCCTTGCGCGCGGCGAGGATCTGGGTGATCGTCCCGAGGAACTCCTCCGGCGTGTCGATGGTGAGCCGCTCGACGGGCTCGTTGATCTTGCCGTCGATCTCACGGGTGACGACCTGCGGCTTGCCGACGGTCAGCTCGTAGCCCTCTCGACGCATCTGCTCGACGAGGATGGCGAGGGCGAGCTCGCCGCGCCCCTGCACCTCCCAGGCATCGGGACGCTCGGTCGGCAGGATCCGCAGGGACACGTTGCCGACCAGCTCCCGGTCCAGGCGGTCCTTGACCATCCGAGCCGTCACCTTGGAGCCACGGACCCGACCGACCATCGGGCTGGTGTTGGTGCCGATCGTCATCGAGATGGCGGGCTCGTCGACGGTGATGAGCGGCAGGGGAACCGGGTTGTCGGGGTCGGCGAGGGTCTCACCGATGGTGATGTCGGGGATACCGGCGACGGCGATGATGTCCCCTGGTCCGGCGCTGTCGGCCGGCTTGCGCTCGAGCGCCTCCGTCATGAGCAGCTCGGTGATCTTGACCCGCTGCTGGGAGCCGTCGCGGCGGCACCACATCACCTGCTGGCCCTTCGTGATCGTCCCGTTGTGGACGCGGAGCAGTGCCAGTCTCCCAAGGAAGTTCGACGCGTCGAGGTTGGTGACGTGGGCCTGGAGCGGCGCCTCGTCGTCGTAGGTCGGTGCCGGGATGGTGTCGAGGATCGTCGCGAAGAGCGCCTCGAGGTTCTCGCCGTCGGGCAGGCCGCCGTCCTCCGGCCGGTTGAGCGACGCCCGGCCCGCCTTGGCGGAGGCGTAGACGATCGGGAAGTCGATCTGGTCCTCGGTGGCGTCGAGGTCGAGAAACAGCTCGTAGGCCTCGTCGACGACCTCGGCGATCCGGGAGTCCGGGCGGTCGACCTTGTTGATGCAGAGGATCACGGGCATCTTCGCGGCGAGTGCCTTGCGGAGCACGAACCGGGTCTGTGGCAACGGTCCCTCTGAAGCGTCGACGAGCAGGACGACCCCGTCGACCATCGACAGGCCGCGCTCGACCTCGCCGCCGAAGTCGGCGTGACCCGGCGTGTCGATGATGTTGATGGTGGCCCCGTCGGTGAGTCCGCGCTCGAGGGCAGCCTTGCCCCGGTAGTGCACCGCCGTGTTCTTCGCGAGGATCGTGATGCCCTTCTCGCGCTCCAGGTCCCCGGAGTCCATCGCCCGCTCGTCGACGTGCTGGTGCTCGCCGAAGGCCCCTGACTGCCACAGCATCTTGTCGACGAGGGTGGTCTTGCCGTGGTCGACGTGGGCCACGATGGCGACGTTGCGGATGTCCGCACGGGTCTGCAAGGGCATGGGGGACAGTCTCTCAGGGTTTGGAGGTGGCGCTGAACGCGCCGCCGAGCCGTTCGGCGAGCGCCCCGACGATCGGCAGGTCGGCGGGCAGCCAGGCCACGTCGTAGAGGTCAGCGGGGCCCAGCCACCGCAGCTCGTCGTGGTCCTCGATCGGCGCGGGCTCGCCCTCGACGACTTCGGCGGTCCAGACGAGCATCTCGTAGCGGTCACCGAGCGCCCACGTCGTGCCGGGCAGCGGACCGGGGACGTGGCGCCCGAGCCGGATCGTCACGCCGAGCTCCTCGAGCACCTCACGGTGGAGCGCGGAGAGCGGCGACTCCCCCGCGTCGACCTTGCCGCCGGGCAGCTCCCACCCGCCTGCGAGGGAGGACGGCTCGGTGCGCCGCGCCGCGAGCAGGCGAGTCGGATGCTCGAGGTCGTCGACGATGGCGGCGCCGACGACGAGCAGCAGCGAGGAGCGTGGGCCGTGGGTCGACCCGGTCGGCACTGTGCTGTCCTCTGGGCTCATGGCGGCACCGATCGTGTCACACCCCTCGCACGGCAGCCGTCGACGTGCACGTCATCCCGTCACTCGACCCGTGCCTGCAGGAGGCGTCAAGCGCGGTTGCGTATCGGACGGATAAACATTGTCCGCGATGTGGGATTTCCGTCCCGATCTTCACTAGGTTCGTCCCCAGCCGGTCGCGGCGGTGCCATGTGCTGCCGTGGAAGGTCTCCTCTTGGCCGTCCCACTCCAGGGCCGCCTTTGCACTAGAGCGAGGTAAAACATGAAGTTCTTCCGGAAGGCCGCCCCGGTCGCGATCCTCGCGACCGCCGCGCTGGCCCTCGGGGCGTGCGCCCAGTCCGAGCGTGACACCGGCACCACCGGCGCCACCAACGGCGGCGGCGCGAGCGGTGGCACCCTCACCTTTGGTGCCGCCGGAGCCCCGAAGCTGTTCGACCCCTTCTACGCCACCGACGGCGAGACGTTCCGCGTGACGCGCCAGATCTTCGACGGGCTGCTCAGCATCAAGCCCGGCACCGCCGAGGTCATTCCCGGCCTCGCAGCCGAGCTGCCGACGCCGTCCGCGGACGGGCTCAAGTGGACCTTCAAGCTCCGTACGGGGGTGAAGTTCCACGACGGCACCGACTTCAATGCCGACGCCGTCTGCAAGAACTTCGAGCGGATGTTCGACCAGAACCCAGCCGCGCAGAGCAGCGCAGCCTCCTACTGGTCCGACGTCATGGGTGCCTTCAAGGACAAGGCGGCCGACGCGCTCTACCAGGGCTGTAGCGTCACCGACCCCACGACCGTCGTCATCTCGGTCAGCCGGCCCACCTCGAAGTTCCCGACCGCCCTCAGCCTGTCGTCGTTCTCGATGCAGAGCCCGACCGCCATGGAGAAGGGCAACGCCAACGACGTCAAGGCGCAGGGTGACGGGTTCGTCTTCCCCGCGTACTCGCAGAACCCGGTCGGCACGGGCCCGTTCAAGTTCCAGGGCTACGACCAGGCCAACGGCACCGTGACGCTGGTCCGCAATGACAACTACTGGGGCGAGAAGGCCAAGCTGGACAAGCTCGTCTTCAAGGTCATCCCCGACGAGTCCACCCGTCGCCAGGAGCTCAAGGCCGGCAGCATCCAGGGCTACGACCTGCCGAACCCGGTCGACTGGCAGGGCCTCAAGGACGAGGGCAACCAGGTGCTCGTCCGCCCGGCGTTCAACATCCTCTACATGGGCCTCAACCCGAAGAAGAACCCGAAGCTCGCCGACCTCAAGGTCCGCCAGGCGCTCTACTACGCGCTGAACCGGGACCAGCTCGTCAAGACCCAGCTCCCTGAGGGCGCCTCGGTCGCGACGCAGTTCATCCCGGACACCGTCAAGGGCTACAACAAGAGCCTCCAGCCGGTCCCGTACGACAAGGCCAAGGCCCAGCAGCTGCTCAAGGAGGCCGGCGCCGAGGGACTGCAGCTCCAGTTCGCCTACCCGACGGAGGTCTCACGTCCGTACATGCCAGACCCGCAGAAGATCTTCGAGGCGCTGCGCACCGACCTCGAGGCCGCCGGCGTCAAGGTCACGGTCGTCGCCAAGCCGTGGAACGGCGGCTACCTCGAGGGCATCGACCAGGGCCTGTTCGACGCGTGGATCGTCGGGTGGACCGGCGACTACGACTCGGCGGACAACTTCATCGGCACCTTCTTCTCGTCGGACCAGAACGACTTCCAGACCCACAGCCAGCCGTGGGGCAAGGAGCTGTCAGACAAGCTCAAGGCCGCTGACGCGATCATCGACCCGGACAAGCGCGCCGCCGCTTACGAGCAGGTCAACAAGGACATCATGGAGATGTACCTGCCTGGTCTGCCGCTGACGCACTCCCCGCCGGCGATCGTCGTCGGCCCGAATGTCCAGGGCCTGGTCGCGTCCCCGCTGACAGCCGAGGAGTTCGACACGGTAACCGTCAGCGGCAAGTGATCCCCACCCGAGACCTCATCAGGTAGGGACACTTCACATCGGCCGGGGGCCGTCCCAAGATTGGGACGGCCCCCCGTCGTGAGAAAGGATGGCGCCTGACCATGTTGCGATACCTCGTGCGACGGCTGCTCCAGATGGGCGGCGTGGTCGTGGTCCTCTCGATGCTGCTCTTCATGTGGTTGCGAGCCCTGCCCGGTGGCCCGGTTTCGGCGCTGCTCGGTGAGCGGTCCACCCCCGAGCGAGCCGCGGAGCTGTCCCACGCGCTCGGGCTCGACCAGCCGATCTACGTGCAGTACTGGAACTACGTCACCCGCATCGCCCAAGGCGAGTTCGGTCCGTCCACGGGTGTGCTCCCGGGTCGCGACTCCTTCGAGATCTTCCTGACCCGCTTCCCGGCCACGATCGAGCTCAGCATCCTTGCCATGCTGCTCGCTGTCACTTTCGGCATCCCGCTCGGCTACTACGCCGCGCGGCGCAAGAACAGCTGGCTCGACAACGTGTCCGTCATGGGCTCGCTCGTCGGCGTGGCGGTGCCCGTCTTCTTCCTCGCCTTCATGCTCAAGCACTGGTTCGCCGTCGAGCTCCAATGGCTACCGGTCTCCGGACGTCAGGATCCGACGATTGACGCGACCAGGGTCACCGGGTTCTTCGTCCTGGACGGCATCCTCACGCAGGAGTGGGACGCGGCCTGGGACGCCGTCAGGCACCTCATCCTCCCCGCCATCGCCCTGGCCTCGATCCCCTTCGCCGTCATCTTCCGGATCACCCGGGCCTCGGTGCTCGACGTCGTCGAGGAGGACTACGTCCGAACCGCCAACGCCAAGGGACTCACCTCGAGGGTGATCCGCGGGAGGCACATCCTGCGGAACGCGCTGTTGCCCGTCGTCACGACGATCGGCCTGCAGACGGGGGCCCTGCTGGCCGGAGCGGTCCTCACGGAACGGGTCTTCAGCTATCCCGGAATCGGGCAGGCCCTCGCATCCGGTATCGAGCTGCGTGACTATCCGGTCCTCCAGGTGCTCATCCTGGCCGCGGCCGCCATCTTCGTCGTCGTCAACCTCATCGTGGACATGACCTATGCCGTCATCGACCCCCGCATTAGGACGAGGTGATCTGCCGTGAACCAGTTCCCTGAAGAGACTCCTGGGCAGACTCCGGAACGGCCCTCGGAACCGGGCCGCTTCTTCGGCAACCGCAAGAAGGACCGCATCGACCAGCTTGCCGAGACCGCGGGACACACAGCCTCCCCGTCCCCCGCCGGCACCGGCACCGTCACTGACACCGTCACTGACACCGTCACGGTGGCCGATGCCGGCCGCGTCGCCGGCGGAGAGGGCCAGTCGCTCATCGCCAGCGCGTGGGCGCGGCTGCGCCGCAACCCGATCTTCCTCACCGGCGCCGCCATCACCTTCGTCTTCGTCGTCCTGGCCGTCATCGGTCCCTGGATCGCGCCGCACGACCCGGCCGCGCAGCCGCTGCTCGACCAGGTCCGGCCCCAGACCAACCCGGTCCCGCAGGCCCAGCCTGGCTTCCCGCTCGGTGGTGACACGGTCGGGAGAGACCTCTTCTCGCGCCTCCTCGTCGGCGCTCGCCAGACCCTCATCGTCGGCGTCCTCGCGACCTTGGGCGGCCTGCTCGGCGGCCTCATTCTCGGCACGCTCGCCGGCGCAATCGGCGGACGCGTCGACACGGTCATCATGCGCATCGTCGATGTCATGCTCTCGATCCCCGGCCTGATCCTTGCCGTCTCGATCGCGGCGATTGCGGCGAGCCCCAGCCAGACAACGGTCATCATCGCCATCGCGGTGGTGCAGATCCCGATCTTTGCCCGTCTTCTGCGTGGGTCGATGCTGGGCCAACGGGCGAGCGACCACGTCCTCGCTGCCCGCGCCCTTGGCGTCAGACCCCGCGCCGTCGTCTTCCGGCACATGCTGCCGAACTCGCTGGGCCCGGTCATCGTCCAGTCGACCCTCGTCCTGGCCACGGCGATCATCGAGGCAGCCGGCCTGTCCTTCCTCGGTCTGGGCAACCCCGACGACCGGCAGCCGGAGTGGGGGCAGATGCTTGGGAACGCCCAGCAGCTCGTTGGCGCCTACCCGCATCTGGCCATCTATCCCGCGCTGTGCATCATCGTCGTGGCCCTCGGCTTCACCCTCATGGGAGAGTCGCTGCGCGAGGCCCTCGACCCGAAGAGCCGGAGGTGACCGGGGTGTCCCAGATCATCGCGTCCACGAGTGCAGCCGACCGCCAGAGCTACCGTGGCGATGAGCCGCTGCTCCAGGTGCGTGGCCTCACGGTCAACTTCACGCGGTCCGGCGAGGAGCCCTTCACCGCGGTCGATGGCATCGACTTCGACGTCCACCCCGGGCAGACCGTCGGTCTCGTCGGGGAGTCGGGCTGCGGCAAGTCCGTTACTTCGCTCGCGATCATGGGCCTGCTGCCGAAGCGCGGCAACCGGGTCGAGGGCGAGGTCCGTTTCGCCGGCACGGACCTGCTGCGGCTGTCCGACGCGGACATGCGCGACCGGCGGGGCAAGGACCTGGCGATGATCTTCCAGGACCCGCTCAGCTCGCTCAACCCGGTCGTCCCGGTCGGCCTGCAGGTGGCCGAGGTGCTCGAGCGGCACAAGGGCATGTCGCGCAAGGCCGCCATGGGCGTCGCCCGGGAGATGCTCGACAAGGTCGGCATCCCCGACCCGATCCGCCGGCTGAAGGACTACCCGCACCAGATGTCCGGCGGGATGCGCCAGCGCGCCCTCATCGCCATGGCCCTGGCCTGTGAGCCGCGCCTGCTCATCGCCGACGAGCCGACGACCGCCCTCGACGTGACGATCCAGGCGCAGATCCTCACCCTCCTGAAGAACCTCGTCGAGGAGACCGGTACCGCCCTCATCATGATCACGCACGACCTCGGCGTGGTCGCCGGCCTCTGCGACGAGGTCAACGTCCTCTACGCCGGGCGCATCGTCGAGCGCGCCGAGCGGCACCCACTCTTCGAGCGCCCGCGCCATCCGTACACGCATGGCCTGCTCGAGTCCATTCCCAAGCTCGGGGTCGGTCGCGGCGAGCGGCTCAACCCGATCCCCGGCTCGGTGGCGGACAACCTGCCGTGGACGAGCAGCTGTGCCTTCACCCCGCGGTGTCCCAACGCCATCGAGACGTGCCGGCAGCAGACACCACCGCTGGTGGAGGACTACGGTCGTGCCCTGCGCTGCTTCAATCCCGTGGAGGTGAGCCGATGACCTCGACCGTGAACCCGGATCACGACACGAGCGGGGCGGCCGAGACCGAGACTGATCGCCCGGACGTGCTCCTCGACGTCCGAGGGGTCAAGGTGCACTTTCCGATCAGGAAGGGCGTCATCTTCGACAAGGTCATCGGCCACGTGTACGCGGTCGACGGGGTGGACCTGCAGATCCGGCGCGGTGAGACATACGGCCTCGTCGGTGAGTCCGGCTGCGGCAAGTCGACCCTGGGTCGGGCCATCCTCAACCTCGAGCCGCCGACCGAGGGTTCGGTGCGATTCGACGGGGTGGACATCGCGAGCCTCAAGGGCGAGGAGCTGCGACGCAAGCGGCAGGACCTCCAGATGGTCTTCCAGGACCCGATGAGCAGCCTCGACCCGCGGCAGTCGGTCGAGTCTCTGCTCCTCGAGTCCATGAAGGCGCACGGCCTCGTCCAGGACGGAGCCGCCGCTGGCCGGCGCCTGCGTGAGCTGCTCGCCGCTGTCGGACTGCCCCCAGCGGCGCTGAAGAAGTACCCGCACGAGTTCTCGGGTGGTCAGCGCCAGCGGATCGGCATCGCCCGGGCGCTCTCGGTCAACCCGAAGCTCATCGTCGCGGACGAGCCCGTCTCCGCGCTCGACGTGTCCGTGCAGGCCCAGGTCATCAACCTGCTCGAGGACCTCCAAGGGGAGTTCGGTCTGACGTACCTCGTCATCGCCCACGACCTCGCCGTCGTGCGGCACATCAGCGACCGCGTGGGGGTGATGTACCTCGGGGCGCTCGCCGAGGAGGCACCGGCCGACGATCTCTACGCGCGGCCGCTGCATCCGTACACCCGTGCGCTGCTCTCGGCCGTGCCGGTGCCCGATCCGGTCGTCGAGGACCAGCGGGAGCGGATCCTGCTGACGGGCGACCTGCCCTCCCCGGCCAACCCACCCTCCGGCTGCCGCTTCCACACCCGCTGTCCGTGGCGTCAGCCGACGCGGTGCGATACAGAGCGACCGGCGTTGCGCGTCGTCAACATCGACAGCGTCCCCGAGGACCACCGTGTGGCCTGCCACTGGGCGGAGCAGATCGCGTCGGGCGAGCTGCGCCCGCATGAGGTGCAGGCCGTAGCCGTCGAGCAGACGGCGGCGTTGGTCGACGAGGGCGGCTCGCCCATCATGGGCCCGACCTCCATCGGTGAGATCGGCTGACGGTCCGGGGCGCCGCTACGAGGGGTGTCCCTCCGCGTCGGCCTCGGTCTCGGCGAACTCGAGGCCGTGCCGCGCCAAGGCCTCGGCCCAGGCCTTCATCGCCTTCGGGCCGACCCCGTGCAGCCCGGCGATCGCCGTCGCCGGATGACGGGAGAGGTCCTGGAGCGTGCGGATTCCGGCTGCCTCCAGCGCTCGGTCGGCCGGGGCCGAGACGTGGGGCACCTCGAGGTCGGGCATGGCCGCATCCCTTCGTCGGTCGGCTGTCCAACCATGATGCACACTCGGTGCGCCCTCGGGCGCGCTGAGCGAGCGATGGGCTGGGAGCGAGCCCAGCGGCATACGGCATCTGACGTGTCCCCAGACACAGGAAGAGGTGCCACTCGCTCGGGGGTCCGAGTGGCACCTCTTTCACCCTCAACAGCGCACGAGGACTGGATCGCGTTACACCTCACGTACAAGGAATTTTTTTCCGCGTGTTTCCAGCCCAGGGAAGCAACCGACGGCATGAACAGTTGAACGTTCTATGAATGTCGACATCTGGTCCGATATCGCCTGCCCGTGGTGCTTCATCGGCAAGCGCCGCTTCGAGAGGGCACTCGCCGAGTTCCCGCACCGTGACGAGGTGACGGTCACGTGGCACAGCTACCAGCTCGACCCGACCATCCCGGAGCACTATGACGGGAGCGAGCTCGACTACCTGGCGAAGGTCAAGCGGATGGACCCGGCGCAGGTCCGCGGCATGCTCGACCACGTGACCTCGACGGCCGAGACCGAGGGGCTACAGTACGACTTCAACACGCTCGTGGTGGCCAACAGCTTCGCGGCGCACGAGCTGCTCCACCTCGCGAAGGAGCGAGGGGTCGCCGGCACGGTCAAGGAGGCACTGCTGTCCGCCCACTTCGAGAAGGGCCAGGACATCGGTGACCGACAGGTGCTGGTCGCCATCGGCGCCTCGGCCGGTCTCGACGCCAGCGAGGTGAACGCCGCGCTCGACAGCCGCCGCTACCGCGAGGCGGTCGACGACGACATCCGGAAGGCCCGCAGCCTCGGCATCCAAGGCGTGCCGTTCTTCGTGATCGAGAACAAGTGGGGCATCTCCGGCGCCCAGCCGGCCGAACTCTTCTCCCAAGCCCTTGACCAGGCGTGGCGTGAGACCAACCCGCTCGTCATGGTGCAACCCGACGGCGACGACCCTGCCGCCTGCGGGCCGGACGGCTGCGCCATCTGACCCTTCCCTGACATCTGGAGACAGGTCTCGGTCCTGTCACGACCCGTTCAAGGAGGACCCCTTCGGACTGGACGCCGACGGTCCGGGGGTTACTGTGAAGTAGACACTCGGTGACCAAGGAGGCGTGGTGAGCTCGATCCGTCCGCGGGAGGTGACCCTGCACGGCCACAAGCTGTCGTACGTCGACAGCGGGTCCGGCGAGGCGATCCTGTTCGTCCACGGTCTGCTTGGCTCGCACCGCAACTGGCGCCATCTTGTCGACCGCCTCGACAACACCAACCGCGTCATCGTGCCGGATCTCTTCGGACACGGCGCCTCCGA
Organism: Intrasporangium sp.; assembly: GCF_036566125.1. GTDB lineage: Bacteria > Actinomycetota > Actinomycetes > Actinomycetales > Dermatophilaceae > Intrasporangium. Next base: position 25,432 of record NZ_DATCWX010000240.1, read on the forward strand.
GAAGCACGAGGGGGACTACTCCCCCTCCGCCCAGGCCGCGACCCTGCGGGACCTCATCAACCGCTTGGACATCGACCGGGTGACCATCGTCGGGCATTCCCTCGGGGGTGGCATCTCGCTCGCCTTCTGCTACCTCTTCCCGGACCGGGTCGAGCGTCTGGTCCTCGTCGGGACCGGCGGGCTGGGGCGTGAGGTGAGCCCTGCGCTGCGGGCTGCCACGCTCCCCGTTGCCGACTGGGTGCTGCCCGTCATCGCCTCGCCATGGGTGCGCGGCGGTGCCGAGCTGGTCGGCCGGGGGCTGTCCCTCTTCGGCTGGCGGGCGAGTCATGACATCCGCGCGGCCTGGGAAGGCTTCACCGAGCTGAGCGATGCCGACGCCCGGCGGGCGTTCCTGGCGACGACGCGTGCCGTCATGAACTCCCACGGGCAGACCATCGCGGCCCACGAGTACCTGCTCGAGCTCGCCGAACTGCCGGTCCTCGTGGTCTGGGGCACCAACGACATGGTCATCCCGGTCGATCACGCGAAGCGCTTGGGCGAGCTCGCACCGGCGTGCCGGGTCGAGATCTTCGACGGCGCGGGCCACTTCCCCCACCTCGACCAGCCGGACCGCTTCGCCGACGTGCTACGCGCGTTCATGGCGACCACGGACCGGGGCGATGAACCGCCGCCGGGTTCGGTGCCCACCGGTGACTCAGCGGGTCGGAGGGCACCGCGGCGCCGGGGGACTCGGTCCCCTCGTCGCGGGGGCACTTCCACCACCCGGGAGGATCGCCCGGCCTGAGCCGCGCGCACGAGCGGGCCGTTGGACGTCAGGGGGCAGTGCAAGAGGCGCCAGTCGCTCGGGGTATGACTCGCGCCTCTCTCGTCAGGGCCATCTGTCCCCGCGCGGGGTGCGTTACACGAACGCTCTCGGCTGCCGTCGAGGGCCGAGTCGCTTCATGCGCGATCCATGACGGTCTGAGGCGAGCACACGCGGATGGGTACGGTCCTTGGGTCCGACCGGTCCGAGCGACCCCATGCGACGAGAGGGATCCAGGGAATGAGCCCCGACGATGTGATCATCGCAGGGCGCTACGTCCTGCTCGAGCGCATCGGTCTCGGCGGGATGGGCTCGGTGTGGCGAGCGCAGGATGAGCGCCTTGAACGAACCGTCGCCGTGAAGTTGTTGCACCTTCCTCCGGGCGCGAGCGAGTCGGAGGCCAGGGTGGCCAAGGAGCGGGCGATGCGGGAGGCCCGCATCACCGCTCGTCTCCACCACCCTCATGCGGTCCCTGTCTTCGACGTCGTCGAGCACGAGGGACAACCCTGCTTGGTCATGCAGTACCTCCCCTCCAGAACGTTGCAGGAAGTGCTCGCCGAGAGCGGGACCTTGCCGGTCGATGAGGCCGCGCTCATCGGTGCCGAGGTCGGTTCGGCGTTGACCGCCGCGCACGCCGTCGGAGTGGTGCACCGTGACGTCAAACCGGCCAACATCCTCATCACCGAGGACGGATCGGCCAAGATCAGCGACTTCGGCATCTCGCACGTGCTCGGCGATGCCCGGTTGACCTCGACCGGCATGCTGACGGGCACGCCGGCATATCTGGCGCCGGAAGTGGCCCGAGGTGAGCCATCCTCGACCGCGTCGGACGTCTATTCCCTGGGCGCGACTCTCTTCGCCGCCGTGGAGGGCTCGCCGCCGTTCGGGATCGACGAGAATCCGATGGCGTTGCTGCATCGGGTCGCCTCCGAGCCGTTGACCCCGCCTGCCAGGGCCGGAGCCCTCACGCCCGTGCTCCTCGCCATGCTCGAACGCGATCCCGCGGCACGCCCCGCGATGGCCGAGGCGGTCGAGTCGCTCCAGCGACTCGACCTGTCGGCTCCGTTGGAGGAGCAGCCAACCGCCCCGATCTCCCCTGTCACGACGATGCCATTGCCAGCCGGCCCCACTGGCCCGGCGGCACCACCAACAGTCGCGATGGGAACGCCTGCCGCGGATCGACCGCCCGCCGCGGCCGACGCGGCCGGCGCCACCGCGCTCACCGGCTCGCCATTGTCTCGCCCGACGCCGTCAACCCCACCGCCTGCCAACAGTGAACGCACTGACCGTCGGTCCCGCCGAGGGATCGCGGTGCTCGTCGCGCTGGCGGCCATCGCGGCCGTTGGCTTCCTGGCCCTTCAGGCTCTCCTGGGCGATGACGGCCGAACACCTGCTGCCGCGCCACCC
>NZ_DATCWX010000242.1:0-10706 GCF_036566125.1 Intrasporangium sp.
CGAGACCACCACGCCTGTGGTCCCTGTCCAGCACATGTGGTCCTTTCGTCGGCGGCGCAGCGTTGTCACCGCCGTCCAGCCGGCGGAGGGGACGAGGCCGCAATCATGGCAGTGTGGGGTGGATGGCGTGTTCAGCAGGTCGTGATGGCGAGCGACGATCGAATATGCGCATCGTCGCGCGTTGGAAGTGAAGGACACCTTACGCTGCACGCTCCGTCGCCCGACCGACCCAGACTGGGCGCGGCGTCTATTCGATGAACAGATAGACCAGTTTCTGTACACACAGTAGATTGGCGCCATGGCGACGCTGCGAGAGGTCCAGAAGCGGATGACTCATGACCTTCTGCTCGACAGCGGGCTGACGGTGCTCGAACGCAAGGGGTACCCCGCGACGACCATAGACGACATCGCCACGGCTGCCGGCACGACGCGGACGACGTTCTACCTGCACTTCTCGTCGAAGGCGGAGCTCGTCAGCGAGCTGCTGAAGCGGGCCGACGAGATCCTGACCTCGGTGGACGACCCCTCCCTGACCGAGGTCGTCCGCTCGGGCGATCCAAGGCTGATCCGGACCTGGTTGGACTCGAAGCTCGACCAGTGGGACACCATCAAGCCCTACCTCACGGTGAGCTACCAGGCCTCCCACGAGCCGGACGTCGCACGGCAGACCGAGCAGTGGTACGAGGACGTCGTCAGGCAGATGACCGATGGCCTGACCCAGGCCGGACGGTTCGAGCCCGCCAACCGGCGGATCCGGTGCGTCCTGGCCTTCGGCCAGTTCGAGTACCTGGCGCGGCGCTACTTTGCCGTGGGGTGGCTCACCGACCGGCGCATCTGTCTTGACGAGCTGACCGCTTCCTGGTGCCACCTGCTCATCCACTGACAACCGAGAGAACCGGCTTGGTTAGTCCCCCTTGCCTGCGCGCGTGGTGAACGGCAGGACGAGCCGGGACCGGTGCGCGGCGTCTCGGTAGATCTTGTGGGTGACGGGTCGACCCACCGGCAGGTGGAAGGCGTCCGGCGGCAGCAGCGCGTTGTGCTCGTCGGCCAGCGGCTCGCAGTTGGAGAGCTCAACGACCAGGCGGTGGCCCTTCTTGAACACGTTCGCGAACGGGTACAGCCGGAGCACGTACTCTTCGATCTTGCCCGGCTCGACCGGCTCGGTGCGGGTGTGCGGGTGGTACGGGCTGCCCTCGGTGGTGCGCTCATCCAGCTCGCGGTGCGAGGCCTTGAGGTAGCCGGTGGTGATCAGCTGGCGCTTGCCGGTCGGGGCGGCGTCCCACAGGCGCAGGATGAAATTGGTGTCCTCCTGGTCGATCTCGGCGAAGAGGTGGGCCGCACCGGTGCCGATCATCTCGGTGTCCTCGTCGAACGGCGCGGCTCCCCAGCTGAGCAGCTGCACCTGGTCGGTCACCGTGAGCGGCGCCTGGTAGAACCCGTCCGGTGCGGCGAACTCGGTGCCCATCAGCTCCGGCTCGGGGGACAGCTGGTGGCGCGGGCGCAGGTAGAGCGGCCGGTACTCGATCGGCTTCGGTGGCCACTGCTGAGCGGTCACGCTCTCGCGCGCGCCCTCCACGAAGACCGTGACGGGCGGCTCGTCCATCACGCCGTTGTCGATGCCCTTGAGCCAGTACTCGTACCAGCGGAACATCTTGTCGTGCTCCTCGATGAAGGGGCGCGACTGCATGGGCGGGTAGGGGCCGATGTCCAGCTTCTTGGGCCCCTTGAGCGCGTTGTAGAGCTCGATCGTGCCGTCGAGGGTCCACCCGCGGCCGTGGTCGAGCTGCAGCCACACCGGGATCTCGATGTTGGGGGCGAGGGCAACTGGGTTGCGCTCCTCGTACCACTCCCCGTCGAGCTCGTTCAGGACGATGTCGAACCACGCCTCGTGGTTCTTCGGGTAGTGCAGCACGTGCACCAGGTTCGGCCAGGCGGCGATGTCCGGATCCTGCAGGCGCGCCGCGACCCGCTCCTTGATCTCCTCCGGAGAGTAGGTCTCGAGCATGCGCGACTTCACGCGGTCCGTGAACGCCCAGCCAGAGTCACCGCCCCGACCCTCGCGGGCTGCGCGCGGCATGAACCACATGATGCCGCCGTGGTAAGTGGTCTCGTAGAAGTCGTAGTGACCTCCGGAGACGAAGATCGCCTTGAGGCTCGGGGGACGCTCCGCGGCTGCCAGCACCTGCATCGAGCCGAAGTAGGAGATCCCGATCATGCCGACGTTCCCGTCGCACCACGGCTGCGCTGCGACCCACTCGATGAAGTCGTAGGCGTCCTGGCCCAGCGGGACACCTCCGGCGTTGTAGTTGCCGATGTGCTCGCCGCCGGAGTCACCGGAGCCGCGCAGGTCGCCGATGACGTGCACGTAGTCCTCGGCGACGACCCGGGCGATGTCACCGGCCTCGATGCAGCCGTCCCACATCGGGCTGGGACGGCGCTGTGGTGGTGTGGTGAGGGCCAGGGCCTGCAGCTCCTTGCCGTACGGGCTCAGCGCCACGAGGGCCGGGCGCGGCCGGTCCTCGACACCTTCGTAGGTGTCGGCGGCGAGCTCGACGCCGTCCCGCATGGGGACCCGGAGGTCCTTACGGATGCGGATGGTGTGTCCGCCGGCGTCCCATGTCTGGAGATCAGCCATTGAGCGGTGGCTCCTTTTCCTGGCTCAGGAGGTTCTGGGTGAACTGCGTGAGATAGCCGTGCATCGTCGTGAAGAACGGCGCGGGCTCCAGCGTGGGATCGCCCGCGTAACCGAGCTCCGCGGCGACCCGGGCGAACGGGCTGTAGGGAGAGTCGGTCACCTGCACGCCCTTCTCCAGGTATCGGTGGGCAGCGCCGCTGACGCGGCCCTCGATGTCCAGGCTCTCCTGGAGCGCCCGCTGCGCCTCCTCGCCGTCGAGCTCGACGCCGTAGGGCACGCCGTCGGCAGTGCGGTACGGATGCCCCAGATAGAGGCGCTGCGGACGGATCTGGTCGCGCAGGTACTCCAGGCTCGTGCGGTAGGGCACCGGGTCGGCGTAGCCGGGGAACCCGTTGGCCGCTCCGTGTACCTGGACCGCATCACCGACGAAAACAGACCGCTGCCCGTCGATGACATAGGCGACAGAGCCGGGCGTGTGGCCGGGAATGGAGTGGACGGAGACCGTCACGTCACCACCGAGGGACAGGGTCTCGCCGCCCTTGACGAGCAGAGTGGGTTCCATCTCGCCGGAGATGACGGCGTTCCCGGCGGCCGTCACGTTCGCCTCGCCCTCGGGGTCATCCACGAATCTGCCCCGGCCGGCGAGGTACTCCTCGACGTGGGCACGGCGGGACCGCAGCAGCGTCGCATCGGCCTCGTGGATGACGACCCGAGCCTTGCGGCCGGTCAGCTCCCACAGGGCATGCGCGCCCCCGATGTGGTCGATGTGGCCGTGGGTCAGCAGGATCCAGCGCACGTCCTCGATCCGGCGCCCGAGGGCCTCGAGCGCCGGAGCCATGCCCTCAGCCGGGGATGAGGCGATCCCGGTGTCGACGATGGCCGGTTCCGGGGCGTCGATGAAGAACGTGTACAGCCCGAAGCGACCCCACGGCGAGACCAGGGGGTGGACGGTGACCTCGTGCGTCATGGCTCTCTGCTCAGGAAGTCGGCGGTCTCGTCGAAGGCGAGGTGGAACTCCGGGATCCAGGAGAAGTTCGCCACGAACCCGTGGTTGGCACCGGCGTAGCGGCTGACCGTTGCCTCCACCCCGGCCTCGCGCAATCTCTCGCCGTAGCGCTCGCCCTCGTCACGGAGCGGGTCGTACTCTGCCGTGATGATGAGGGCGCGGGGCAAGCCGGAGAGGTCCTCGCGCTTGATCGGCGACACGAGCGGATCTGCTGGGTCCGCACCGCTGTCGAGGTAGAAGGCGTTGAACGGCTTCAAACCGGCCGTCTCGAGGCCGTACCCTTCGGCGTTCTCCCGCAGGGAGGGATAGCGGTCGACGTCGAAGTCGAGGTCCAGCGAGGGGTAGAACAGCACCTGGTGCGAGATGCGGTCAAACCCCTCGTCGTGGGCCCTGGCGGCAACGGCAGCGACGAACGTGCCTCCCGAGCTGTCGCCGGCGATGGCCAGGGTCCCACCGTCCCACTTCAGGCTCTCGCCGTTCTCCGCCGCCCAGCGGACCACCTCGTAGCAGTCCTGTAGACCGGCCGGATAGGCGGCTTCGGGCGCCAGGCGGTAGCCGACGGAGATGACCTTGAGCCCGGTCGCCTTCGCCAGGGACCGTGCGACGTGGTCGTGCGTGTCCAGGCTCCCGAGGAAGAACGCGCCGCCGTGGAAATACAGCAGCAAGCCGTATGCCGCTGAGTCCCTTGGCGTGTAAATGCGGACGGGCACGTCCCCCACTGCGGTGGATGCGGTCAGGTTCTCGACTGCATGCAGGCGCAGGCGCTCCTCGGCGGGAGCGACCTGCGCCTCCTCGGCCGCACGCATGACGGCCGGGTCGAGCGGACCGCCGGCGGGCGCCGGCAAGGAGGCCAGGACCTTCGCGATCTCCGGGTGCAACGGCATGGCGTCAGGCCTGCGGCTGCTGGGACCCAGGCTTCTGTCCCGGGAAGACATCATTGACCTCATCCTCGCGCCACCCCTGACGCGAGATGCGTTGCAGCTCGTCCGTCACCGGCTTGCGAACCTGCTGATACTGCGCCAGCGCGTTCTTGACGGAGTCGGCCTCGGCCAATGCGTCAGCGAGCGCCCCCGCGTCCAGGATCGCCGAGTTCGCGCCCTGACCCTGGTGGTGCAGCATCGAGTGAGCCGCGTCGCCGACGAGGGCGACGGAGTCCGAGTGCCACGTGTCGACCGGGTCGATGTCGTAGACCGCGCGAACGTTCACGGCGTTCATGTCGAGGTCACGGGTGATGTTGACGATCCGCTCGTCGAAGCCCTCCACCTCAGCGAGGAGCTCGTCCTTGGTGACCTTCGGCGTCCAGGTGCTGTCCGGACACAGGCTGGTGACGTCGAACGACACCTGCTTGCGGTGGCGCAGCGGCAGGAAGTAGACCTTCGTGCCGTGACCGATGTACATCCGCAGGTTGTCGTCGACGGCCATCCCCTGGGCATCCGCCACGTCGATCACCACGCGGTAGGCGCGCTCACCGGAGAACACCGGTTCCTTGTCGCTGAAGAGCTGCTGGCGCACCACGGACTTGATCCCGTCCGCCCCGACGACCAGGTCGGCCTCGACCGTGGTGCCGTTGGCGAAGGTGAGGACGGAGCGGTCCCCCTTGTCCTCGATGGTCGCGAGCTTGTGACCGCAGTGCACCATGCCCTCGGGGAGCACACCGACCAGGGCGTCGATGAAGTCGCCGCGGTGGATCAGGTGGGTCTTCGCACCGTACGTGTCGATCTCCGGCCACGCCTCCTTCATGATCGGGTCACCCGTGGCGGTGAGGATCTCGAAGTAGTCGCTCGGCGAGCTGACCTTGGCGATGGCGTCGAAGATCCCCCACTCGCGGAATCGGCCCATCGTCGAGGGACGCAGACCGATGCCGGCGCCCACCTCCCGGATCTGGGTCGCCTGCTCGTACACGTTGACCTCTGCGCCGAGCAGGCTCAGGGCCTTGGCCGTGGCTGCGCCGGCGTATCCGGCGCCGACGATGGCGATGGTGAGGTTCTTGAGGTCTGAATGCTTCATTGGATCTGTCCTCGTGTCAGTTCTTGATGGTCAGGAAGTCGGCTGGGTTCTCGACGAACAGCCTCGTGATCGTCGACTCGTCGACACCGGCCGTGCGCAGGTCGGGGATCAGGTCCTCGAAGATGTAGTTGACGGTGTGGCCCTTGACACCCGGCCAGCCCAAGGGGCTGCAGTTGGCATCGGCCGAGGCGAGCGCCTTGTCGAGGTGCTGGTCGATGAAGCGGAGGAAGTGGTCGAGCCGCTCCTTGCGCGGGCGGGCCCAGAACGGTGGGTCCTCGAGCTCGGTTTCGTAGCCGAAGGTGTCGAAGCCGACTCGACCCCCCTGCTCGGCGATCCAGGTGTCGCGCGTCTTCTCGGCGTTCACGCCGTCGTCGGCGTGCCCGAACAGCACTCGGTCCAGCGGGAGTCCCTCCTCCCCGAAGATGGCGATCGCCGTCTCGGCGTCGATGGCCAAGTGGGTCAGGATCGGCACGCCCGTGCTCAGGGCGGCGCGAGCGGCAGCCCGGTAGATGCGCTTGTCCAGGTCCGTCATGCGGCCACCGCGGCTCACGCCGACCTTGATGACGCCGGCGCGGCTGCCGGTATCCCCGATGCCCACAGTGATCTCGTGGATGAACTGCTGGGCGAGGTAGTCGACGCTCGCCCGGGCAAAGAACGGCAGGGCGGTGTCGCCCCCGACGAAGCCGGTGCACGCGACGATGTGGACGCCGGTCTTGGCGGACAACGACTTGTAGTAGTCGACGTCGCGGCCGTTGCAGATGCCCGTCGCGTCGACGAAGGTCCCGCCGCCGTACTCGTGGAACTGGCGCAGCTTCGGCACCGTCTCCTCGTACCGCTCCTCCGGGGTCTTCCACCATTTCGAGTCCAGCTCGCACCCGGGCATGCCGTACCCGATGTGCTCGTGGACCGCCACGATCCCCAGCTCTTGAGCCGGGACCGATCCCAGCACGGTGTTCACTCTCGACACAACACTCACCTTTGAGAAATCGTCAGCAGGGCGCGTGGGTTCTCCACCAGGATGCGCTGGAGATCCTTGTCGCTGACCCCGTGTGACCTGAGGAAGGGGACGAACGTCGACAGGACCTGGCCGAACGGCAGATCAGGGGTCGGATCGCTGTCGGGATGGCCCTTGGCCACGCCGATCGCGTTGCTGGACAGGATGATCCGGTCTGCATGGCCAGCCGCGACCAGCTCGAGCACCAGCCCAGCGCGCTCCCGGTCGGTGACGTGGGCCGCGTCCTCCAGACCCACGTGGTCGAGGGCCACGAAGGCGCCGCGGCGGGCAACCTCAAGCGGCGCGCCGGCAGCGACAGCATCCCTGCGGTCGAGCCCGCCGACGACGACGCGGTCCGCCGACAGGTTCTCGTCCAGGACGATCTCGAGGTCGTGCACGGCATCCTTCCCGTAGCGGATGGAGATCGGGACGCCGGTCCTCAGGGCCGTTCGGGCAGCCCCGCGGAAGAGGCTCTCGTCGGTGGCGGTCATGCCCTCGGGACTCGCAGCAGTGGCCACGAGGCCCGCGGGGCCGCGCCGTTCGACGCGGGGAACCACCATGCCCTGGACGACCTCCTGGGTGAAGAGGTCGGCGAACTTCTCCGCCGGCCACGGCGTCGGCGGGTTGGTCTGTGGCGTCAGGAAGTAGCCGCCGAGCATCTCCTCCGGTCCCATGCCCGTCGACGCGACGATGTGCACGCCCGTCGAGCGCGAGAGCGCCTCGTACAGCGCCACGTCCCGGCCGTGGAACATGCCGGTGCTGTCGACGATCGTGGTCCCACCCTGGTCCCGGAAGCCCGTCAGCTTCCGCGCCAGCGTCTCGAAGATCTCCGCGCGATCCATCGTGACGTCGAACGCGTGCTCGGCTCCGGGGACCACCGACAACAGCGCCTCGTGCACCGCGACCACGCCCAGGTCACGAGCGGGGATCGGACCGAGGACGGTGTTGATGGTTCCACCACCGGCAGTCGTTGTCTCCGTCATGGCAGCCTTTCGTCAGCGTCACGTCGTCGTCGCCGTCAGGCGGGTCGTCCTGCTGACATGTTGTCCCCTTGCTTTACAACCTGTCAAACGATCGTCCGCAATGCGGTAAACCCCGGCGTTCCGGAGGCTGGGCTGTGACGGGGCGATGCCCGGACGCACGTGGCCCCCGACCGGATGTCCGGTCGGGGGCCACGTGGAATCAGCGGGTGCTCAGGCCTGGGCCTTCTCATCCTCCGAGTCAGCCGAGTCCGGTGAGTCAGCCGAGTCCGGGGAGTCGGCAGAGTCCGGGGAGTCGGCAGAGTCCGCCGAGTCCGCGGAGTCGGGCGACTCGGGAGATGCCTGCTCCTCGTCGTCCTCGAGGTCTACCTCAGTGCCCGGCATCGCCTCGTTGAGGTCGATGACGTTGCCGGCAGTGTCCTTGACGGACACCTTCTCGAGCACCGACGCGAGCGCCTTGCGGCGGGCGACCTCCGCGACCATGGTCGGGATCTGGCCCTCCTGGTCGAGCGACTGGGCGAAGGCGTTCGGGTCCATGCCGTACTGCTGGGCGTTCATGACGAGGAACTCGATGAGCTCGGCCTGCTGGACCTGCACCTCCTCCTTCTCGGCGATCGCGTCGAGCAGGAGCTGGGTCTTGAGGCCCTTGCGGGTGTTCTCGTCGACCTCGGCGCGGTGCTCGTCGTCCTCGAGCCGTCCCTCGCCCTCGAGGTGAGAGTGCACCTCGGCCTCGATGACGCCCTCGGGCACCGGCACCTCAACGCGCTCGAGGATGGCCTCGAGCAGCTTGTCGCGGGCGGCCACACCCTGCGCGAACTTGGCATCCGTCCCGGCCTTCTCGGTGAGGTCCGCCTTCAGCTCCTCGAGCGTGTCGAACTCCGAGGCGAGCTGGGCGAACTCGTCGTCGAGCTCCGGAAGCTCTCGCTCCTTGACCGACAGCACGGTGACCGTGCAGTTGGCGTCCTGGCCCTGGCGGTCGCCTCCGGCGAGCGGTGCGGTGAACGTCTTCGTCTCGTCGGCCTGCATGCCGATGAGGGCCTCGTCCATTCCCTCGAGCATGTTGTTGCTGCCCACCTCGTAGGACACACCCTTGACCGCGTCGACCTCCTCGCCGTCCACGTCCGCCGACAGGTCGATGGACACGAAGTCGCCGTCCTGGACGGGCCGCTCGACGCCCTTGAGGGTGCCGAAGCGGGCGCGCAGCGCGTCGAGGCGCTCCTCCACGTCGTCGTCGGAGACGGTCGCCTCGTCGACGGTCAGCTCGAGGTCCGAGAAGTCGGGCAGCTCGATGTCGGGGCGCCGGTCAACCTCCGCGATGAAGCTGAAGTCCTCGCCATCGGTCGCCGGAACCTTGAGGTCGGTGATCTCGGGCTGGCCGAGCGGACGGACGGAGTTCTCCTCGAGGGCCTTGCCGTAGAGCTCCGGCAGCGCGTTGTTGACGGCCTCCTCGAGCACGGCGGCGCGACCGACGCGCTGCTCGATGATCCGGGCCGGGACCTTGCCTCGGCGGAAGCCCGGCACCTGGATGTGCTCGCCAATGTGCTTGATGGCCGCATCGAGGCTCGGCTTGAGCTCCTCGAACGGGACCTCGACGGTCAACTTGACCCGGGTCGGGCTGAGGGTCTCGAGCGCACTCTTCACTGCGGGTACTCCAAGGGGGCTGTGGAACGTGGAATGTGGAATAGGGATGAGGCAACGGCTCACGCCTGCTGGGCGCACCGACGCACCATGCTATAGGTCGACGCGTCCCCGCACTAAATGCGCTCCTCCTATGCTCTGCCCATGTCCTCGCCTCGTCCGTCACCCACTCCCGACGACAATGCCGTTGCCGCCGGGCTCGGCGCACTTCGGCCGCTCCAGCTGCTCAGCGCTGCGATCGGGATGGGGGCCCTGATGCTCTCGGCGACGCGGATCCTCGTCGACCTGCCCGTCAACCCGGAGCCGGTCCCGCCCTCATGGATGGCCGTCGGCATCGTCCTCGCATCGGTCGTCGCGGCGACCGGAGTCATCGTGGTCTTCGGCTACTCGGTCCCGTCCCTTCCCATGGGCCTCCCGCGCGAGAACGCCGCCCGGACGAGCCTGCACTACTTCGGGTCGACCACGGTCCTGCGCTCGGCCGTCGCCGAGATGCCGGTGCTCGTCGCCTTCGCCGTGTCCTTCCTCGTGACCCCGCACTCCTGGTTGCCGCTGCTCGTGGCCCTCCCGGTTTCTGCGGCGCTCTTCTGGTGGCACGCCTGGCCGTCGCCACGGACCGCCGCCGCGGTCGAGAAGGGACTGGAAGCGGAGGGCGCCGAGAGCTTCCTCAGCGAGACCCTCGGCTTCCGTGCGGAGTGAGCTCAGCGGCATACAACAGCATTGGCCGTATGCCGCTGTGCTGGGTCAGTCGACCGAGCCCCCAGAGCGCCAGTACAGTCCGTCGGCCCGGTCGAGGAAGCCCTCGTCCACGAGGTAGCGGCGCAGCGCCGCAACGTCCGGGTGGAACGCGCGCAGCCGGGCGTTGACGGCCGTCTCGTCGTACTTCTCCCCCGGCTCGAACTCCTGCGCGAGGTGGTCGAGGACGACGAGCCGCTTCCGCAGCCGCGTCGGGATGTCGGTGAGCGAACCGTCGGGTGCGAGGAACGCGCGGAGCACCGCGTCCCTGTCCTGCAGGGCGGTATGGAGGGGAGGTCGGTTCACGCCACCACGGTAGGCAGGAGAAGGGAGTGCGCCCAAGCGAATTTGGAGCGGGCGACGAGAATCGAACTCGCGTAATCAGTTTGGAAGACTGAGGCTCTACCATTGAGCTACGCCCGCAGGGCCGCTGGTTGGTCCGGCGATCCGAGGCGCTAGCCTACTGGTTCGCGTCCTGTCATCACGAATCGACCTGCACCCGCGGGTCTCATCGTGTCCGCCCGGGCGCGACGGGGCATGGCGCAGCTTGGTAGCGCGTCCGCTTTGGGAGCGGAAGGTCGCAGGTTCAAATCCTGTTGCCCCGACCAACAAGATCAATCGCTTAGCGATTTTTTTGCCTGCTGACCTGCCCCGGATTTCTCTTGGGGCAGGTTCTGGGCAGGTTGCCGAGCCTCGCCCGCTACCTCGCCACCT
>NZ_DATCWX010000243.1:0-4918 GCF_036566125.1 Intrasporangium sp.
CAACAGCTCAGCGCGCGGCGGAACCCTCGGTGTAGTCCTCGTCCGTCTGCTTGACCCACGCCATGAGCTTGCGCAGCTCGCGGCCGGTGGCCTCGATCGGGTGCTGGGCACCCTTCTCGCGCAGGGCCTTGAACTCGGGGGCGCCGGCGTCCTGGTCGTCGATGAACCGCTTGGCGAACGAGCCGTTCTGCACATCCGCCAGCACCGCCTTCATGTTCTCCTTGACGTGCGGGTCGATGACGCGCGGGCCCGAGACGTAGTCGCCGTACTCGGCCGTGTCCGAGACCGACCAGCGCTGCTTGGCGATGCCGCCCTCGATCATGAGGTCGACGATGAGCTTGAGCTCGTGCAGGCACTCGAAGTAGGCGACCTCGGGCTGGTAGCCGGCCTCGACGAGCGTCTCGAAGCCGTACATGACGAGCTGGCTCGCGCCGCCGCAGAGGACCGCCTGCTCGCCGAACAGGTCCGTCTCGGTCTCCTCGGTGAAGGTCGTCTTGATGCCGCCGGCCCGCAGACCACCGATCGCCTTCGCGTACGACTTCGCGAGGTCCCAGGCGGTTCCGGTCGCATCCTGCTCGACCGCAAGGAGCACGGGCACGCCACGGCCGTCAGCGAACTCGCGACGGACGATGTGGCCGGGGCCCTTCGGGGCGACCATGAGGACGTCGGCGTCCGCCTCGGGCTTGATGTAGCCAAAACGGATGTTGAAGCCGTGGCCGAAGAGCAGCGCGGCGCCGTCCTTGAGGTTCGGCTTGATGTCGTTGGCGTACACCGTGCGCTGCACCTGGTCGGGCGTCAGGATGACGACGAGGTCGGCCTCCTTGACCGCGTCGGCGACGCTCCTGACCGTGAGGCCCTCGGCTTCGGCCTTGGCAATGCTCTTGCTGCCCTGGGCGAGCCCGACCCGGACGTCGACGCCCGAGTCGCGCAGGTTGAGCGCGTGGGCGTGGCCCTGGCTGCCATAGCCGATGACCGCGACCTTCCTGCCCTGGATGATGGACAGGTCGGCGTCGTCGTCGTAGAACATCTCGGCCATCGTGGCCTCTCCTTTGGTTCGGTTGTGCTGTTGTTGAAAGACATTGGGACGTATGCCGCTGAGCTCGGTTGCGCGCCAAGCTCACTCGGCGTGCGGCCGGGTACTCAGGCGCTGCGCAGGCTTCGGTCGGTGATCGAGCGCCCCCCGCGGCCGACGGCGACCATGCCGGACTGGACGAGCTCCTTGACGCCGAAGGGCTCGAGCACGTCGAGCAGCGCTCGGAGCTTGTCCGAGGTGCCGGTCGACTCGATGACGACCGCGTCGGTCGTCACGTCGACGACCCTGGCCTTGAACAGGTGGATCGTGTCGATGACCTGGCTGCGGGTTGTCGCGTCCGCCCGGACCTTGACGAGCAGGATCTCGCGCTGGACCGAGTTGGTCGGGTCGAGCTCGACGACCTTGAGCACCTCGATGAGCTTGTTGAGCTGCTTCGTCACCTGCTCGAGGGCACTGCCCTCGACGTCGACGACGACCGTCATACGGGAGATCTCCTGGATCTCTGTCGGACCGACCGCGAGCGAGTCGATGTTGAAGCCCCGACGGGAGAAGAGGGCCGCGACTCGGGTGAGGACGCCCGGCTTGTTCTCGACCAGGACGGACAGGGTGTGCTTGCTCATTCCTCACGCTCCCAGACGGGCGCCTCGTCACGGGCGGCCAGGATCTTGTCGTTGCTCACGCCGGCGGGGACCATCGGCCACACCATCGCGTCGCGGTGGACCACGAAGTCGATGACGACGGGTCGGTCGTTCGTCTCGAGCGCCTGCTTGATGACGGCGTCGACCTCTTCGGGCGTCTCGGCCCGGAGTCCCAGACAGCCGTAGGCGTCAGCGAGCTTGACGAAGTCGGGGACGCGCTGCTGCATCGGCTGCAGGTCGGTGTTGGAGTAGCGCTCGTTGTAGAAGAGCGTCTGCCACTGCCGCACCATGCCGAGGCTGCTGTTGTTGATGATCGCGACCTTGATCGGGATGTTGTTGACGACGCAGGTGGCCAGCTCCTGGTTGGTCATCTGGAAGCAGCCGTCGCCGTCGATCGCCCAGACGGTGCGGTCCGGCTCAGCTGCCTTGGCGCCCATGGCCGCGGGGACCGCGTAGCCCATGGTGCCGAGGCCACCGGAGTTGAGCCAGGCGTTGGGACGTTCGTACTGCACGAACTGCGCGGCCCACATCTGGTGCTGCCCCACTCCGGCGACATAGGTTCCCTCCGGCCCGGTCAGCTCACCGATCCGCTGGATCACGTACTGGGGCGACAGGGTGCCGTCGGCAGTGTCGGTCCAGCCGAGGGGGTAGGTCTGCTTCCAGGCGAGCACCTGCTCGCGCCACTCGGCGAAGTCCCACCCCGCCGCGTCCGGCCCGGCATTGGCCTGGTCGGCGCGGATCTGCTCGATGAGGTCACCGATGACCTCGCCGACGTCGCCGACGATCGGGACGTCCGCGACCCGGTTCTTCGAGATCTCAGCGGGATCGATGTCGGCGTGGATCACCTTGGCGTCCGGGGCGAACGTCGACAGCTGGCCCGTGACGCGGTCGTCGAAGCGGGCACCGAGGGTGATGATGAGGTCGGACTTCTGCAGGCTCGTGACTGCGGCGACGGTGCCGTGCATGCCGGGCATGCCGAGGTTGAG
Organism: Intrasporangium sp.; assembly: GCF_036566125.1. Taxonomy (GTDB): domain Bacteria; phylum Actinomycetota; class Actinomycetes; order Actinomycetales; family Dermatophilaceae; genus Intrasporangium. Next base: position 2,658 of record NZ_DATCWX010000243.1, read on the forward strand.
CGGGTTGCTGTCGGGCACGGTCCCCCGAGCCATGAGGGTCGTCGTCACCGGGATCTGGGTCAGCTCGACGAGCTCGCGCAGCTTCTCGCTGGCCTTGGCCCGGACGACGCCGCCGCCGACGTAGAGCACGGGCCGCTTGGCGGCGGCGATGAGGCGCGAGGCCTCCCTGATCTGCTTGCTGTGCGGTCGCGTCACCGGGCGGTAGCCGGGGAGGTCGATGGGGGGCGGCCAGCTGAAGGTCGTCGTCGCCTGGAGCGCGTCCTTGCTGATGTCGACGAGGACCGGTCCAGGTCGTCCGGTGCTCGCGACGTGGAACGCCTCCGCGATCGCCTGGGCGATCTTGGCCGGGTCAGTCACGAGGTAGTTGTGCTTCGTGATCGGCATCGTGATGCCGCGGATGTCCGCCTCCTGGAAGGCGTCGGTCCCGATCGAGGCGCTCGACACCTGACCGGTGATCGCGACGATCGGCACGGAGTCCATGTGGGCGTCGGCGATGGGCGTGACGAGGTTCGTCGCGCCCGGGCCGGAGGTCGCCATGCAGACGCCGACCCTGCCGGTCGCGGACGCGTAGCCCTCGGCCGCGTGTCCGGCACCCTGCTCGTGGCGGACGAGGACATGACGGACCTTGTTGGAGTCGAGCATGGGGTCGTAGGCGGGGAGGATGGCGCCGCCCGGGATGCCGAAGACGGTGTCTGCTCCGACGGCCTCGAGCGCGAGTACGAGAGCCTGGGCACCGGTGACCTCGACGGCCGGGACGACCGGCGCGACGCTCACGGAGGGGGCGCTCGGGGTGTCGGCGTTGGGCTTGGGGCGGGCCAGTTGGGCCACGTCCGCGGGCGAGGGCGCCTGCTTCGTGGTTTCGCTCACGGTTCTCTCCGCTGGGTCGTCGTTGCTGAAGTGGCCTTCGAGGTGCACAGGAGGCGAAGCCGCCCGTCGGCAGTCACAAAAAAACCCTTCGGTCCTGGTGGGACGGAAGGGGGGCGCGCTGACCGGTGCTGCTGGTCTGCGCGCTAGGGAAGTACGAGGTTTCGGGCCACGCGTCCACCGTCCTACGCACCATCGGGGAAGTCAATCGGCCCCCCTGCCCGTCTCAGCATGTGGTGATGTGATCTCACCCTCTGTCCTTCGCGCTCGGTCGCGACACGGCGCCGGCGATCGCTGGTGAAAGTCAGTTGTTGCGGGGTTGCCCCGGTCTGGAGACTGGCATGCAGCTCACCATGACCGGGAGGGGAACATGAGCAACCAGAGCAACACGCAGATCGACATCAATGACCTGGGGCTGACGGACTACATCGTCAGGCCGCTCACCCTGGCCGACGCCGGAGCCGTCTTCGAGCTCATGGCCGCCGGGGAGCTGGAGACGATCGGCGAGGTCGCGATCGAGGAGGCCGACATCATCAGTGACTGGCAGCGCCCGAGCTTCGACCTCGCCACCCAGAGCATCGGCGTCCTCGACAGCCAGGACGGCCACGAGAGCCTCGTCGGGTATGCGGAGGTCTACCGCGGCCGATATGCCGACGTGGCCGTCGCCGCCGACCATCGGGGCCGGGGTATCGGAACCGCCCTCGCCCACTGGACCCAGCGGCTGAGCAGGCGCGACGGGTCTGGGCTCGTCGGGATGCCTACGCCGGACGGCTCCCCGGGCGAGCGGCTGTTGCGCGACCTCGGGTACGAGGTGCTCTGGACGTCGTGGGTGCTGGCGATGCCCGAGGGCAAGCTGATCGAGCCGCAGCCGATCCCCGAGGGCTACTCCATCCGGCCCGCCGAGGGCGAGGCGGACTACCGCACCGCCCACGAGGTCGTCGAAGACGCCTTCCTCGAGTGGTCGGAACGGGACCGCGAGACCTATGCGGACTTCGCGGCCCAGATCGTCCGGCGCCCGGGGTTCGAGCCCTGGCACCTGAGGCTCATGATCGACCCGTCCGGTGAGGTCGTCGGGACGTCGATCCTGCAGCTGGCCGGCGAGTGCGGCTACGTCAGCCGGCTCGCCGTGCGCCGCGACCAGCGGCACCGCGGCCTCGCCCGGGCCCTTCTCGTCGACTCCTTCGAGCAGGCGCGGGCGCATGACGCGCCGCGGTCCGAGCTGTCGACGGACTCCCGGACCGGAGCCCTGAGCCTCTACGAGAAGGTCGGCATGGAGGTCACGTCGACCTGGCGCCACTGGGCCATCGACACCGCTGACCAGTCCTGACCAGTTCCCTTGCCCCGCAACACACCCGCTTGTCGACTGCCTACCCCGGCTGCAGCCGGGGTAGGCAGTC
>NZ_DATCWX010000251.1:0-5648 GCF_036566125.1 Intrasporangium sp.
GACTGCCACCCCGGCAGCGACCGACACCGCCGCGTGCATCCCCGAGGCGAACGCCGACCGCGCGGCGTCGAGGATGGCGGCTCCTACCGGGCCACCAACCTGCTCCGCGACGACGGTCGCTCCGCCGAGCGTCTCACCGGCAGCATCGGAGACCTCCGCCGGCAGCCCTGATGGCAACAGCTCGGAGAGGCGCGAGCCATAGACGGCCGCGAGGACGCTGCCGAGCACGGCCATCCCGAGCGCCCCGCCGAACTCGCTCGCGGTCTCGACGAGGGCCGACACCGAGCCAGCCCGTTCGGCCGGCGCGACCCCGATGGCGTACTCGGTCACGAGGGTGGCGACCGCGACGAGCCCGATGGCGACGAGGGACGCGGCGACGAGGATGGGCCAGATGCTCGAGTCGACTCCGGCGAACCGCATCATGGCGAAGCCCAGCGCGGCCACGACGAAGGCTCCGGCCATGACCCGGGGCCGCCCAACACGCCCGGCGAGCACGGCGGCGGTGGGGGCGGCGCCTCCGACCACGAGTGCGGGGACGAGACTCCACAGCGCCGCGTGGAGCGCGCTGTAGCCGAGCACCGACTGGATGTACTGGGAGGTGATGATGGCACTGCCCATCATCCCGAACATGCCGATGACCTGAATCGCGATCGAGCCGCCGAAGCCCTTGACCCGGAAGAGGGTGAGGTCGACCATCGGCGAGCGGACCCGCCCCTGGCGCCACAGGAAGGCGATTCCGGCGACGACTCCCACGGCCAGGTAGGCGGCCAACACGGGTGCCCAGCCGTCAGCGGCAAACTCCTTGAGCGCCTGGATGAGCGGAAGGATCGCTGCGAGGGAAAGGAGCGAGCTGAGCAGGTCGACCCGTGCCGCCTCGTTGCGGGACTCGGGGAGCAGCACGGGGCCGATGACGAGCAGGAGCAGCATGAACGGCACGTTGATGAGGAAGACCGAGCCCCACCAGTAGTGCTCGAGGAGGAAACCCGCGACGACCGGGCCCAGCCCGACTCCGCCGGCCAGGACGGCCGACCAGACTCCGACCGCCTTGGCGCGCTGCGCGGGGTCGGCGAAGAGGTTGCGGATGATGGCGAGGGTGCTCGGCATGAGCGTCGACCCGCCGACGCCGAGCAGGGCGCGCGCGGCGATGAGCCACTCGGCGCTCGGCGCGTAGGCGGCGAGCACCGAGGCTGCGCCGAAGGCCACCGCACCCAGCAGCAGCAGTCGGCGACGACCGATGCGGTCCGCGACGTTGCCCATGGTCAGAAGCAGGCCGGCCAGGACGAAGCCGTAGATGTCGAAGATCCACAACATCTGCGTGGCGGTCGGCTCGAGGGCAGCCGCGATGCTCGGCACCGTGAAGAAGAGCACCGAGACGTCCATCGAGACGATGAGCAGTGGGAGGCACAGGACGGCGAGTGCGATCCACTCGCGACGCCCGGCAGTGGAGGATGCCATGGTCAGCCCTAACTGTGTAGTTAACATAGTGTTTATGCAGCACACTGAAACTAGAGCAGAACTGCGTATGGCGCAAGCACTTAGTTAGACTCGGCTCATGACCCCCCTGCCCCGCTACCTCCAGCTGCTCTGGGACCGTGAGCCGGAAGGTCGGCGGGGCCCCAAGCCGGGCCGCAGCATCGAGGAGATCGGCGCGGCCGCCAACGCCATCGCAGACCGCCAGGGACTGGGCGCCGTCTCGATGAAGTGCGTCGCGGAGGCCGTCGGGTTCACCACGATGTCGCTCTACCGGTACGTCGACAGCAAGGAGGAGCTCCAGGCGGTCATGCTCGACGTCGCCTACGGACCACCGGCCCTGGTCTACGGCGGAATGGACTGGCGTGCCCGGATCTCATTGTGGGCCAAGCAGATTGCGGAACGGCGAATGGCTCATCCGTGGACCGTGGAGCTGACCCAGGTGGCCCCACCGCTGACCCCCAATGCCCTCGCCTGGATGGAGGCAGGCCTCGAGGCGTTGGCCGGCACTCCGCTCAGCAGCCAGCAGCGGCTCTCGGCCATGCTCGCCATCGATGTCTGGAGCCAGAACCACGTCCGCCAGTCCAACCAGATGGGCCTCGTCGGCCGGCCCGATCCCGACTCAGCCCAAGCCAACTACCTCGCGATCATCGGGCAGCTCATCGACCCGGAACGCTTCCCCAACCTCACCGGGGCTGCCCCGGAAGCCCTCGATGACGAGGACGAGGACTTCTACGTGGAGGAGTTCGACCGGGGCCTGACGTTGTTGCTTGACGGCATCGAAGCCATGATCGCCCGCTCCGCCTGAGCCCTCTCCGCGGCGCCGGCTCCTAGCGCCAGCCGACCTCGTCGACCCCGCCGGGGACGTCAGCCTCGGGGTCGTAGGGCGTGCGCGTGAAGCGGAAGGACGCGAGGTCGAGGTGCGAGACCGTTCCGTCGTCGCGGCGGATGATCCGCAGCGGCTCACCGGTGTAATACCCGTCCAGGCCCACCCACTCGTCCGGACCGACCCGCTCGAACCGAGCGCCGCGCCCCTCACCCGGCTCTCCGAGGACGAGGTGCTGATCGACGGCCTTGGCCACGGTCACGGCCGGGCCCCAGTGCCACATGCCGACGAGCTCCAGGACGCCCGGGTCCCCTGCCGCGTGCCAGGGCTTCGCAGACTTCGGCTCGCGCTCCCTGAACTCGGTGAGCAGCTGGGCGACCTGCGGGCCGAGCGGTCCGGCCGTGGAGTTCGTGAAGGCCACCAGTCCATCCCCTGACTCGAGGTCGACCCGCAGCCCGGCGAGGAACCCCGGCATCGACCCGCCGTGCCCGGCCAGCCGGCGGCCTTCGATGTTCCACACCTGCCATCCCAGCCCGTGCGCGGCCGTCCACGGCTGGCCGGGGTGGTCCCCCACGACGTGCGGCTCCAGCATCTCGTCGAGGGTGTCGCGGGCGAGCACGTCGCCCGTGTCGCCCCCGAGGAAGGCGGCCCACTTCGCGAGGTCCTCCACGGTCGTCCACAGCTGCCCGGCTGGCGCCATCGCCCCGGCGTCATGCTCAGGCTCGGGCAGCAGCACATCCGCGAATGGATGCACCGCCCAGCCGGGCGCCGCCTTCCCCGAAGGTCGGGCCGTGGTGCGGTTCATGCCGAGCGGCTCGAGCACGTCGCGTCGCACCACCTCGAACCAGTCGACACCGTGCGCCCGCGCGAGCAGCTCGCCCAGCGCGCCGTACCCGACGTTCGTGTAGTGGAAGCGCCGCCCCGCCCGGAACCGCTGCACCACAGGGGACCCGGCCAGCTCGGACCAGGACCCACCCGGGGTGCGCTCCCACCACGGCCCGTTGGTCTCGGCCTGGATGCCGGCCGCGTGCGACAGTAGCTGCGCAATGGTGGCCCGACCGAGCTGCGACCCCGGCACATGGTCCTCGAAGCGGTCCTCGAGCTCGAGGCGCCCGGCGTCCCGCAGCCGCATCACCGCGACGGCGACGAACGGCTTGGTGATGGAGCCCATCCGGTACTGCGTGCCGAGGTCGGCCGGCTCGCCTCCCGCCCGGCCGTCGAGCGTGCCGACGGCGCGACCCCAGACGATCTGGCCGTCACGCACGATCCCAGCCGCGACCGATGGCAGCCGGGACTCCCGCTGGATCCCGGCGAGCCGCAGGTCGAGATGGCGCGCAGTCGAGGGCTCGATGGGCTGGGCCTCGGCGTCGTTCGTCACCCGGCCACCCTAGTGAGGGCACGCACATGCGGAGGCGAGCTCAGCGGCATACGACGTGGGTGTTGTCTTCTCGTCAGGAGGTGGAGGCGGTCTGCGCCGGGGCGAGGACGATGTCGAAGCGAGTCCGCGTCCACTCGGTGTCCCCGAGGTCGCGCCCGTCGGGCGTCGGCGTCCCCGCGGGCTGGAGCGCGAAGTCCCTGACGAGAGAGTCCCTGACCCCAAAAACGCTGTCGTGGGTGAGGTAGTCGTCGCCGGCCACGAAGATGTGCGTCACGAGGGTCCGCTGCCCTTCGGCCGAGACCATGAAGTGCAGGTGGGACGCTCGCATCGGCGAGCGGCCGACGGCCTGGAGCATCTGCCCGACCGGCCCGTCGTGAGGAATCGGGTAGGGCGTCGGGGTGACGGCCCAGAAGCGGTAGGCGCCGTTGTCGTCCGTGAACAGGTGCGCCCGGGCGGCCGTGCGCCCGTCTCCGTACTGGACGTCGTAGAAGCCGTCCTCATCGGCCTCCCACACCTCGATGCGGGCTCCGGGGAGCGGCCGTCCTTCGGTGTCGGTGACCGTGCCCTCGACCCAGCAGGGCTGTCCCTTCGCACCGAAGGCCAGGTCACCACCGAGCTCGATCCGGGGCGCGCCCTCGACGAAGAACGGGCCGAACACCGTCGCCTCGGTCGCCGCGCCGACGGCCTCGTTGTTCACCGTGATCGTCTGCATCGAGAGACCGAGTGCATCGGAGAGCAGGATGAACTCCTGGCGCTTGTCGTCGGTGATGTGCCCGACCGCGGTGAGGAACTCGATCGCAGCCGCCCACTCCTCCTCGGTGAGGCGAGTCTCCCGCACGAAGGCATGCACATGCCGGGCGAGCGCCTCCATCAGCTCGCGCAGCCGCGGCGACTCCGCGCCCGCGAAGGAGGCGACGACCTCGTCGACGAGCGACTGCTCGCGGGCCGCCTGCTCGGGCGACACGGATCCGGTGGGCAGGGTCTGGTGGGTCATCGCTCGCTCCTGATCGTTGGTTGGCGTCCTGCCCAGGCCGCGTAGAGGAGCGCGGCCAGTGACTCCTCGGTGACCGGAACCGGGTTGGACTCCGGAATGGCCTCCAGGCATCGAGCCACGGCGTCGGGCAGATCGGCCTCGGCCAAGCCGTAGTCTCGCAGGGCGCGTGGTGCCCCGAGCCGCACGCGCAACGCCTCGAGCGCGTCGACGGCAGCAGCGGCGGCGACAGCGGCGACCGGGGCATCGTGCTGGCCGCCGGACACTGACCCGCCCAGGGCCTCGGCGAGCCTGGCAGCGAGGCGGGGAACGGCCGGAGCGTTGTGCGCCAGCACGTGCGGCAGCACGATCGCGTGGGTCTGCGCATGGGGCAGGTCATAGGCGCCACCGAGCACGTGGCAGATCTTGTGATGCATCCCCGAACCCGCCGAGGCGAACGCGACCGCCGAGAGGTAGCAGCCGTAGAGGGCCTCGTCGCGGGCCTCCCCGTCGGCCGGGTCCGCAACGATGCGGGGCAACCCGACGGCCAGCGCCCGGACGCCCTCCAGGCCGAGGGCCTGGTTGATCGGGTCGGTGCGCGGCGCCCAGAGGCTGTCGACGGAGTGGGCGAGGGCGTTGAGACCGGACGCGACACTGAGGCCCACCGGCAGCGACGCCGACAGCTCGCTGTCATAGACCACCGCGACGGGGAGCACCCGCGGATCCACCCCGGTGCGCTTGACGCGCCCCTCGGTGAGGCCCCACACCGGGGTGGCCTCGGAGCCGGCGTACGTCGTCGGGACCGCGATGATCGGCAGGCCGGTCGTCATCGCCACGCCCTTGCCGAGCCCGGTCGTGGAGCCACCCCCCACGCTGACGATGGCGTCGACGGAGGCTTCAGCCGCGGCCGCGCGGGCCCGCTCGGCCAGCTCGACGGGCACGTGTTCACGAACCTCCTGCCAGCGCAAGGCCTCCGGCAGGCCGGCTGTGATCCGGTCGGCCAC
>NZ_DATCWX010000254.1:0-7434 GCF_036566125.1 Intrasporangium sp.
GCGGGCCGCCAGCGCGTGCGCCTCGCGCTCGACGTGGTCGTCGTCGTGGGCCGCCCAGGCGAGGCCGAGCTCGACGGCGCGCTCGCCGCTGACCTCCGCACCGAAGAGGCCCATCGCTGCTGCGGCCTCCCGGCCGGCGACCCGGTTCAGGAGGGTGAAGTGGCCGCCGCCCGGGTGGATGCCGATCTGGGCGAAGCCGGGGAGGAGCCTCGCGGTGCGCGAGATGATGCGCAGGTCCGTGGCGAGGGCCAGGTTGAGGCCCGCGCCGACAGCCGCCCCGCGGACTGCTGCGATGGTCGGCACGCCGACGTCGCCGATCGTCGTGAAGGCCTGGTAGACCGTCTCGAGGTTGCGGTAGGCCTCGTCCTCGACGGGGTCGAGTCCCGTGTCGGCCAGGACGGCGCGGACCGCGCCGGCGCAGAAGTGCTGGCCCCCGGTGACGACGATGGCGCCGACGGCCGGATCGGAGTCGGCGGCCCGGGCTGCGTCGATGAGCTCGCGTGACATCTCGACCGAGAGGGCATTTCGTCGGTCGGGTGCGTTGAGGGTGATGGTGGCGACTCCGTCAGCGATGGCATAGGCGACGTCGGTCATGGGACTCCTCGGGCTTGGGTCTGGTGGGTTGCGGCGGGTCAGTGGGTCGGGTCTCCGTTCAGCGGCGCCCGGTGAGGATGAGGGGCCAGAGACGGTCGCGTCCGGCGTGGGTGGCGAGCTCGGCCAGGGTCTCGTCCCACTCGTGGACCGAGCCGTACTCGCTGCGGCGCACGAGGATCGGCCTGGTGAGGACGTGCAGCTCGTGCTCCAGGGTCGTGCCGATCGCGCCGAGCACCTGATGGGCGTTGCGCACGACCACGGAGGCGGCATGACCGACGCAGGACTTGGCGACGCCGACCGTGAACAGCATGCCGGGGTCCTCCCAGTTCGAGGCCGCGGCACGGGCCACCGCGGTGTCCGTAGCGGCGCGGGCGAGGGAGGACTCCGTGGCGATGTCGGCGACGAGGTGCTGGACCGCCTGGAAGGCGCCGATGGGCCGGCCGAACTGCTCGCGGTGCCGGGCATGCGTGATGGCCAGCTCCAGGACGCGCTCCATCGCGCCGCACACCTGGGCAGACCGCGCCAGTGCACCGCGGATGTGGAACTGCTGGCCGACCGAGTCGTCGACGACGGGAGCCGACTCGAGCTCGGCGAGGTCGAACAGCACACTCTCACAGGGCTCGCCCGCGAGGTTGCGGCCGGGCGTGATGTCCAGGTGGTCGCTCGGCACGTCGGCCACCCGCCAGGTCTCCCCGTCCTCCCAAAGCGCCACGATGAAGTCCGCATCCCGGCCGAACGTGACGTTGAGGGCACGTCCGGAAGGGTCCGGGCGGCATACGGTCCGCAGTTCGCCCCCGTTGGGGAGGCCCGCCTCCTCGAGGAGCCATGCGGCGAGGAAGCCGTGCTCGGCGAGCGGAACGGGCGCGCCTGCCGCGGCTGCCAGGCCGAGCAGGGCGGCACCCTCGATCCAGGAAGCGCCGCTGCCGCCGCTCTCCTCCGAGGCGGTGAGACGGGTCAGGCCGAGCTCCTCCAGCTGCGTCCACAGGTCTGGGTCGAACCTGACGTGCTCGGTCGGGGCCGGCCGCTTGGAGCGGTAGTCATCGAAGAGCTCGGTGAGCACGGCCACGAGATCCGGGTCGGCGACCGCGGCGTGCACCAGGGGGAGGTCGTACCGGTCGGTCGTCATCACCGGAGACCCAGCCCGCGGGCGATGACGCCTCGCAGGATCTCGTTCGTGCCGCCTCGCAGCGTGAAGCCCGGGCGTTGGAGGATGGCGCCGTGCAGGAGTCCGTGGAGCTCCTCGTCCTCGATCCAGCCGCTCGCGGTGAGCAGGTCCACGTAGTCGGCGATGTCACCCTCCGTCGTCGTCCCGAGCACCTTGACGACAGCCGCGCCGAGGTCCGCCCGGGCGTGCGCCTCGAGTGCGGTCGAGACGGCCAACGACATGTGGTGCAGGGCGGCCACTCGCGCGACGTGGCGGCCCAGCCCGTGGTCCAAGGGCAGCTCGCCGTCCATCATGGCCTGCCCTGCGGAGGCGAGCAGCTGGAAGGTCGAGAGGAACCGCTCCGGCCCGCTGCGCTCGAAGCCCAGCTCCGACGTGACCTGCCGCCAGCCTTCGCCGATGGTGCCGAGCACGTGGTCGTCCGGGACGAAAACGCCATCGAGGTGGACCTCGTCGAAGTGATGTTCACCGCCCATGGAGACGATCGGGCGGATGTCAACGCCGGGCGCGTGCAGGTCGACGATGAACTGGCTCAGCCCGGCATGCCGGCGGGCCGGGTCGAGCGGTGCCGATCGGGCCAGGGCGAAGAAGGCGTCGGCCTCGTGGGCTCCGGAGGTCCACACCTTGGTGCCGGTGAGGCGCCATCCGCCGCCGACCTTCTCCGCGCCGGTGCGGACGCTCGCCAGGTCGGAGCCTGCGTCCGGCTCGCTCATCCCGATCCCGAAGACGACCTCGCCACGGCTGATCCTGGGCAGGAACGCCCGCTTCTGCTCCTCGGTGCCGTAGGCGAGGAGCGACGGGCCGACCTGGCGCTCGGCGAACCAGTGCGCCGCCACCGGCGCCCCGACGACGAGGAGCTCCTCAGTCACGACGAACCGCTCGACGTAGGTCCGGCCCTGGCCGCCGTACTCCTTCGGGATCACCATGCCGAGCCAGCCCCGCCGGGCGAGCTCCTGCGTGAAGGCGCGGTCCCACCGCGTCAGCCACGTGTCGACGTGTGGGGTGAAGCACCTGGCAGCGATCTGCTCCGCGAGAAAGTCGCGAACCTCAAGTCGCAGTTCCGTCAGCGCCTCGCCCTCGGTCACGACGGGAGGCACCAGCTGCCGACTCATGTCCCACTCCTCGTGTCCTCCGGGCGACAGCCACAGCGTGCCACGCCCAGGTTCGCGCAACACGCAGGGTCGGTCAGGCGGGGGCGGTGGCGGTGGGGCGCCGCATTCGGGCGGCGACGCCGACGAGCACGATGCCGAGCAGGAACCAGGCGCCGAGGACGACGAGGTGCGGTCCGGCTCCGGCACCGTCGAAGTACGCGGAACTGCGGAGCAGCTGGCCGCCGGCGCCCGGTGGCAGCCACGCCCCGATCGTGCGCCAGGGCTCGGCGAGGAACTCGGGAGCAGTCGCCAGGCCCGACAGGGGATTGCCGAGGAGGAGGAACAGCGCCACCCCCAGGCCGAACCCGGGGAATCCGGCCACGAGGAGCAGTCCGAGCAGCGCAGCGGACATCGTGGCGATGACCGCGGCCATGGCTGCGGCGTCGCGCAGCCAGCTGCCCTCGAAGACGCCGTACCAGTGCAGCAGCCCGGCCAGCGCCGCCCCGAGCACGACTGCGGTCGTGAGGACTGCGGCCAGCTTGGCCCACGTGCCTCTGACAAGCCGGTTCATGGCGATGACCGGTGCGATGGCCCCGATGAGCAAGGGCAACAGGGCTGTTGCGAGACCCGCTCCACGACTGTCCTCAGCCGGTAGGGAGACGACCTCCTTGACCGGCACGGGTTGGCCCTGCTGCTGCCCGAGCTGTGCAGCGAGGCTGGAGAGACCCTGAGCGACAACGGGACTCCCTGCAGGAGCCGTCAAGAGGGTGGCCCCGCTCTGTCCGAGGGCAATGCCGCCGTAGACCTCACGGTCGCGGATGGCTTGGGACAGCTGCGCCTCGTCAGTGAAGGTGGTCACGGAGAACGCTTTGGACCCTTGAGCGCTGAGGCCTCCGGCCAGCTGTTGCACCGCCGGAGCGGGACCGGCGATCCCGATGGGCACCCCGCGCGGCTCGCTGTTGATGGCGGGCAGGGTGAAGGCAGTGAGCACCAGGCCGAGGAGGATCGTCAACGCGACGATCGCCCCCCAGGCGCCGCCGGGCGGGACGTGCTCGATGCCCTCGCGTGGAGGCGATGAGGCGGCCGGTCCCGAGGCTTGACCGGCTACTCCGGCCGGGGCCTCATGGGCTGTTCCGAATGACATGAGTGGCTCCTTTCAACGTTTGTTGAAAACCACGGTAGTCGTCTCGGCCAGACGTTTCAACGCCTGATGAAAAAGATCTATGCTGGCCTCATGTCGCGTCGACCCGGGCCCCGCTCCGACCGCGTCGACGTGCGGGGCGACATCCTGGGTTCGGCCCGCGCACTGTTCGCCACGCGGGGCTTCACGGGCACGACGATGCGCGCAGTCGCAGAAGGCGCCGGAGTCGACGTGGCGCTCGTGCCGTACTACTTCGGCAACAAGGACGGCCTCTTCGCGGCGGTGCTCGAGCTGCCCGTTGACCCGCACCAGAAGATCGACGAGATCTTCGCGCAGGGCTTGGACGGCGTCGGCGAGCGGATCGTCCGCGAAGTCGCGGCGCTCCTCGACGATCCGGTCACCGGCCCCGCCCTCCTCGGCCTCATGCGCTCCGCGATGACGGAAGGCCCGGCCAACGACGTCGTGCGCGAGTTCATCGACAACGTCATCATCGGCGCCTACGCGCGGCACCTGCCCGGACCGGATGCCCGGCGTCGCGCAGCGCTGGCTGCGTCACAGATCGTGGGCCTGGCCATGGCCCGGCGCGTGGTCGGCATCGAGCCCCTCGCGACCATGACGGTCGACGAGCTCGTCGCCCATGTCGGGCCGACACTCCAGCACTACCTCGCAGCCGACCTCGACTGACCGACCGACCCGAATCCTGTTCACTCGATCGAGGAAGGGGCCCTTCAGGTCAGGCGCCGCTGACGATGAGGAAGCCGACGAGGCCGACGATGACCGCCGTGATGAGCCACGCGACGACGGTGGTGAGGCGGTGGTTCGCCAGGCGCCCCATGAGACGCCGGTCGTGCGTGAAGAGCAGCAGCGGGATGAGCGTGCCCGGCAACGCGAAGCTGAGGACGACCTGGCTCCAGACGAGCGCATTCGTCGGCTCGACCCCCACTCCCAGGATGATCAGGGTCGGCACGACGGCGAGCATGCGGCGCACCAGCGCCGGGATCGGCCGCTTGCCGAAGCCGGTCATGACGACGTCACCGGTCTGCACGCCGACGAGGGTCGACGCGAGCCCGGAGGCGAGCAGGGCAACCGCGAGCATGGTGGCCGCGATCTGCCCGGCGTGCGCTCCGAGCGCTGCATAGGCGCTCTCGATGCTGGCGCCGGCCTCGGAGGGCAACGCCGCGGAGAAGACGACGAGGCTGACGTTTGCCACGCCGGCGACCGACATGGCGATGACGACTGACCGGACGGTGTGCCGGCCGATCCGGATCCGCTCAGTCTGTGATGGCTCGACGGTGCCGTCGTCGCGGGCCCTCGACGCGGCCGAGTGGAAGTGCAGCGCGTGGGGCATGACCGTGGCCCCGACGATGCCGACGGCGAGCAGCGCCGCCGACGAGTCGAGCGGACCGGGCGCCACCGAGCGGAGCAGCGCGACCCGGTCGACGTCCGCGATGAGCACCTGCCACAGCAGCGAGCCGATGATGACGGCGAGCAGCACGAGGACGACCGACTCAAAATGGCTGCGCCCGTGCACCTTGAGATAGAGCACGACGAGGCTGAACGCCGTCACCGCGACGGCGCCCCACATGAGCGGCAGCCCGAAGAGGAGATACAGGGCGATCGCACCACCGACGACCTCCGCGAGGTCGGTCATGATGACGACGATCTCGGCCTGCGTCCACAGGAGAACGCGACCGATGCCCGGGTAGCGCCTCGCGCTGTGTTCCGCGAGGCTCATCCCGGTGACCATGCCGAGCTTGGCCGCGAGGTACTGGATCACCATCGCCGAGCAGCTCGCGAAGACGACCACCCAGACGAGGGCGTAGCCGTGCTGGGCCCCGGAGCTGATGTTGACGCCGAAGTTGCCCGGGTCGACGTAGGCGATCGCTGCGAGCAGCGCGGGGACGAGCGTCCGCGGCGCGCTGAAGGTTCCACCGAGCCCATGCTCGGGGGAACGGTCGTCGACGCGCCGCCCCGAGCTCGTCGAGGTGCTCTCGGCCATGGTCAGAGCATTATGCCTGCGTGCTCGTGACGCCAACTCAGCGGGCCGCCGCGAAGCCGAGCAGCGCGGCGATCCCGAGGGCGCTGCGGGGGTCGTAGGCCGACGTCCACAGCCCGCCGTGGGCCGCGCCGTACGCCTCGTCCTGCCATGGGTGCTCCCGCGCCGGCGCGCCGGTGCGCAGGTCATGGACCAGCAGGATGGCCATGAGCGTGTTCGCCGTCCCCGGCTCGAACACCTCCACTCCGAAGCGGTGCGCGCCGGCATAGGCCGCCGCGAGCGCCCGGTTCTTGACGACCGAGCGGGTCCGCGTCGGCGGCGCCACCTTGAGCGACACGACGCCGCCGTCGGCCCGGTGCGCCGTCGCCCGCCACCGCTGGAGCCGCTTGGCCAGCAGGTAGTTCGGCCCCTGCTGGAGCACGACCGAGTCGTTGATCCCCGGGTCCTCGCCGGGCACGTAGTTGCGGCGGAGCAGGCGCCCACCGCTGAGGGTGCGCAGCGGCACCCGCAACACCTTGGACGTATGCCGCTGGGCGTAGTTCTCGACGGACCTGGCCACCGCGCCACCGGGCACCGCGAACACGTCCGTCGGGGTGGCGAGGAAGGCCAGGGCCACGTCGTGGCCGCGCTGGTCGACCACCCGCTGGGTCAGGGCGTCGACGGCAGTGGACACGCGCACGTTCGTCTCCCCGTCGGCATAGACGTAGTTGCCCAGGACGAGCCGTCCCTCCCGCTCAGCAACCCATTGCGTTACCGAGCCGAGGTCGTGGATCAGGTCGCCGCCGAGCCTCCCCTCGACCGGTTCCCCGCCGGGCCGTGCCGGAACCGTCATCGAACCCGCGAGCCGCCGCGTGTCTGCGATCAGCTTCTGCCACAGCTCCTTCCGCGGCAGGTCGACGGCCACCACATCCGCGCCCCACCGGAGCAGGGTCCGCAACGGTCCCATCTCGGCAGCCGCCCCGAGCACGACGATGGTCTGGTCCGACAGGTCGAGCCAGTCCGGATTCGCCATGACTAGCTCGACGGCTTCGGCACACGTCGGCTCGACGACTCCCCCGTCGACCCACCCAGCCAGCACGCGACGGAGCGTGTCTGCGGAAGCGCGCTCAGCGGCATACGGCATGGAGATGGTGCGGTCCGGGGCACCCTCCCCGCGGATGGTCTCGGAGACCAGCGGCGTGGGACTGCTCTCGAAGGCCGTGGCGAGCGGGCCCTCGCCCGACGGTCCGACCCAGCGCATCCGCTCGTGGAGCGAGGCGAGTCCGTCCCGGGCGATGGAGTGCGCCGCCTCCGCGCTGGGGAGTCCGGCCTCGACGAGGCGGCGGAAGTGCGGCAGGTAGCCCTGTCGCCAGTTCGTCTCGCGCGCCGCCGAAGCGGAGCCGACCGCGTCGGCCCGTCGCAGGGCGTCGGCGACCACGGCGCGGCCCAGCGCCGTCGTGCTGCGGCGGCC
>NZ_DATCWX010000271.1:0-7965 GCF_036566125.1 Intrasporangium sp.
CGGCAGGCTGTCATCCGGCCGGTCGAGCCGCTCGGCGAGGAAGCGGACGATCTGCTCCGGGATCGCGGCGAGCTCGTCAACGCCTGCGGTGTACGCGGGGCTGAGCCCGGCATCGCCTCCGGCCCTCTCGGCCTCCTCGGCGAGTGCGGCGAGCTGGTCGCCGACACCGGCGAGGACGCTCTGCCGTTCTGCGTCGACCAGCGGCTGCTCGAACCAGCGGAAGCGGACGCTGCGGGCCAGGTCGCCGATGACGGGGAACCGCAGCTGGGTGGCGACGACGAGCCGGTCGAGCGTCTCTCGGGCAGCGGCGTCGTGTGGCGCCGCTGGCGCGGGCTCGCCGAGCCAGCGCTGCAGGATCGAGGTCGCGAGGGTGATCTCGGGAGAGGTGCGCTGCTGGGCCAGGAACACCCGGAAGACCGCTTGCTCAAGGTCCGGCGTCCGGTCGAGCTCCGTCACGCCGTAGTGGCGCAGCACGCGAGCCAGCTTGTCCCTGAAGGCTGCTGGCAGGCCAGCCCGGTCAGCGTCGAGGCTCTGCAGGTAGGTGTGGAAGTGCTCCTTCGGGCTGTGCACGAGCAGCTCGGTGTGACGTTCCTCCTCCACCGGACGGTTGCGGCTCAGCTCGGCGAAGTCTGCGACCAGCTCGAGGAGGTAGATCTCGTCCGCGATCGGGGCCGGGCCGGCGGCGACAGTCTCGTCCCGCGCGGCGAGATAGGAGGTCAGGCTCCGGTGCTTGCCGTTGTCGTCGCCGTCGAAGCCGAGCACGCCTGCCGACAGGTCGGCGACCCCACGAGCCAAGCGGTCCGGCAACGTGCCGTCGTCCTCGTCGCAGATGGGCAGGTCGAGGTCGACCGTCGCGTCGCCGTTCTGCGCGGCGCCGGCGCCGGCACCCGCCTCGGTCTCGTCGCCGGTCGGCTCGAGCCGGACGAGCGCCGCGCCTGTCTCGACCTGGCCGCCGACGCCGACGAGGATCTCCTTGACCCGGGCGGCAAACGGCGCGGCCAGCACCGTCTCCATCTTCATGGACTCGAGGACGAGTACCGGCGCGCCGGCGGCGACCTCGGCGCCCACCTCGACGGGGGTGGCGACGACCAGGGCGGGGGCGGGGGAGCGGAGCACGCCGCCCTCGTCACGGGACACCCGGTGGGTGACCCCGTCGACCTCGACGAGCAGGACCGGGCCGTGCAGGGCGGTGATGAGGCGGTGGTTGCGGCCGCCGACGACGATGCGGCTCTGGTACGCGTCGATCCGGTCGAGCTCGGCGTCGACGACCTGCCCCTCTGCGCCGCTGCCATCGCCGTTGCCGACGCCGTTCGATGCCCCGGATGCCCCGGATGCCCCGGCTGGACCGGATGCACCGGTCGTGCCGGCGGAGATCGTGACGCGGAAGCGCTGCGGACCCGTGCGCATGACGGTGACGTTGTAGGCGACGCCGCGCAGCTTGAGGTCGACGCCGCGACCCACCTGGTGGTGCACCTGGGGCCGCCCGCCGCGCGCCGTCTCGAAGAGGCGCGCGCGCTCGAGCGCCTCGGCCTCCTCGTACGCCTCGATCCCCGCCGCGACGAGGGCGATGCCGGAGTGCCGGTGGGACACGAGCCGACCCTCGGCGCGGACCCGGTCGATCCAGCCCGTGTCGGCGCTCCCGTCGATGACCTCGGGCTGGTCGAGCAGGTCGAGGATGAAGCTCTTGTTCGTCGCGCCGCCCTCGATGACGACGGTGGTCTCAGCCATGGCACGGCGTAGTCGCGCCAGCGCCTCGTCACGGGTGCGGCCGTAGGCGATGATCTTCGCGATCATCGAGTCGAAGTCGGCCGGGATGGAGTCGCCCTCGCCGACCCCGGTGTCGACGCGAATGCCCGGCCCGGACGGGAAGTCGAGCAACGCGATCCGCCCGGGGGATGGGGCGAAGTCGCGGTCCGGGTCCTCGGCGTTGAGCCGGGCCTCGATCGCGTGTCCGCGCTCGACCGGCCGCTCACCCTCCAGACGGCCCCCGTTCGCGACATGGATCTGCAGCTTGACGAGGTCGCTGTCGGTCGTCACCTCGGTGATCGGGTGCTCGACCTGCAGGCGCGTGTTGACCTCGAGGAAGGCGAAGAACTTCTCCCCGGGGTGGTAGAGGAACTCCACGGTGCCGGCGCCGGCGTAGCCCACGGCAACGGCCAAGCGCTCGGCCGCAGCCCGGACCTCGTCCACCTCATCAGGTGACAGCACCGGGGAGGACGACTCCTCGATGACCTTCTGGTTGCGCCGCTGGATCGAGCAGTCCCGCACGCCGATGGCCCACGCCGTGCCCTGGCCGTCCGCGATCACCTGCACCTCGATGTGTCGGGCGCCCGTCACGAGCCGCTCGAGGAAGACGACACCCGAGCCGAAGGCCCGCGCCGCCTCGTCCCGCGTTCGCTCGTACGCGTCGGTCAGGTCGTCGGCGCTCGTCACGACGCGGATGCCGCGGCCGCCTCCGCCCGCCGTTGCCTTGAGCATGAGGGGATAGCCAATCGAGGCTGCGGCCTCCTTGGCCCCCTCGAGTGTGGCGACCTCACCGCGCGACCACGGTGCGACGGGGACGCCGACCTCCTCGGCGATCAGCTTGCTGCCGATCTTGTCGCCGAGCTTGCGCATTGCCTCGGCGCTCGGCCCGATGAAGCTGACGCCGACCCGCTCGCACAGCTCCGCAAAGGCCGGGTCCTCGGCCACGAAGCCCCAGCCCACCCAGGCGGCGTCGGCACCCGTTTCCTTCAGGGCGCGCTCAAGAACGTCATGGTCGAGGTAGGGGCGGTTCGCCGCCGGGCCCAGATCGTAGGCGTGATCGCTCTCGCGGACGAACATCGCTCGTCGCTCGCCCTCCGTGTGCAGGGCGACCGTCTCGATTCTGGAGTCACTGCGGCCCCCCCCGCGATTTTCGGCGTTGAGGTCACGGACGGCATGGATGAGGCGCATGGCGGCCTCACCACGGTTGACGATCGCGATGCGAGAGATCATCGAGCGGTTCTCCTTCGGTCACCCCGGTCGGGCGCGTGACCCGAGTCACGCCACTATGGGCAGCCTTCCACTACCTGCCGGTGACCGGCGAGTACAACTCCGGGACAAATGCAATGCCGTATGCCGCTGGGCTTGCTCGCGCGCCCGACGCGCCGGCCCGCCGGCGGCTCAGACGGTTCGTCGCAGGAGTGGCGTCCTGCTCAGCAGCCAGCTGACGACGAACGAGAGGACGACGACCGCGCCGTTCTGCACGAGCAGGCCGGGCACGGTCGTCGCACCCGTCTGGTCCGGGAGGCCCAGGAGGCGGGAGAGCACGTACAGGACGAGCAGGTGGCAGGCGAAGACACCGAAGGACAGGTCACCGAGGGTGCGAGCCCACCGGGCCAGCGGCGCAGCCGCGAGCCGGGAGCCCGGGTGGACGAGGCCCCGGACATAGACGAAGAGCAGCAGCGCGCTCAGCCCCACGACCGGCCCCTGGTAGGAGAGCGGGCTGAGCAACTCCACGTCGACCGCAGTCGCCGCGGTGAGCGCCTCGCCGCGCGTCAGCTGCAACGGCATCTGGATGATCGCGAGAAGGGCGAGTAGACCGGTCACGTGGAGGCGCGCCCCCCGCAGCACGACGTCCCTCAGGGCGTAGCCGAGCAGGAAGAACCCGACGTACGGCACGAAGTGCGTGACGATGGTGGGCTCGAAGACCGGCAAGGGATCACCGAGCGCTCCGGACCATTTCCGCAGGATCAGGTCCGCCACCGGGACGGCCGTGAGACCGACGCCGAGCGGGATGAGGACCCTTCGGGAGTAGGCCTGGACGACCGGCCACAGGAACGGCGCGATGAGATAGAGCCCGAGGATGAGCCAGAAGAAGTACAGCGCCGTGTACGTGTTGCCCGCGATGAACCGGCTGGCGTGGTCCTGCCACGTCAGCGACGGGGCGCGCAGCTCGGCGAGTCCGAGGTAGACGACGTGCCAGAAGAGCAGCGGGATGCCGATGCGGGACAGGCGCCGGCGGTAGAACGCGATGGGCGAGGACTGCTGAGGCGGTCGCAGCACGAGGGCGCCGCTCACGAGGACGAACATGGGCACGCACCACTTCGTCGCGCTGATGAGGAACGCCGCGACGAGCCAGACCGCCGAGTTCTCCGGTGCTGCCGCGTACGTCAGGCCCGCGACGTGGATGAGCACGACACCGACCATGGCGGCGACCCGCAGGTAACTCGTGTAGGCAAGCTCGCGGCTGATGTCGACAGGGCGGGCGGACACCGGCAGGGCGCTCGTGGAGGTCACCGGACCAACCCTCTCGCATCGGCGCGACCTGCCCAAATCGGCCCGCCGACTCTGATCGAGTGAACAGCTTTCGGGCCGTTTCTTGTTCTCTCGATCAGGACGGCGGGGGCTGGGCCGGTGCCCAGGGCAGCTGGTCGGCGAGGATCATGCTGCTGCTCGGCCGCCCATAGCGCGCCAGCCGGTCGATCAGCTCCTCGAACGCCTCCATCGACGCCGTTGCGACGACGAGCACGGAACAGCCCTGACCCGTCACCCGGAAGAACTGCTGAACGTCGGGCCACGTTGCCACGTCAGGGTCGCGGAGCAGGCAGGTCGGCCCGTAGCAGTCCATGACGACGACCGCCCGGACCGGCCTCCCGATGCGCTCGAGGTCGACGCGTGCGTGGTAACCGGTGACGACGCCCGCTTCCTCGAGGCGGCGCACCCGATCGGCCACCGCTGGCGCGGACAGCTTCACCCGGCGGGACAGCTCGTTGAAGGACAGCCGGGCATCCGCTTGGAGCTCGGTGAGGATGTGCCAGTCGACGCGGTCCACGCCACTCATGATGGCGCGCCCCCAAGGCAATCGAGTGAACGGGAAATGCGCAAATCTCGTTCACTCGATTGCGGTCTTGGTTCTGACCCGCCCGGAAGCTGTTCTTTCGATCAGCTGGGACGGCGCGTGATCAGGGCGTGGGGCGGCCGATGCGCACGCGCCAGACCTCGGGGCCCTCCTCGAGGTAGTCCCAGGTGAACTGGTCCTTGTACTCCGCGTCGAACTGGTAGAAGAGGGGCTTCGGGTCG
The DNA here is from genome assembly GCF_036566125.1 of Intrasporangium sp. Classification (GTDB taxonomy): domain Bacteria; phylum Actinomycetota; class Actinomycetes; order Actinomycetales; family Dermatophilaceae; genus Intrasporangium. The sequence goes on from NZ_DATCWX010000271.1 coordinate 5,044, forward strand.
TGGTCGTTGACGAGCTCGAACCCGGCTCCGGGAGCGAGTGCGTGATACGTGTCGAGGATGAGGGTGTGGCGCTGGGCCGGTGCCTCCGAGCGGACATCGAGCTGGGGGTCGGTGGTCATGCTTCCTCCTTGTTGGTGAGTTTGGTGGTGGGTTCGGTGGTGGGTGCCTCGGTCGGCAGGGCGCCGGGTTCGGCGGGCAGGCGGGCGAGGTAGTGCATCGCGCCGTTGACCCGCTCGGCTTCGCGTGGTCGAGCGCCGCGGAGGGCCCACCACGCCTTGGCGGCCAGTCGGCTGGCCGCGTCCGGGTGTCCCGCCTGGCCGAGCGCCCGTAGGGCCTTCACGAGGACGTCCGTCGTCTCGGTGAGCGTGTCCTGCGCTTGCGCGCTCGAATCGGTCTGCTCGCGCACAACGCTCCTCGCAATAACGACGGTTCATCCCGTATTAAACATCTGGAGCGTACCCCACGCCCCAGCTCCCTCCGCGCGCTCCCCCGCCACCGCGTGGACACCAACTTTGCGTTTGCCAACCGATCCAGCCGATCGGGTCACGTTTGAAAGGCAACCATTCGCTATCGGTGCGTGACAGCCATTCCAAGCTCAGCGGCATACGGCCAATCTGGGGGGCATGGACGACGCACCCTTCAGCACGATCATCGAGCCGTTCCGGATCCACTCCGTCGAGCCGCTCACCATGACGACCCGAGCCGAGCGCCGCGACCACGTCAGGGCGGCGGGCTACAACCTCTTCCAGCTGCGCGCCGAGCACGTGCTCATCGACCTGCTCACCGACTCCGGCACCGGCGCCATGAGCCGCGACCAGTGGGCCGCGATCCAGCGCGGGGACGAGTCCTACGCGGGTTCGCCGTCCTATTACGTCTTCGTCGACGCGGTCCGGGAGCTGTTCCCCTTCGAGCACGTCATCCCGGTCCATCAGGGCCGCGCCGCCGAGAAGATCCTCTTCTCCGCGCTCGGCGGGCCCGGCAAGGTCGTGCCCAACAACACCCACTTCGACACGACTCGCGCCAACGTCGAGGCCACCGGCGCAAGTGCGCTCGACCTCGTCATCCCGGAGGGTCGTGAGGCGACGAGCGACCACCCGTTCAAGGGGAACATGGACCTGGGTGCGCTCGAGGCGCTGCTGACCGAGCAATCCGACGACGTCCCCTGCGTCATGATGACCATCACCAACAACAGCGGCGGTGGCCAGCCGGTCTCCTTGGCCAACCTCCGCGCCGTGCGCGAGATCTGCGACCGCCACGGCAAGCCGCTCTTCCTCGACGCCTGCCGGTTCGCGGAGAACGCCTGGTTCATCCGGGAGCGCGAGGAGGGTCAAGGAGAGCGCGACGTCGCCGACATCGTCCGCGAGATCGCCGGCCTCGCCGACGGGATGACAATGAGCGCGAAGAAGGACCCGATGGGGAACATCGGCGGCTGGCTCGCGATGAACGATGACGACCTCGCGCAGGCGTGCCGCAACATGCTCATCCTGACCGAGGGGTTCCCGACGTACGGTGGGCTTGCCGGGCGGGACCTCGAGGCACTGGCGCAGGGGCTGCGCGAGGTGGTCCAGCACGACTACCTGCGCTACCGGATCCGGTCGACCGCCTACCTCGGCGAGGCGCTGCAGAAGCGCGGCATCCCCGTCCTCACGCCGATCGGCGGCCACGCCGTCTACATCGATGCGCGGGCGCTCGCCTCGCACCTGTCGCCGCTCGACTACCCGGGCCAAGCCGTCGCCGTCGCTCTCTACGAGCTCGGTGGCATCCGCTCCTGCGAGATCGGGACGGTGATGTTCGGCCGCCAGCCCGACGGGTCGGAGGTGGCCGCGTCGATGGACCTCGTGCGCCTCGCGATCCCGCGACGCACCTACACGCAGAGCCACATCGACTACGTCATCGAGGTCTGCGAGCGGCTCGCCGCCGAGGCACCGTCGCTGCCGGGCTATCGCATCACGTCAGAGCCGCCCGCCCTGCGTCACTTCACCGCGACCTTTGAACCCCAGCGCGGCTGAGCGCCGGACGGAGGTGCTGCCAGGCCAGCGTCGCTGCGGCGAGTGCCAGGGTGAGCCAGGTGAGCGCAATCGCCGTGACCTCGTAGCGGTAGCTGAGGTCAGTGCCAAAGGCGACGCTGAAGACCACCAAGGCGACGACGGTGGCGAAGCCACCGATGACGAGGATCCATCTCAGCACCCGATGCGGACGACGTGATGGCTTGATCGCCAGGCCCATCAGCAGGAAGGCCAGCGCCATCGCCGTGTAGCCGACGTTCTCGAGGCCGATGAAGAGGCCGTCGGGGTTGTACTGCGTCAGCAGGCCCAGTCCGTCGGTCTCACCTCGGGCGAGCTTCGGCTGGGCGACGGTGAGCTGCAGACCGTAGGTGATGGCGAGAGTCGCCGTGGCGATGGTCGCGAGACCGGTCGCAGTGCGGGCGAGCACGACGCGGCCCGCCGCGACGGCATGCGCCTCGATCGCGATGAGCAGGCCGAGGAAGAGCACTGCGACGACGAGTGCGGGGTACATCCACACGTAGTCGCGCGGGACGAACTGCGCGGCGTCGGTGTACGGCGGTCCGATGCAGTCACTCGTGCAGAAGGGCCCGGATCGTGGCGGTGTGGTGACCGCGATCGCGAAGGTGATGAGCGTGGCTATCCCAGTCGCGAGGCTGAACCAGCCGAGTCCCGGTGAGGTGGTCGGACGAGGGGCGATGGTCTGATGCATGGTGACCTCCTGCGCCCATCGGATCCCGCCCCCGCCGCTGCCGCCAAGGGCCAAAGGGCCCGCGGCGCCCTGACTGCGCCCAGCGACATGCACAAGATGTCGTATGCCGCTGAGTTGCCTTTGCGACGCGGGGTCCGTTGCGCTGCAAGAAGATTCAAACAAGGAAAGTCGTTGCGAGCCCTTGACCGGGCAGTCGAACATTTGTTT
>NZ_DATCWX010000301.1:0-4939 GCF_036566125.1 Intrasporangium sp.
TCCGATCGGCGTGGTGGAACCGGCGACGAGGTTGACCGCGAGGTGCACCAGGCCGTCCCCGCCGACGACGACGAGCGCGTCGACGCCGCGGCGCACCTCATCCCCCGCCCGGGCGCAAGCCTCGGTCCACGTCCGGCCGGATACGTCGACGACGTCGCGCCCACTGCTCAGGAGAAGGCGACGAGTCGCCTCGCCGAGTGCCCGCCCGGCTCCCTTGCCGGCAGTGGGGTTGACGATCAGGGCGACGCGGTCGGACACACCCGAACGCTACAGGGCCGACGCCTGGTCGTCGGGGACGTCCAGCCAGCCGGGCAGGCTCTCCCGCTTCCTGCGGTCGAAGATGAAGGCGATGCCGACCGACGCGAAGTAGAGCAGGATCATCGGCGAGGCCATGAAGAGCATGGTGAACGCGTCGGGGGTCGGGGTCATGATCGCCGCGAAGACCAGGATCACCATGACGGCCGGCCGCCACGCTTTGAGCATGGCCCGCCCCGAGAGCAGGCCGATGATGTTGAAGCAGACGAGGAAGACGGGCAGCAGGAAGGCGCACCCGAAGGCGAGGATGAACTTCAGGACGAAGGACAGGTAGAGGGACGCGTCCTGGATGTTGAAGGCACCGACGGGGGTGAAGTCGAGCAGGACCGCGACGGCCTTCGGCACCATGAGCAGGGCCGCGACGCAACCGGCGACGAAGAGCGGCACGGCCGCCACGACGAACAGGCGGGTGACCCGCTTCTCCTTCTTCGTCAGACCGGGGACCACGAAGCCCCAGATCTGCATGAGCCAGACGGGCGAGGCGAGGATGAGGCCGACGAAGAGCGCGACGGTGAGCTTGATGGCGAACGCATCGGTCATCGTCCCGAAGTTGATGTTGACCAGACCGGTATCACCGCGTTGGGCGGCGACATCCTTGAGCGGCTGGATGAGCCGGTTGATGATCGGGTCGTAGTAGATCCAGCCGACGACGGCACCAGCGAGGATCGCCAGCCCGGCCACGACGACGCGATTGCGGAGCTCGCGGAAGTGGTCAGCGAGGGACATCCGTCCCTCGGGATTGCGTTTGTGCAACAACGACGGCATTGGTGGCTTCGGGCTTCGGTCGGTCGGCAGGGGTCTCAGGCGAGAGCGCTCAGCGGGAGCACTCAGAGGGAGGGATCGCTCCGGAACCGATCCGCCTCCGAACGTGCCTGGGCAGCGCGGGCCTCGGCCTCCTTGGCCCGAGCCTCCGCGGCCCTGGCCTCGGCCTCCGCCTCGGTGACGCGGTGCTGCGCATCGCTCTCGACGACGTCGCCGGCAACGGTCGTCTGCGCGGCCTCACTCGGGGACTTGCCGTCCTTCTTCATCTCGTCGACCTCGGACTTGAAGACCCGGGCCGAGCGGCCGAGGCTGCGCGCCATGTCGGGGAGCCTCTTCCACCCGAACAGGGCGATGACGACGATGGCGATGATGATGAGCTCGGGGGCACCCAGATTGGGCATGTGTCGTCTCCTCAGACGTCAGTGACCCGCATTCACAGGGGGCCGTTCGCTGGCAGCATCGATGCTGCAGATGACCAGCATACGTGGGGGACGTGAACAATGCGTCCGCCCGCCGGTCCTCCGCTCGACCTCGGGCCACGTCACCACCGTGTCATCCCATCTCGCCGTAGGCATCGAGCGCGGCTCGCGCCTCGTCGGCCACAGCGCTGGCCAGTCCAGACGGCGAGACGACCCGGACGTCGCCGGCCAGCCGCAGCACGAGGCGACGCACGAGAGCAGGGTCGGCCACCTTGAGCGTGACCCGCACCGACCCGTCGGCGTTCCGGACGACCCCCTCGTTGGGGTAGTAATCGGCGATCCACGCCGCCTGCGGGGCGGCCTCCAGGACCACGCTCAGGTCGCTCTCGCTGGGGACGAAGATCTCGTCGTCGAGGTCGCGGGGCGTCGCCTCCGGAGGTGGCGTGCCGTCCATGTCGAGCACGCTCGCAGCCTCGATCCGGTCGACCCGGAAGAAGCGCACGCCGTGAGCCCGATGGCACCAGCCCTCGAGGTACCACTGCCCGTCGAGGTTGACGATGCGCATGATGTCGACATCTCGCTCGGTCGTCTCGTCCCGCGTCGCCACGTAGTAGGTCAGGTGGACGCGCCGTCGGGCTGCCAGAGCCTCCTTGAGCCTGGTCATGACCGAGTGCTGGCTGCCGTCGTCGAGGTCCAGGGCGATCTGCCCACCGCCCGGGTCGGCGGCCGTCGTTGCCTTGCGCAACTTCTCCAGGGTCCGCTCAACGACCTCGGAGTTGACGAGCGTCGAGCCGAGGGCCTGGAGCCCCGCGGTGAGGGTCACCGCCTCGTCGCGGGTGAGGCGCATGGGCGCCGCGATGTCGTCGGCGTTCGCCAGGTAGATGTGGCCGTCGTCCCACTGGGCGTCGATGAGCTCGGCGTGCGTGTAGCCGGGCGTGCCGCACACGAAGAGCAGCTCGAGGTCGGACTCGATCTGCGCCGGCGTGAGGCCGAACTCCCTGGCGGTCTCCTCGATGCTCACCCCTTGGTGCCGCAGCAGCCAGGGGACCAGGTCCAGGAGCCGACCGAGCCGCTGTGTTGCGGTCTCTGTGGTGGACCGTGCGGTGGTCCGTGGGCTGCTCGGTGCGGACGCCCGGTGGCCAGCCATCCGCTTGTCACTCATCGGCATGGCCTTCCTGGTGTGCTGCCACAGCATGGGTGGCATTGATCTCGACGGTGCGCAGCAAGGCAGCGCGGACGCCCTCGACGAGCTCGGGGGGCGAGACGGCGATCGCGTGGCTGCCCAGCGCGGCGATGTCCCGCTCCGTGCGCCCGCGCTCGTAGGGCACCTCGATCTCGGCCCACCGGTGGTCGAGGTCCTGCGTCCTGCTCGCCGCCTGGCGCAGGACGTGACCGCGGCCGTGGCGCACCCGGACGACAGCGGATCCCTGGGGCTCCGGCGCCTGCGCGGCGAGGGACACCTCGGGCACGTGGTCCGCGGGGATCTCATAGGACCCCGCTCGCCCCTTCTTCCGCACCGGCCCCACGACCCGGCCGAGGCGGAAGGCGCGCTCCGCGGCCCGGTCGACATCGTGGCCCGTGAGGTACCAGCGGCCGTGCCAGAGCTTCAGAGCCCACGGCCGCACGTGGCGCGTGCTGACCGAGCCGTCGTTCTTCCGGTAGTCGAAGGTGATCGGCTGACGAGCCGAGAGGGCAGCACGGACCGGGTCGAAGGCAGGCTCGGGCGTCCGGATCCGCGGCTCGACGCCGGCCGCGAGGGACTCGTCGATCTCCACGCCCGCGAGGCGGAGCTTGCGCAGCCCGGCGGTGGCCGTGCCTGAGATGCTGGCCGTGGACCACGCGCGCGCCGCCAGCGCCAGCGCAGCCACCTCGTCCGGCTCGAAGCTGATCTCGGGCAAGGACGTCTCGCTGGCATCGATGCGGTAGCCCACCTCGTCGTCGAAGAGGACGTCGACCACGGTGGTCGTGATGGGAATGCCCATCTCTCGCAGCTCGTCCTTGTCGCGCTCGAACATCCGGTCGAACGCCTCGACGGAGGGCGCCTCGGCGTAGGCCGGCAGGGATCTGCGCAGCTGCTCCTTGGGGATGGGCCGGCGCGTCGACTTGAGGGCGAGGATCAGGTTGAGCAGCCGCTCGGTCTTCTCCGCCGACGCGGATGATGCACTCATGGCCGCCTTCCTCCGATCCCGGTTCGCCCGCGCGGGCGCAGTCCGACGCTACCTGACTCCCGACCCTCTCGAGTGAGCCCTGCGAGACCTTGCGTGAACAGGGCGCAGGTGTCGTCGGTAGGGTCGCGTCCATGATCCAGTGGCGGTCGGCAGTTATCGAAGAGGTGCGTTCGCGGTGGGCCGGGGCGGTGGAGTATGCCGCTGAGCTGGCTTCCGGGGACACCGTCCGCGCGCTGGGCTACTCCGACATCGTCGGGGACCTCCCTACGGGTGCGCGCGTGCTGCTCAACACGACCGCCCTCGAGCGTGGCCTCGGCACGGGTGGGGTCGCCATCATCGTGGCGGCTCCGGACCACCTCCCCGAGCCGGTAGATGTCGCGGCGCTGGACGGCCACCTCGTCAAGGCGCGCTATACGCCGGGGCAGACCATGGTGCTCGGGGTCGACGAGCAGGGCAGTCCCAACCACGAGCGACTCCGTGACGCAGACGACCTCGGTGGCATGCCCGTCGTCGTTGCGGACCTCCACTCGGCCCTGCCAGCCATCATCGCCGGGCTGCGGGAGTCCGCTCCGGACGCCCGGGTGGCCTACGTCATGACGGACGGCGGGGCTCTCCCCGCCGATTTCTCACGCACCGTGGCCGGGCTACGGGAGTCCGAGTGGCTCGCGGCCAGCATCAGCGTGGGCCAGGCCTACGGCGGCGACCTGGAAGCCGTCAACGTGCACACCGGGCTGCTGGCCGCTCACCTCGTCGTCGAGGCTGACGTCGCAATCGTCGCGCAGGGACCGGGCAATCTCGGCACCGGAACGCGATGGGGCTTCTCCGGCACCTCGGCCGGTGAGGCTCTGAACGCGGCCGGCGTCCTCGGTGGCCACCCCATCGCATCGCTTCGGGTCTCGGAGGCGGACCAGCGGCCCAGGCACCGTGGCCTGTCGCACCACAGCGCGACGGCCTACGGGCGGGTCGCCCTCGTCCCCGCCGACGTCCCCGTCCCTGACCTCACCGAGGATCTCGCCGCGTACGTCCACAGTCAGGCACAGGCCCTGTGCGACTCGACCGGGGGGCGGCTCACTCTCGTCGAGGTCGGGTGCGACGGCCTCGACGACGCCCTCCGCGCCACGCCGGTACCGCTGTCGACGATGGGACGCGGGTTCGACGACGACCGCCTGTCCTTCCTGACCGCGGCGGTTGCCGGCCGCCACGCCGCAGCCATGCTCGGCTGAGACCGGCGCCCTCCACGACCCACCACCACCCACCGCCACGACCCGCTCGGCA
>NZ_DATCWX010000303.1:0-2507 GCF_036566125.1 Intrasporangium sp.
GGGACCTCGAAGAGGAACTCTGGCCACTGGTCCTGCGGTGGGAGGTTGTCCCGGCAGAAGGTGTCGACGTGGGCGGAGGGGGTGAGCTCCATGTCAGCACCGTATGGAGTTGTTCTCACGACCGTCAATGGTTCGTCATGCCGCGGGGCTGACCTGCCGGTCCGGCGCTAGGCTCCGAACGTGACGGACACCGACCTGGCCGACGAGGTCAATGTCAGCGCGGCTACCGCCCGCCCGCGTGCCCTCATCGTCAGCGTCTACGGGCTCTACGCACGTGAGGTCGGGGGGTGGATCAGCGTCAGCTCGCTCATCCGCCTCATGTCCCGGCTCGGGGTCGAGGAGGCGGCGGTCCGGTCGTCGATCTCGAGGCTCAAGCGACGCGGGATCCTCGAGGCCGAGCGGGTCGACGGCAGTGCGGGTTATGCGCTGTCGTCAGAGGCGCGACAGATCCTCGACGACGGCGACCGGCGCATCTTCGAGCGGCGGCGGGCCACGTTGGCCGAGGGCTGGATCCTTGCCGTCTTCTCGGTCCCGGAGTCCGAGCGGCGCCAGCGCCACCTGCTCCGGTCCCGGCTGTCGTGGCTCGGCTACGGCACGGTCGGCAACGGGGTCTGGATCGCCCCGGGCCACCTCGAGGAGGAGACCCGGTTCGCCCTGGAGCGGCACGGGCTCGCCTCCTATGTCGACCTCTTCCACGCGTCCTACCGTGGCTTCGCCGATCTGCATGCGGAGGTCCGGTCCTGGTGGGACCTCGACAGCCTCGATGCCCTGTACCGGCAGTTCGACGAGGCGCACGGCCCGGTGCTCACGTCGTGGCGCCAGCGTCGGCGCAAGGACGACGAGGGGGAGGCGTTCGCCGACTATGTGCGGGCTCTCACGGCCTGGCGGCGCCTGCCCTACCTGGATCCCGGTCTCGCGCCGGAGCTGCTGCCCCGCGACTGGATGGGTGTGCGGGCGGCCGACACGTTCTTCGCGCTGCGGCGCCGGCTCGAGGCTCCCGCCCACCGCTTCGTCGAGCACGTCCGCGCCCGCTGACGGGGGGACGGCTGGTGGGTCACGTGGGCACGCAAGCGAGCTCAGCGGCATACGACGTATGCCGCTGAGTGCGGTCTGTCACGCCCGCGCGCTTGGGTGGGCGCTGAGGAGGGCCTCGTGCCGGGTGCGCTCGAGGTAGGTGCGGATGGTGTCACGGCTGCGGGTCAGGCAGGCGATCCGGGCCTCGAGTGGGCCGAGCTCCGCGGCGAGCTGCTCGGCGACCTGTGCCGGGCACGTCGGCTCGTCCCGCGCAGCAGCGTCCTCGGCGTCGAGCAGCACCTTGACCAGCCGGGTCGGGATGCCGGCCTGGACGAGCCCGGCGATGCGTCCGACCCGCTCGACATGCTCGTCGGTGTAGGTGCGATAGCCGTTGTCGGCCCGATCCGGGGCGAGCAGTGCCTGCTGCTCGTAGTAACGGATCAGCCGAGCCGCGACCCCCGTGCGCTCGGCCACTTCCCCGATCTTCACGGCGGCTCCCTTCAGGCTTGACATTGACACCAGTGTAAGACTTTACCGTCGAGGCATGTCACTCACCACGACCCGCGCCACCTCCGACGTCGCGACCAGGCTCCCGATGCCGGCCCTCCTCGCCCTCGGTGCGGCCACTCTCGTCATGGTCACCGCCGAAATGCTCCCCACGGCGGTGCTCGTGCCGATGAGCGCCGGCCTCGGGGTCAGCGAGTCGCTCACCGGGCAGCTCGTCGCCACCTGGGCCCTCACCGTCGTCGTCGCGAGCCTGCCGCTGACGCGCCTGACGAGACGCGTGGACCGCAGGGCCCTCATCGTCGCGGGTCTGGTCGGGCTCGCCGCGTCGTCGCTGGCGACGGGTCTCGCGCCATCGTTCGGTGTCGCACTCGGGGCACGGCTGATCGGAGCCGCCGCGGTCGGTCTGCTGTGGGCGACGGCCAACGCGCATGTCGCCGACCTCGTCCCCGAGGCACTCCTCGGTCGGGCCGTCGCGATGGTGCTGATGGGAGCCACCCTCGGCATGGTGATCGGCACGCCGCTGGCTCGGGTGTTGGCCGACGTGACGAGCTGGCGAGTGGCTTTCGGGGTGCTCGCCGGTTCCGCGGTCGCCGTCGCCGTGGTCGTGTGGGCCGTCGTGCCGAGTCGTCCACGCTTGGTCCGGGGTGGAGCGAGTGGTGACACAGCGGAGCGTGCCTCGCTGGCTCCGACGCTCATCGTGACCGTGCTGGTTGGCCTCCTGCTTGTCGGGTTCTACGGGACGTACACCTTCATCACCCGGCTCGGGGAGCCCGCAGCCGGGCTGTTGCCCGGTGGCATGGGCAGCCTGCTCCTCGGCTTCGGACTGGCATCGGCCGTGGGCGTCGCGCTGGCTGGGCGCGTGGCGCGGCCGGCTGCTGGCCTGGTGGTGGCGTCGGCAGCGACGGCCCTGGGGTTGATCGGGCTGCTCGGGGCGTCCGAGGCCGGACTGGGCCTGGTGGCGATCCTCGGTCTTGGCGTCGCGAGTG
>NZ_DATCWX010000316.1:0-3119 GCF_036566125.1 Intrasporangium sp.
TGGTGCCGGCCCTTCGTCAACTCGTGGGCCGCGAATCGGTGACTCGCGGCTCAGCGCAGCTGGTGATCAGACGAGACGAACGCGCATCGCCTGGGGACCCTTGGGGCCCTGCTCGACGTCGAACTCGACGGTCTGGTTCTCCTCGAGGCTGCGGTAGCCATTGGTCTGGATCTCCGAGTAGTGGACGAAGACGTCCGGGCCCTCGGTCGGGGCGATGAAGCCAAAGCCCTTCTCCGCGTTGAACCACTTGACGGTTCCCTGTGCCATGTCGTGCTCCCTTGTTTCAGGTTGGTGCGGACTGACGGGTGTGACAGTCCGGGTCAGCAAGGACGCGACCAGACTCCTGAACCTGAAGCAAGGCTGCGCTCGCAATGTTCTCTGCGAGCGTGCAACACACAAACAGCAAACGTTGACCGTGACCAAGCCTAGTCCTGGCGGACCGAATCACCCAATCGCGCGAGCCAGAGCACCGAGCGCCTGGGTGAAGCACTGCTCCGGTGGGTTCACCAGCCCCGCGCCGACCTGACCGACTCCCGCAACCCGCCCGGCCATGCCGGTGTTGATCTGCGGGAGCACCCCGGTCCGCGCCACCGCAGCCACGTCGATGCCCGTCGGCGTGCCGCGGAACTCGAGGATCGGCACCTGGTAGGCCGGGTGCTCCCCCACGGTGATCTCGTACATCGTCTGGGTGGCCCGCAGCGCGAACGGCACGTCTCCGCCGACGAACCGGACGATCGCCGGTGCCGCCGCCATCGCGAACCCGCCGATACCCGCGGTCTCGGTGATGGCGGAGTCGCCGATGTCCGGGTTGGCGTCCTCGGGACCGTACGACCCGAGGAACAGCCCTTCGGGCGTCTGCGCCGGGCCGACGAACCACTCGTCACCCGTCCCCGACACGCGCACCCCGAAGTCGGTCCCGTTGCGGGCCATCGTCGTCACCACCGACGAGCCCGGGATCCCGTGTGCGGCCAGCGCCGCCAGCTTGCACGCGGGCATTCCGAGGTTGAGGAAGAAGTGCTCGTTCGCACCCGAGAAGCGCACCGCCTCCGCGACGTCCGACGCAGCCGCGTCAGCCGTGATCAGCGTGGGCAACAGCTCACGCAGAAGCATGAGGGAACCGGCCCGGTTGCGGTTGTGGCCCTCGTCGCCCATCTGGAGCATCTGGGCGATGATCGCCTTGACGTCGATTGGGCCGGCGGTGTCGACGCGAGCCCGAATCGCCTGCTGCAGCAAGGGCCCCAGCACCGAGTTCATCCAGTGCAGGCGGTCGATCACCTCGGGTCCGTACGCGCCGTAGCGCAGCACCTTGCCGAGCCCCTCGTTGAGGGAGCACCACGACGTATTGCTGTGCACGTCGTCGCGCAGCTCGTAGAGCCACATCGACGGACTGATGACGCCCGCCATCGGACCGACGGCGTCCCGGTGATGGCACGGCTCGAGCGTGATCCCGTCGCCCTTCTCGAGCTTGGCCTGCGCCTCCTCAGGTGTGTCTGCCAGCGCCTCGAAGAGCATCGCCCCGATCAACGCTCCCTTGAGCGGGCCTGAGGCACGGGCGAACTCGATCGGCGGGCCAGCGTGCAGGAACGTGCCCTTCTCGAGACCCAGCGCCTCGCTCGCGGGTCGGACGTCCACGAAGTCCGCCCCCGCGGCCACCATCCGCTCGAACGCCAGCCGGTTGGCCTCCTCCCGCCGCGGGTCGGCGAGGACGGCTGCGAGGTCGCGCTCCGTTCCCTGCATCGGGGGCTGCCACGCCGTCTCGGTGACCGGAACCGCTTGCGCCCGAATCGACTCCGCGAACAGGGCCACTCCGGCGGTCGCGACCGTGAGATCCGCCGTGAGCAGGCCGTTGAGCTCCGCGGAGCGGCCTTCCTCACGCACGCTTTCCAGGATGCCGTATGCCGCTGAGCTCGCTCCCGACACCGGCGCGGCGGGTGCGTGGCCGAGGAGGGAGACGGCGTGCCTGGTCGCGGCCGCGTTGGACAGGAAGACCGAGGCACCGGCGTCGCGGAGCGCGGTTGCACTCCGGGTGAGCCCCTGCGGATCGCCCTCGGTGCCGCTGATGGACACGACGACGGGGAGCGTGCGCCCGTCCGCCTCCGCCCTGGCCCGGGCCGCGCGGATCGCATCGCTCAGTTCGGGCGCCGGGTCGGGATGCGCGCCGTGGCCGAGGACGAGGTCGAGGAGCAGCACGCCACACGTGGCGTCGGCAGCTTCGGCGGCGATGCGCTCCAGTCGCAGTGAGGGGTCGATCATCGGGTGCGCGCGGCCCTGGGTCATCGAGTCGTCGCCGAAGTCGATGACGACGTGGCCCCCGTCGCGCAGCTCCGGACCGAGGGCCAGGTCCGGCCGGAGCGGGGTGTTGGACCGGATGTCGCCGAGGGTCTCCCCCGCCACGAGCATCGCCTCGTCGGCCAGCGTTCCCCCGCAGAAGAGCCCCCTCAGCGATGACCCCGTCGGTGCCGGTTGCTCGGCCTCCCAGTGCGGCCACTCGATCTCGCTTCGCGCGTCGCCGAGCGCGTCGACGACTGACGCGGTGAGGTCCGGCTTCCCAGCCCCGAGCGTGGCCCAGTGGACCGGCTTGCCGAGCCCAGCGGCATACGACTCGATGTCGGACAGCACCTCAGCGGCAGGAGGCTTGGAGACGACGATGATGCTCTCGGTCGCGGCGTCGGCGGCAAGGGCGGCGAGGGCCTGCTTGGTGGAGCGGCCCGCGACGGCGGACGACAGGTCGCGGCCACCGACGCCGAGCACATGGCTCACGCCCTTGCCGGCGGCGTCGAGGAGGCACATCACCTGCTGCGCGCCGGTGCCAGAGGCCGCGACGAGGCCGACGGAGCCGGGGCGGACGACGTTGGCGAAGCCGAGGCCGACCCCGCCGACGACCGCCGTCCCGCAGTCCGGCCCCATGACGAGCACGCCCCGGGCGGCGGCGAGGTCCTTGAGGCGGACCTCGTCCTCGACGGGCACATTGTCGGAGAAGATCATGACGCTCACGCCCGCGTTGATCGCGTCCAGCGCCTCGGTTGTCGCGTGCTGGCCCGGTACCGCCACGAGGGCAAGGTTGGCGTCGGCCCGGCGGACGGCCCCGCCGAGGGTGCGCGGCGGCGGCGCGTCGCCGA
>NZ_DATCWX010000325.1:0-19132 GCF_036566125.1 Intrasporangium sp.
CGAGGCCGCGCGACGCGAGCTCGTGGAGGGCCTCTACGTCGCGCGGTGGAACGATGCCTCTGAACGAGAGCGGGAGTACCTGACCGCGGCCGCGCGCCTCATCGTCCGTTCGGGCGAGGCCACCGGTGGCGCGGTGGCCGCAGAGCTGGGCAAGGCCTCGACCGAGGTGTCCTACCTGCGGGACCGCCTCCTCAAGAAGGGCACGCTCTACAGCGAGGGGTCTCGTTTGTCCCTCATCACTCCGGGCATGGCGGAGTGGGTCGCTGGGCTGTAAGAGTCCGCGGCCCGGAACGCGTCCCCTCCGCCAATCGAAAGAACAGCTTTTGCGCAAAAGCCGTTCACTCGATCGGGTGGCGAGCCCGGATCTTGTTCAGTCGATTGGGGTGAGGATGGTGCGTCGGGCTCGCCGTCTGCCGAGCAGCCAGGTGGCCGTGCCGACGATGATGAGGCCGACGATGCCGTACCAGGAACCGGCCAAGGCCGCGATCCAGGCCTCGACCAGCGCCAGCCCGATGGTGGCGTAGATGGCCGCCCAGGCCATCGAGCCAACCACGGCGGCAGGAACGTAGTACCGCAGCGGCATCCGCAGCACCCCGGCAGTGAGGTGGATCGTGGTCTGGATCCCGACCGTGAGGTAGGACAGGGTCACGGCCACCGGGCCAAGGCGTCGGATCAGGGTCTCGGCCCGCGCCCGGCTCTCCGGCTCCGGTCGAGGACGGTGTCGCCGCCAGCCCGCGATCGCGCCGCGCCCGAGCCAGTAGGTCGCGTTGGAGCGGGCCATGACGATGACCCAGAGCGCGACGAACGCCTGCCAGAAGGGCAGTGCCGCCAGCGCGTCGAGCATGCTCTCACCCTAGGCGGCGCCCCGAGCGGCTTTCTCTCAGGTCGCGGATCTGGCCGTGCCGAAGCTCACCTCGGCAGTGGGGACCGTGTCCCCCTTGCGCCCGGGCGCCGCGGCCTCCGTCCAGTACCAGTTCGTGTGGGCGATGACCTGCTCGGGACTCACGGGAATGCCCCACTGCCGGAAGTCCTCCGTGGTGTGGGCGTCCCCGACCAGGGTCGCGTCGTAGCCGCGGACGAGCGCTCCGTGCAGGGTCGCCCGCACGCAGGCATCCGTCTGGGCTCCGGTGACGACGACCCGGCCGACTGCGCGGGCCGCCAGCACCGACTCGAGGTCAGTGCCCTCGAACGAGTCGCCATAGTGCTTGGGCACCAACGGCTCGTCGTCCTTGCGCTGGAGCTCCGGGACGTACTGCCACTCATCGCTGCCCTCGGGCATGCCCTCGTCGGAGTGCTGCACCCACACGACGGGGACGGCCTCGGCGCGGGCCCGCTCGACCAGGGTGTTGATGTTGGCGATCACGGCGTCGCGGTTGTACGCCTCCGCGGTGTTGCCCTGCTGCACGTCGATCACCAGGAGGGCACTGTTGGGCCTGTTCTCCAATGTCGTCATCTTCCGACCGTAGACCCGTCCGGCGACAGTGGGATGCTTGCCGTGCCATGCGTGAACTCGAGATCACCTCACCTGCGAACCCACGGCTCAAGGCGCTCCTCGCGCTCCGTCGGCGCCGCGCGCGCGAGGAGACCGGACGCACCCTGGTCGAGGGACACGAGGAGATCCGCCTTGCCCTCGAGGCCGGCGTGACGCCGCGGACCCTCTACGTCTCGGAGGAGCTCTTCAGCCCTTCCGGGCGCGCGGGGTCACAGCACATCGGGACGCAGCCCGAGCTCGTGGAACGGCTCCGAGCGACAGGGGTGGAGATCGTGCGGCTGAGCCCAGCGGCATACGGGAAGGTGTCCTACCGGGAGGGACCCGACGGCCTGCTCGCCGTCGTCGACAACGTGGGTATGCCGCTGAGCTCGCTTCACGTCGACGGTGACCACTGGCTGGGGCTGGTCACGCAAGGCGTCGAGAAGCCGGGCAACCTCGGCGCGATGCTCCGCACCGCGGATGCGGCGGGCGCCGACGCGGTGGTGGCGGCCGACCCTGTGACCGACTGGGGCAACCCCAACGTGGTGCGTGCGAGCAAGGGGACCCTGTTCGCGCTGCCGGTGGCGAGCGCGACGACGACTGAAACCCTCGACTGGCTGAAGTCGGGAGACGTCACGCTCGTCGTGACGACGCCGGAGACGGAGGTCGTGCACACCGAGGTCGACTACCGCGGACGAGTCGTCATCGCCGTCGGGTCGGAGAAGCACGGCGCCGACGAGACGTTGCTCGAGGCAGCGACACATCGGGTGCGCATCCCGATGCACGGAAGGGCGAACAGCCTCAACGTCTCCGTCGCTGCCGCGATCGTCCTGTACGAGGCTGTCCGGCAGCGGGGGTGAGCTGCTCTGAGCTTGCACGAGCTCCCGATGAGCGCCCCACCCGGGGGTGGTCAAGAGCACCCCTTGACGTATGTCACGATTGACCGTATGCGAGTTGACCACGTCTCCTATGCGGCCGAGTATGACGGCCTCCAGGTAACGGCCGAGCGGCTTTCGAAGCTGATCGGTGTGGAGCCCGTCGACGGGGGGGTGCACCCACGCTTCGGGACGCGCAACGTCATCTTGCCCCTCGCGGACCGCAACTACGTCGAGGTCGTCGAGGTCCTGGACCACCCGGCGTCGGACAAGGCGCCCTTCGGCCAGGCCGTTCGCGCTCGCTCGGAGGCCGGCGGGGGCTGGCTCGGCTGGGTCGTCGCAGTGGACGACCTCTCCGCAGCGGAGAAGCGTCTCGGCCGCGAGGCGGTCGACGGCAACCGGTACCGCCCCGACGGCATCGAGCTGCGCTGGAAGCAGATCGGCATCAACGGCCTCATCGCCGATCCGCAGGTCCCGTACTTCATCCAGTGGGAGGACCTCTCCGTCCACCCGGCCAACGGGTCGACCTCTCAGGTGCACATCGGTGACCTGCAGATCGCCGGCGACCCGGCCCGGGTCCGCGAGTGGCTCGGTGTCGACCAGACCTTCCACAAGGGTGACATCCACTTCACCTTCGTCGCGCCGCACGGCACACCGGGCCTGCTGTCGGTGACCTTCCAGACGCCGGACGGGCCCGTCACCATCTGACCTCGAGATCTGACCTCGAGCGGGTTATGGCGCCCCCTCGAGGAATGCCCTCGCAAGGCGCTTGGGAGCCCGGACCAGCCAGGCATCGGTGATCACCTCGCGCAGCTCGTCGACGCTCACCTTTGCGAGGTCGCGCTCGAGGAGCAGGACGGCGTTGTAGCCGTTCCAGTGCGGAGTGGTGAACCACGGCGAGCCGGGATCCCCGACGAGGGCCTCCTTGTCCTCGGCGGTGCAGTGGAAGGCCATGACGTCGGGGTAGAGCTCGCCGGTCTCCGGGTCGTGGGCGTCCTTGCGCGGACCACGGAAGAAGACGAAGGCCTTGCCCCGGATGGTGTAGGCCGCTCGGCTCGGCGAGTGTGGGTCCGGCGGGTCTCGCACGACCTCGGGCAGGGACGCTGCGATGTCATGGACGTCGTGGACGGTGGCCTGCCGCGTGCTCGCCATGCCTCGTGACGGTAGTCCCAGGGGTGCCGCATCTCCACGATCGCGTCCGGCTGGCCGTTGTGCCGCCCTGCTTCGATACCCGATGGGGGTATCCTTGTTGGCAGTAGAGACCAGAGGAGAGCCCCATGGACGAGATGACAGAGGTCGTGCCGCACCAGCACGGCTACATCCACCAGAAGGATGACTACCTGCGGCGCCTGCGTCGCATCGAGGGCCAGGCGAGGGGCCTGCAGCGGATGGTCGACGAGGAGCAGTACTGCATCGACATCCTCACGCAGGTCTCCGCCATGACGAAGGCGCTGCAGTCGGTGGCGCTCGGGTTGCTCGACGAGCACATCGCCCACTGCGTCGCCGACGCCGTGCGCGAGGGCGGGCCGGAGGCGGAGATCAAGCTCAAGGAGGCGTCTGACGCGATCGCCCGGCTCGTCAAGTCTTGAGACGGATGACCCTGGGCACCCCTTGCATCGATACCCCATGGGGGTATAGTCAATGAAGGAACACCAAACCCTGCGAGGAAGGAACCACGATGAGCGAGACCAACACGTACACCGTCGTCGGCATGACCTGCGGCCACTGCGTCGCGTCCGTGTCCGAGGAGGTCGGTGAGATCGCCGGCGTCGAGAACGTCGACGTCGACCTCGACAGCGGCCGGGTCACGGTTACGAGCGAGGCACCGCTCGACGAGGACGTGGTCAAGGCTGCAGTCGAGGAGGCGGGCTACGCGCTCGCCGCCTCGTCATGACCACTGCCGCGAAAATCATCGGGTTCGTTGCAGGACTCGCGGCCCTCTTCGGCGTCGCCCTCGGACTCGGCCGCGCGGTCGGTCCGGTGGGCGAGCCGGCTGCGGCCCATGAGCCTGCTGCGGACCACGGAACTGCGGCAGACCACGGGACCGCGGCAGGCAGCTCGGAGTCCTCGGGTACCGAGGTACCCGGTGGGCTCATGGTCAGCCAGGGCGGGTACACCCTGCGCCTGGCGTCGGCCACCGCCCCGGCGGGCCATGAGGTTCCGGTCGGGTTCACGGTGACGGGTCCGGACGGCAAGCTGGTCACGGGCTACGAGGTCCAGCACGAGAAGCAGTTGCACCTCATCGCCGTGCGGCGCGACTTCACCGGCTTCCAGCACGTCCATCCGACGTTGGCCGCTGACGGGACCTGGTCGGCGGCGCTCGACCTCGAGCCGGGCACCTGGCGGCTCTTCGCTGACTTCAAGCCCAGCGGCGCCGACGCGCTCACCCTGGGGGCCGACCTCGGCGTCCCCGGCGCCGCCGCCCTTGCCGAGCCAGTCAGCGACACGCGGACGGTCCATGTCGACGACTACACCGTGACTGTTGCCGGTGACCTGGTCGCCGGACGCGACGCGAAGCTGACCCTGTCTGTCACCAAGGACGGCAAGCCGGTGACCGACCTGCAGCCCTACCTCGGAGCCTATGGACACCTCGTCGCCCTGCGCGAGGGCGATCTCGCCTATCTGCACGTCCACCCGGATGGGGAGCCCGGCGACGGCCGGACCCAGCCCGGACCTGACGTCGTCTTCTACGCCGCGGTGCCCAGTGCTGGCGCCTACCGGCTCTACCTCGACTTCCAGCATGACGGCGTGGTCCGCACCGCACCGCTTGCGGTGACGGCCAAGCCCGCAGACGGCACCATGCCGACCGAGCCGTCGGACGACCACTCGGCCGAGCCGGACCACTCCGGAGATGACCACTCATGACCGCGACACCGACCGCCAAGCCCGGCAGCCAGCTGGGCCTGCCAGCCGCGACGGATGCGATCGAGCTCGAGATCACCGGGATGACGTGCGCCTCGTGCGCCAATCGGATCGAGCGCAAGCTCAACAAGCTCGAGGGCGTCACCGCGACCGTCAACTACGCGACAGAGAAGGCGAAGGTCGCCTTCCCGGACACCATCAGCACGGCTGAGCTCGTCAGGACCGTGGAGGCGGCGGGCTACGGTGCGACCCTGACGCAGCCCAGTTTCGCCCCAGGCGAGGAGGAGGGCGGGGGTGCACGGGGGCGCAGGCCGTCCACGGCCGTGAGCTCCCGTGGGTCGGCATACGACCGCGTCCGTTCACTGCGCGACCGACTCGTGATCTCAGCCGTCCTCACTGTCCCGATCATCGCCATGGCGATGATCCCCGCCCTCCAGTTCACCTACTGGCAGTGGGCGTCGTTGACGCTGGCGGCGCCGGTCGTCGTCTGGGGTGCGTGGCCGTTCCACAAGGCGGCGTGGACCAACCTGCGCCACGGCACGACGACGATGGACACACTCGTGTCGATGGGCGTGCTCGCGGCGTTCGGCTGGTCGCTCTATGCACTCTTCCTCGGCACCGCGGGCATGCCGGGCATGACCCACCCGTTCGAGCTGACCATCGAACGAACCGACGGTGCCGGCAACATCTACCTCGAGGCCGCCGCCGGGGTCACCACGTTCCTGCTCGCCGGGCGCTATTTCGAGGCACGCTCCAAGCGGCAGGCCGGCGCGGCGCTCCGGGCGCTGCTCGAGCTCGGCGCCAAGGACGTGGCGGTGCTGCGCGAGGGTGCCTCCGGCCCGGTCGAGGAGCGCATCCCGATCGAGCGGCTCGAGGTGGGAATGCGGTTCGTCGTGCGCCCGGGCGAGAAGATCGCGACCGATGGAGTCGTCGCGGACGGCACGTCCGCGGTCGATGCCTCGATGCTGACCGGGGAGTCCGTGCCGGTGGAAGTGGGCCCCGGGTCGACCGTGGCAGGCGCGACGATCAACGCCGGGGGGCGGATCATCGTGCGCGCGACGAGAGTCGGCGGCGACACCCAGCTCGCCCAGATGGCCCGCCTCGTCGAGGACGCCCAGAACGGCAAGGCGCAGGTCCAGCGGCTGGCCGACCGGATCTCCGGGTTCTTCGTGCCCATCGTCATCGCACTGTCGGTGGGGACCCTCGGCTTCTGGCTCGGGACGGGGGCGGGGGCCACGGCCGCGTTCACGGCAGCGGTCGCGGTGCTCATCATCGCGTGTCCGTGTGCGCTCGGACTGGCCACGCCGACCGCGCTCATGGTCGGCACGGGGCGGGGAGCGCAACTGGGCATCCTCATCAAGGGTCCCGAGGTGCTCGAGTCCACCCGACGGGTCGACACGGTCGTGCTCGACAAGACCGGCACCGTTACGACGGGTGCCATGTCCCTGCAGTCGGCCGTGCCTGCGGACGGCGAGTCGGTGGAGGACGTGCTGCGCTTCGCGGGTGCGGTTGAGCACGCCTCTGAGCACCCCATCGCCCGGGCGATCGCAACCGGTGCGCTGGAGCGCGTCGGTGGGTTGCCGCCGGTGGCGGAGTTCGCCAGCACGAGCGGTCTGGGCGTCAGCGGGGTCGTTGACGGCATCGAGGTCTTCGTGGGCCGTCCCGGCTTCGTCGCCGAGCACGGGCAGATGCGGTGCACGGAGGTCGACGAGGCCGCCGCGTCGCACGAGGATGCGGGCTCGACCGTCGTCCAGGTGGCGTGGGGTGGACGAGTCCGTGGCGCGCTCGTCGTCGCCGACGCCATCAAGCCGACGTCCGCGCAGGCGATCCATGAGCTGCGAGACCTCGGGCTCACACCGGTGCTGCTCACCGGTGACAACGAGCGGGTGGCCCGGACCGTGGCTGCTGAGGTCGGGATCGCCGAGTCGGACGTCATCGCTGACGTGCTGCCGGCCGACAAGGTCGACGTCGTCAAGCGTCTCCAGTCCGAGGGGCGGGTCGTCGCCATGGTCGGCGATGGCGTCAACGACGCTGCCGCGCTGGCGCAGGCCGACCTGGGTCTTGCGATGGGCACCGGCACGGACGTCGCGATCGAGGCGAGCGACCTGACGCTTGTGCGCGGCGACCTGCGCGTGGCCGGTGACGCGATCCGGCTCTCGCGGCGCACGCTGCGCACGATCAAGGGCAACCTCTTCTGGGCCTTCGCCTACAACGTCGCGGCCATCCCCTTGGCGGCGGCTGGCTTGCTCAACCCGATGCTGGCGGGCGCCGCGATGGCCTTCTCGTCCGTGTTCGTCGTGTCGAACTCGCTGCGGCTCAGGGGCTTCAAGGCGCAGGCCACCTGAACCGCCGAGTGACTGCGGCACTGCTCAGCCAGAATGAGCAGTGCCGTAGTCGGCGGCGTCGAGGTGTGGTGGGTGCGGGCGCTGTTCCTCGGTCATCGCGTCTCCACGTCGTTCTCGAGCTGCAGGGGTGGTGGTGCGGGTCCGTCGGGTGCCGCGGCTGGCGAGCAGCACGAGGCCAGCGACGGCTCCGAGCGTCACGGTTGTCAACCCCGACACACCCAGCGTCGAGTCGGGCCCGAGGGCCGCAGTGACCGGGCCACCGAGGGCGGTGCCGAGGGGTGCCGCCGTGAGCAGCGCGGCGCTCCGGGCAGCGAGCACCGAGGCGAGGTGCTCCGGCGGAGCGTTCTGCTGCATGAGGGTTATCGACAGCGCGACGAACGGCCCGTAGATCGCCCCACCGAGCGCGAAGCTCGCGACCGTCACCGGCGCCGGCGCGCCCAGCGCGAACGGGACGAGGCAGGCACCCCAGCCGATGACGATCGCCACCGTCACGGGCCAGAGCGGGAGTCGCTGCAGTGAGCCGGCCGCGAGGCCGCCGACGACCGCGCCGATGCCGAAGAACATCCAGTAGAGCCCGAGGAGCGAGCCGGGGGCCTCGAGGTCCTGCGTGACGTGGAGCGGCAGCGCGACCTCGACCGGGCCGTAGAGGAAGTTGAACGTCCACGTCAGGGCCAGAAGCCCGAGGAGCCCGCGCTCGGCGCGCAGGAGTGCGAACCCGCCGCGTCCCTCCCCGGCGTCGACGGGTCCGGCGGGCCCAACCGGCCTGACCGCCTCGGGGAGGCCGAGCACGACGACCGCGAGGACGACGTACGTCAGCGCGTCGATCCCGATGACGACCGCGGCACTGACGTGCGACACGAGCAACCCCGCGACGGCCGGCCCGGCGATCGTGGCCGCGAACGTCAGCGTGCTGACGAGGGTGTTGGCCGGGAACCGCTGCTGCGGGGGCAGCAGCTCGGCGAGCAGCGTGTAGGTCCCCGCGCTGCCCCACGCGTGGAGCAGCGAGGACCCCGCCAGTAGGACGACGTAGAGCCCCGGCGACAGCAGGCCCGCCGCCCACGCAACAGGGACCGCGCCGAGGAACACCGCGCGGACGGCATTGTCCGCCAACAGGATTCGTCGAGCCGGGAACCGCCGTAGCCACCTCCCGAACACCAGCGCACCGACGACCCCCGGCAGCGTGTACGCAGCCACCGCGCCACCCACCCAGAGCCCGGCCGAGTCCGCGGGGGAGATCTCGATTGCGAGCCACGCCACGGCGAGGAAGCTCATCCCGTCGCCGAGGTACGACACCGCGAGGCCGCCCAGCAACCGCCGGAACACCGGGGTGCCGAGGACCGGGCGATAGGCCGCCGGGACGAGGGGGGACATGCCACTCACGCTAGGCGCACCCCCGTCGCGAGGCTTCTTGATTCCTGACCGGTGCGTGTTTCACTGGCGGGATGGGCGAACGCGCCGCCAGCTCCACCGCGATCCTCGTGTGCCAGGGGAGGGCGACGGCGGATGGTCGCTACGCCGTCGGCCGGTTCACGGACCACGTTGCCCGCCACCTGCTCGACCCCGATGAGCTCACCATCGTGGACGACGTGCGCGACGGCCGGGTGCCCGCGTCACGCTCCCAGCGACTCAGCTACGAGCTGGTCCGGTGGACGGGGGTGGGCATGGTGCCCAGGACGATCGCCATCGACGACGCGGTCCGGGCCCACGCCGCCCCGCAGGTCGTCATCCTCGGCGCCGGCCTCGACGCACGCGCCTGGCGCATGCCCGAGCTGGACAGCGCGACGGTCTTCGAGGTCGACCACCCCGCCTCGAGCCGGGACAAGCAGCGCCGCCTCGCGGGGCGCGAACCGCTCGCCGCCCACGTCGTCACCGTCGCGGTCGACCTCGTCACGGACCCGCTCGGGCCGGCCCTCGAGGCCGCCACCTTCGACCCGGACGTGGAGACGACGTGGATCTGGGAGGGGGTCGTGCCGTACCTCACTGCCGCCCAGGTGGGGGAGACCGTCGCGCAGGTGGCGGGTCTCTCGGCACCGGGCAGCCAACTCCTCGTCGCCTACCAGACGCGCTCCTGGCGCAGCGCCAGCGGGCGTTGGGTCATGCGCGTCGTCCTCGCTGCCGCGCGGCAGCACAACCCGATGGCCCGCGAGCCGTGGCGCTCGCTCTGGCGCCCCGAGGCCATGCGGGCCCTCCTCGCGGACCACGGCCTCGCGGTCCACTCAGACCACGACCTCCTCGAGCTGTCCACCGGCCTCGACCTGCCCACGGCCAACCCGGAGTCCCTCCGCACCGGTCGAGTCGCCGTCGCGACCAAGCAGGGCGAAACCCAGTCGAAGTGACGGGTCACTCTGGGCTGGTAGGGAACTCAGCGGCATACGGCTCAGGTGTCGAGGAAGTCCACGAGGCGGCTCGCGAGCGCGGTGTACGTCTGCGGCGTCAGCGCGAGGAAGCGCGCCTCGACCTCGGCGGGCAGGCCCAGCCCGCGCACGAACTCACGCACGTCCTCCCCCTTGACACGTCGCCCGCGGGTCAGATCCTTGAGCCGCTCATAGGGCTCCTCCATGCCCGGCACGCCCTGTGCGCCGAGGGCCCGCATCGCCGACTGGATCGGCTCGCCGAGCACCTCCCAGTTGGCCTCGAGGTCGGCAGCCATCGCCTCGGGCACGGCATCGAGGCCGGCGAGCCCACGTGACACGTTGTCGAGCGCGAGCAGCGAGTGGCCGAAGGCCGTCCCGATGTTGCGCTGCATCGACGAGTCGGTGAGGTCGCGCTGCAGTCGGCTCTGGACCAGCGTCGAGCCGAGCACGTCGAGGAGGGCATTGCTCACCTCGAGGTTCGCCTCGGCGTTCTCGAAGCGGATCGGGTTGACCTTGTGGGGCATCGTCGACGACCCAACCGTCCCCTGTCCCCGGACCTGCGCGAAGTAGCCCATCGAGATGTAGGTCCATACGTCGGTGCACAGGTTGTGCAGGATCCGGTTGAACCGCGCGACATCCGCGTAGAGCTCGGCCTGCCAGTCGTGGCTCTCGATCTGGGTCGTGAGCGGGTTCCAGGTCAGGCCGAGGCCCTCGACGAACTCGCGCGACACCGTCGGCCAGTCGACGTCGGGCAGCGCGAGCGCATGAGCTCCGAATGTCCCCGTGGCGCCGTTGAACTTGCCGAGGTACTCCTGCCGCTCGATCCGCCGCAGCTGTCGCCCCAAGCGGAACGCCAGCACAGCAAGTTCTTTACCCATCGTCGTCGGCGTCGCGGGCTGTCCGTGCGTGTGGCCGAGCAGCGGCACGTCACGCAGCTCGCGCGCCAGCTCTGACACCTGCTCGACGAGGGCCTGGGCCTCGGGCAGCCACACCTGCGTCACGGCGCCCTTGACCATGAGGGCGTACGACAGGTTGTTGATGTCCTCGCTCGTGCACCCGAAGTGGATCAGCTCGGCCAGCCCAGCGTCCTCCTCACCGGGCGCGATCTGCGCGAGCCGGCCCTTGAGGAAGTACTCCACGGCCTTGACGTCATGCACGGTTTCCCGCTCGATCTCGGCGAGCTCGGCCACCTGCACCGGCCCGAACGACTCGACGATGCCCCGCAGCGCGGCCACCTCGACGTCGCTCAGCTTGCGCACGCCCGGGATGACGCCGTGGCCCGTCTGGTGGATGAGCCACTCGACCTCGACCCGCACGCGCTCCCGGTTGAGGGCCGCCTCGGACAGGTGGTCGACGAGCGGCGCGACGGCGGCGCGGTATCGACCGTCTAGCGCGCCAAGCGCGATGGGGGGCTGTGCGTCAGCGAGGGAGGCCATGCGAACCATCCTCCCAGCCGCGCTGACCCACGCTCAAAGCGATCCCGTATGCCGCTCAGCCGACTCCCGAGGTCACGTGACCTCGGGAGCGAGCTCAGCGGCATACGGCATCGTTCGTGACAGGCGGACGTCAGTCCAGCTCCGGGACGAGGACGGAGAAGACCTCTCCCTCGACGCCGCTCAACACCGCACCCAGGCCGTACGGCCCGTCGAAGGGCCCTTGGAGCAGCTGTGCGCCCAGGTCGAGGGCGTGGGCGACCGACGTGACCACGTTGTCGGTCGCGAAGTGCGTCACCCAGTGGGAGCCGATCTCCTTCGGCCAGTCGGCCTCGATCTCGGCGAGCCCGAACGCGGGGTTGCCGTCGCCCGTGTGTGCCGTCGACCACCGCGGGCCGCCGTTCTCGGTCTCGTCGATGAAGCCGTGGGCGAAGATGTTCTCGTAGAAGTCGAGCACCACGTCGTAGTTGCGGGTCAGCAGCTCGTTCCACGTCAGCGAGCCTGGCTGGTCGAGCGTGCCACTGCCCGCCAGGTCGCCCGGCTCCCAGACTCCGAAGTAGGCGCCGCCGGGATCGATGGCGACCATCGTCCGTGCGAGGGCGCCGATCTGGACCGGTCGGCCGAGGGGACGACCGCCGTAGTTCGCGATGGCCTGGGCGGCGACGCCGATGTCTCCAACGCGCAGGTACGTCGTCCACTGGCTGGCGATGCGCGCGTT
This sequence comes from Intrasporangium sp., assembly GCF_036566125.1. Lineage (GTDB taxonomy): Bacteria > Actinomycetota > Actinomycetes > Actinomycetales > Dermatophilaceae > Intrasporangium. The sequence goes on from NZ_DATCWX010000325.1 coordinate 12,059, forward strand.
GGGCGGCCGGTGGCTGAGGCCGGCGACCGGGTGGTCACCCAGGAGGGCCATGGTGTAGCCACCGCTCGCGGCGTCGCCCGTGAGCCAGCGCCAGCCGAACAGCTCACTGTAGAAGGCCTGCGCACGATCGACGTCGCTGACGAGTAGGTCGACCCAGCACGGGGCGCCATAGGGATAGTAAGGAACAGTGAGGTAGGGGTCTCTCATGGATCAGCCCTGCTCCATCTCGAGCCTCCCCCTGACGTGTTCGAGAATGCCCTTGCATGCCGCCTCGACCTCCCCGAAGCACCGAACGAAGTGCTCCTCGCCACCGAACCACGGGTCATCCGTCTCGAGGGTGCCTGCGGCGACGGCGGCGGGGTCGAACTCGCGGACCAGCCGGATCTTGTCCCGCTGCTCCGGCGTCCGAGCCAGCTGACGCAGGTGGCGCACGTGCCCGTTGTCCGACGCCAGCACGAGGTCGACGTCGTCGAAGTGGGCCTCGGTGAACTGCCTTGCCCGGTGGGCCGACCCGTCGTAGCCGTTCGCTTCGAGGACGGCCACCGTCCGCGGGTCGGCCGGGTCCCCGACGTGCCAGTCACCGGTCCCGCTCGAGGACACCGTGACCCGGTCGGACAGCATGGCGTCGTCGATGAGCTGCGTGAGGATGACGTGACCCATCGGCGACCGGCAGATGTTGCCGCTGCACACGAAGGTCACGTGGAGGGGGCGCGACGACATGGCCCCATTCAACACCGTCGTGACCGCGCCGTGATGGAAGCCTCCCCAAGCTGGTGTCGATCGGCTGTCGGTCCGATGTCGGAGGTCGGTGGGACGGTGGCTCCATGACGACGAAGCGTGGTGCGCAGACCCCTCGAGACCTGTTGGCTGCATACGTGGAGCGGGTGGCAGCCGGTGACGTGGCCGGGATCGTCGGGTCGTATGCCGCTGACGCCGTCGTGACGCTGCCCTCCGGTCGCGAGGCGGCTGGTCCCGAGGCCATCGGCGTGGCGTTCGGTGCCGTTGTGGGCTCGGGCGTTGCGCTTCCGGTTGACGACTCCGTCGTCGACGCCGCGCGCGTCATCGAGACGGGCTCCCTGTCGATGGTCTCGTTCACGGGCCTCGATGGTGCCGTGCGCACGATGGTGGCGTGGCGGGGGCAGGAGGGCTGGGCCTGGGTCCGCGATGGCTCGATGCTGCGCGACGTCGAGGCGGCCCTCGGCACCAGACTGGTCGACGTGGCGTAGGTTCCTCGTGTGGGTGAGGGCAGTCAGGCACGCGAGCGCGTGCCAGGTCGTCGCTCACGGCAGTCGCATCTGGTCGACCTGACCCCCCTGCGGGTGAGCCCGGCCTTCGCCAGGCTGTGGATCGGCAACACCCTCGCGGGGATCGGTGCGATGGTGACGGCCACTGCGGTCGGCCTGCACATCTACGACCTCACCGAGTCGACGTTCATGGTGTCGCTCGTTGCCTGGTTCGCACTCGTGCCGATGATCGTCGCGGGCCTCTACGGTGGCGCGATCGCCGACCACTTCGACCGGCGGCTGGTCGCGCTGACCGCCTCCTCCGTCGCATGGAGTGCCACGCTGGCCCTCGCCCTCATCGCGTGGGCCGAGGTGACCACGGTCTGGCCGTTTTACGTCATCACCACCGTCAACGCCGTGGCGGCGACCATCGCTTCGGCAACGCGTCAGGCGATCACCCCACGGCTCCTGCCGCTTGACCAGATCCCCAAGGCCGCCGCTCTCATGGGTATTTCGATGGGAGTGATGGTGACGGTCGGGCCGGGCGTCGCAGGTGTGCTCGTCGCCCGCGTCGGGTATGCGTGGACCTACACGGTCGACGTCCTCCTCTTCATCGCGGGGTTCTTCGGGCTGTGGACCCTGCCGCAGATCCGCCCGGAGCCGCACCCCGACGGTGAGGCGACGCCCGGGCGCGGCCTCCAGTCGGTCCTCGAGGGCCTGCGCCACTTGAAGACCGCTCCCAACGTGCGGATGAGCTTCGTCGTCGACATCATCGCGATGACGTTTGGCCAGCCGACGGTCCTCTTCCCTGCAGTCGGCGCCGTGGTCATCGGCGGCGGGACGGTCACGGCCGGCCTGCTCTTCGCTGCCTACGCCGTCGGCGGCATCATCTCGAGTCTCGGGTCCGGTCGCCTCACCGGCATCCGGTGGCAGGGCCGCGCCATCCGCAACGCGATCGTCGTCTACGGGCTCGCCATTTTCGGGCTCGGCGTTGTGCTCGCCGTCGTCATGGTGAGCGGCCACGCGGTGACGAGCCGCGACTTCGGCGACGTCAACCAGCCGGCCCTGATGTTGGCGCTGCTGTGCCTGGCCGTCGCCGGCGGTGCGGACAACGTCAGCGCGATCTTCCGGCAGACCATCCTCCAGGCGGCCGTGCCCGACCGGCTGCGGGGACGGATGCAGGGCATCTTCACCGTGGTCGTGAGCGGTGGCCCGCGACTGGGTCAGATGCTGGCCGGATCTCTTGCCACGTTGACGGTGATCTGGGTGCCACCGGTCGTCGGCGGGATCCTGGTCGTCGTGCTCGTCATCCTCGCGGTGGCGCGGGTCCCCAGCTTCCGGGACTACGACGCGCTCGACCCCCGCCCCTAGCGGCCGACCACCCACACCACGAGCTCGTTCCGCCCGGCGTCCGGAACCCCGCGCGGCGTCCCCAACCCCGCGCGCGGTAGTCGTCGATGCGCGCAATGCATCCCGCGCGTGCAACGCCAGCCCGCGCTGGGACTGCTACACCGCGCTGGGACGCCGGCCCGCGCCTTGGTCACCCCGCGCTGGGAGCCGGCCCAGCGGCATACGGCATGGTTTTGCTGGGGAGGCCCTCAGGCGTCGGGGTAGCCCTCGGGATTCTGGCTCTGCCAGCGCCAGGAATCCGCGCACATGTCGTCGATGTCGCGCTTCGCGCGCCAGCCGAGCTCCTCGTGGGCGAGGCTGGGGTCGGCGTACGCGGCAGGGAGGTCGCCAGGCCGCCGCTCGACGATCTCGTAGGGCAGCTGGCGCCCGACCGCGCGGCCGAAGGCGTGCACGACCTCGAGGACGCTGGTCCCGACGCCGGTGCCGAGGTTCCACGTCGACACGGGCGCCTCCGTCTTGCCGAGCTTGTCGAGTGCGGCAAGATGACCGGCGGCGAGGTCCTCGACATGGATGTAGTCGCGCAGCGCGGTCCCGTCGGGAGTGGGGTAGTCGCCGCCGAAGATGCGCACCTTCTCGCGCCGACCGACGGCGACCTGCGCCACGAACGGCATGAGGTTGTTGGGGACGCCCTGCGGGTCCTCGCCGATGGTCCCCGACTCGTGCGCGCCTACCGGGTTGAAGTAGCGAAGCAGCGCGATGCGCCATGACGGGTCGGCCAGGGCGACGTCGCGCAGGATCTGCTCGATCATCACCTTCGTCCAGCCGTACGGGTTCGAGGCACCCGTGGGCATGTCCTCGGTGAAGGGCGGCTCGCTGACGCCGTACACCGTTGCGGACGAGCTGAAGACGAGCTTGTGGACGTTGTGCCGGCGCATCGCGCGAACGAGCGAGAATGTCGAGCCGATGTTGTTCTCGTAATACGCGAGCGGCTTCGCGACGCTCTCGCCAACGGACTTGAGGCCCGCGAAGTGGATCACCGCGTCGATCGGCTCCTGCGCGAAGAGCCGCTCGACCTTGTCCTGGTCGAGCAGGTCGAAGGAGTGCACCGGCAGGTGCGTGCCGGTCAGTGATTCGAGCCGGCCCACGACCGTCGGCTTGCTGTTGGCGAAGTTGTCGACGATGACGACGTCGTGTCCCGCCGCGACGAGCTGGACCACCGTGTGGGACCCGATGTAGCCGGCTCCCCCGCTGACGAGTACGCGCATGGGGGCGAGCCTATCGAGCCAGCCGAGCACCGCCCCCCACCACCGCAACACACCCGCTTACCGACTGCCCGGCCCACCTGCAGGGCGGGGTATCACGCGATAAGCGGGTGTGTTGCGGTGTCAGGTCGGTGGGGCTGGGGGAGCCTCAGGTCGGGATGGACGCGAAGCGGAGGTACGGCTTGACCTCCTCGACCTCCGCGAAGCGCGCCCGGGCGTCCTCGGTGGACACGGCCGGGGCGACGATGATGCGGTCGCCGACCTGCCAGTCGGCAGGGGTCGAGAACGGGCCGGAGTCGGTGACCTGGAGCCCGTCGAGTGCCCGCAGGATCTCGTCGAAGTTGCGGCCGACCGACTTGGGATAGGTCAGCGTGAGGCGGACCTTGTGGCTGCCGTCGATGAGGAAGACGGAGCGGACCGCGGACGTGTCGCCCTCGCCTGGGTGGATCATCCCGTAGAGCTCGGAGACGACGCGGTCCTCATCGGCGATGACCGGGTAGTCGACCGGTGCGCCCGCGACCTCGGCGATGTCGAGCTTCCAGTCCTGGTGCTGGTCGACCGGGTCGACGGAGACGGCGATGACCTTCGCGTTGCGCTTGGCCCACTCGTCCTTGAGCGCGGCGACGCGGCCGAGCTCGGTCGTGCAGACGGGGGTGAAGTCGGCCGGGTGGCTGAAGAGGACGGCCCAGCCGTCACCCTTCCAGGCGTGGAACGAGATCCGACCCTCGGTCGTCTCGGCGGTGAAGTCCGGGGCGGTGTCGCCCAGTCGGAGCGCGGTCATGGGGTGGTCCTTTCGCGGCGATGGTGCCATCGGAGCAGCACTTTCCCATAACCTGTGCTTATGCGAATCCCACCGTCCGACCCGCGGACGGCTAACGGGTCAGGGGGTGGCCCAGGCCACGACGAGCAGGGCGACCGGCATCGTCACGATCGAGGCGGCGAAGAGATACATCAGCGTCGCCGCGACCGGAGGCGGCAGCCCGGCGACCCGGCCGGGAGCGAGCAGGTCGAGTCGCAGGCGCGCGGCCGAGGGCGAGTCGCTCATCGCCAGGGTGCCCTCGGGCTTGACGCCGCCCGTCGCCATCCCGACGATCGCCCGAGCTGTGGCGAGCACGCTCGTCGCGCGAACCGCAGCACGATCCGCGAGCACCTCGATGAGCAGGGTCACCTCGCGCAGGGCGGCGTCTGACCGGACGAAGGGTGGCACCGCTTCGTGGATCACGGTGAAGAACTCGAGGATGAGGTCATGGCGGGCTCGCAGGTGTGCCCGTTCGTGAGCAAGCACGGCCGCGAGCTCCTCCTGCGGCAGGGCGTCGAGCGTTCCCTGGGTGAGCACGACCCGGCGGCGTACCCCTGGCACGCAGTAGGCAGTGGGGGTCGGGTGCTCGATGACGCGCATGTGCGCGGCATGGGTCGAGTCCTCGTCAGCCGGCATGGCCAGCAGGTCGACGAGCCGGCGGTGCCGGCGGCGGTTGGCGCGCAGCCGGGTCCCCACCCGGTGCCCGGACAGCATGAGCCGGCCGGCGACGAGTCCGGTGACCGCCACGGCGACGGCGATCTGGGTGGCGTTGCTGGCCAGTTCGGGGGTTGGCCCGATGACGTAGGGCAGGGCGGCAGGCGCCGCGAAGAGGGCCGCGAGCACGGCCGCAACCGAGGTGGACTGCCAGACGACGAGAGCTGCCCGCGGCGCGCGACGAAACGTCGTCATCCCCGCCATGAGGCGCGGCACCGGCCACGCGAGGGCGATCGTGAGGATGAGGAGGGCCGCAACGACCATGGGCGACTCGCGCGGCTACCTGGTTGCGCGCTTGCCCTCGCGCGACTCCAGGTCAGCCAGGGCCGACCGCAGCTCGTCGAGCTCCTCCGGCGTCGACTGGTCGAGGAAGCGCAGGAGTGCGCTGCGACGCTCCGTGCCGGCGAGCTCACCGAGGGTATGGTGCAGCGCCTCGGACGTCAGCTCGTCGCGGGACGAGGCGGGCAGGTAGCGCCAGGCCCGACCGTCGCGCTCACGGGTGACGAGCTGCTTCTTGGCCATGCGGTCGAGCACGGTCATGAGAGTCGTGTAGGCGAGGCCGCGCTCGACGCCGATGGCGTCGTGCACCTCGCGCACCGTGAAGCCCTCGGGGTGGGCGTCGGAGGCGGCCCAGAGGTGCTCCATGACGGCACGCTCAAGCTCGCCGAGTCGGGGGCGTGGATTCGTTGCCATGGTGGTTCCAATCTACCGGTGCGGGTGGGTGACGGTGAAAACGCGGTCGACGAGGTCGAGCCCGTCGGGCCTGTGGGTGACCAGGACGACACTGGGGGAGCGGTCGTCGGTGGCGCGTGAGGGAGCGAGCAGGTCGGTGAGGACACTGCGCGCGGTGGGAGGGTCGAGGTGGGCGACCGGCTCGTCGAGGGCGATGACCGGCCTGCCGCTGAGGTGGGCCCGGGCGATGGCGAGCCGGGCCCGCTCGCCTCCGGAGAGTCCACGGCCGCCCGCCCCGAGGACGGTGTCAAGGCCGTCGGGAAGGCCGGAGGTCAGTCGACCGAGACCGGCCCGGTCGAGGGCCTCGAGCACGGCTTCGTCAGTCGCGCCGGGGCGGGCGAGCGTGAGGTTGTTGCGCAGCGACGTTGCGAAGATGTGCGGCTCGTCGTCCACGACGGCGATCCGGGCGCGTGCGTCCTCCAGTGGCTCGGTGAGGACGTCGCGGTCGCCGTCTGGGGTCGTCACCGTGTAGGTGCCGGACACCGGGTCGAGGTGGCGAGCCAGGACGGCGAGCAGGGTCGACTTGCCGCTGCCGTTCGGGCCGAGGACGGCGACCGACTCGCCGGGCGCAAGCTCCAGGTCGAACGGGCCGACGGCCAGCGGCGCGTTCTGCTCAGTCGACGACGGGGTGGGGAGTTCCGACGGGGTGGCTCCCCACGAGGCCGTGACGTTCCGCAGCCGAAGCGCCTCGAGTGACAGGTTCGTCGGTGCGTCGTCGGTCCCAGTGGGAGCGCCGTCGGTGGGGTCGTGGACCGCGGGGTCCTGCTCGAGCAGGGCCGCCGTCCGCTCCGCCGCGGCGCGCGCCTGGGCCCGGGCCCGCATCGCGTCCGCCAGCGGCGAGAAGGCATCGGCCATGGCGACCGGAGCGAGGACGAGCAGTGCCTTCACCGGGTTCGAGACGTCGAGGCCGGTCGCGATGAACGCGCTGACGATGGTCGCGGCTCCGATGATGAGGAGGATCGCGCCGGCCGCGAGCGCGCGACCGAGCACCCCG
>NZ_DATCWX010000151.1:0-5320 GCF_036566125.1 Intrasporangium sp.
CAGCGGCATACGGCATGAACAACGGCGTGCGAGGCGGCGCGCGGGGTAGCCTCCCTACGTGCTGCTCTCTGACAAGGACATCAGGGCCGAGGTCGACGGCGGGCGGGTCGTGCTCGACCCGTGGGAACCGGCCATGATCCAGCCCTCGAGCGTTGACGTGCGGCTCGACAAGTTCTTCCGGCTCTTCGACAACCACAAGTACCCGTACATCGATCCGGCCGCCGAGCAGCCCGAGCTGACGCGGCTCGTCGAGGTGGGGACGGGCGAGGAGCGGTTCGTGCTGCACCCGGGGGAGTTCGTGCTGGGGTCGACTCTCGAGACGGTCACCCTGCCGGACGACCTCGCGGCGCGGGTCGAGGGCAAGTCGTCGCTGGGGCGGCTCGGACTGCTGACGCACGCGACGGCGGGCTTCGTCGACCCGGGTTTCTCGGGGCACGTGACGCTGGAGCTGTCCAACGTCGCGACCCTGCCGATCATGCTCTACCCGGGGATGAAGATCGGGCAGCTGTGCTTCTTCCGCCTCAGCTCTCCTGCCGAGAATCCTTATGGCAGTGGCAAGTACGGATCTCACTACCAAGGTCAGCGCGGCCCGACCGCGTCCCGCTCGTGGCAGAACTTCCAGCGCACTCAGGTGTGAACGTCAGCCGTATGCCGCTCGCCTCCTTGACGTGGGACGCCAGGCCCGCCCGGGCTGGGGCGGTGGCGCTCGTCATGCACGGGGGAGCGGTCGACTCTCGCGAGCTCAACCACCCGTGGTCCCCCAACGTCGCGCGGCTCGTACCGTTCGCACGCGCGCTTCGCAGGGTGCCGGGGCCGCTGGCCGTCGCGCGGCTGCGCTTCCGCTACCGCGGGTGGAACGGGCTCGAGGCGGCGCCGGTCGAGGATGCGCGATGGGCGCTCGAGCAGGTCCGCGCTGAATACCCGGGCGCCCCCGTCGGTCTCGTCGGCCACTCGATGGGCGGGCGCACCGCCTTGTCGGTGTCTGACGATGACGACGTGCGGCTGGTCCTCGGGCTCGCGCCGTGGATCGAGCGGGGTGACCCAACCCCGCGCGACGGCCAGAAGACCGTCCTCATCCATGGGGACCGCGACGTCATCACGCCGCTGTCGGCCTCTCGCCTTACGGTCGACGCGATGCTGGCCGCGGGGGAGGACGCGACGCTCATCCGCGTGGCCCGTGGCGAACACGCGATGGTGGTACGCGCCGGGCTCTGGACAGCGCTGGTCGTCGACATCGTCGCGGCGACCTTCGTCCGTGAGCTCGGAGGCAGCCCGGAGCCCCGGTCCGGACCGATCGGTGCCGTGGTGGCGCGGGCGGTGCACGGTGGTGGAGGGGTCATCGACATCTGAGGGTCGCGGGGTCCCGGAAGTTGTTCTTTCGATTACCAGGGGGGTTATTCGGTAGCCCTGTCGGACGGGCTGGGTACGTTTGTCTGCATGATCCGCTTCGACAGCGTGACCAAGACCTACGGCGCGGGGACCGCCGGAGCGACGACCGCCGTCGACAACCTGACGCTCGAGGCGCCAACGGGGCGGATCACCGTGCTCGTCGGACCCTCCGGCTGTGGCAAGACGACCACCCTGCGCATGGTCAACCGCATGATCACGCCGACGTCCGGCACGATCTCGATCAATGGCCGGGACACCGGAAGCCTCGACGTCGCCGAGCTGCGCCGGAGCATCGGCTACGTGATCCAGCACGCCGGCCTCTTCCCGCACCGCACCGTCCTCGACAACGTGACGACCGTGCCCCGCCTCCTCGGCGTGGACAAGCGCACCGCGCGAGCCCGCGGGATGGAGCTCATCGAGCGCGTCGGCCTCGAGCCCGCTCTGGCCCGGCGCTACCCGGCCCAGCTCTCGGGGGGCCAGCAACAGCGCGTCGGCGTGGCCCGGGCCCTGGCCGCCGACCCGCCCGTCATGCTCATGGACGAGCCGTTCTCCGCCGTCGACCCCGTCGTCCGCGAGCAGCTGCAGAACGAGTTCCTCCGGCTGCAGTCGGAGATCGGCAAGACGATCCTGTTCGTCACCCACGACATCGACGAGGCGATCAAGCTCGGTGACCAGGTCGCTGTGCTGCGCATCGGCGGAGTCCTCGCCCAATTAGACACTCCCGCAAGGCTCCTCGCCGACCCGGTCGACGACTTCGTGGCCGAGTTCGTCGGGCGCGACCGCGGCTACCGGTCGCTGGCCTTCGAGGACGCGCCGGCGCTCACCCTCGCGAAGGAGCCGACGACCCACCTCGGCGCCACTGCTGATGAGGTCCGCGCCGTCGGGCAGGCCTGGGTCCTCTGCCTCGGTGACCAGGGCGAGCCCATCGGCTGGGTCCGGGCCGACGCGGTCACGACGACGGTGGACCGCTCGCTGCTCCACCGGGGCGGGACGGTCGCCCGCACCGACGGCTCGCTCCGCGCGCTCCTCGACGCCGCTCTCAGCTCGCCCAGCGGGCGCGGGGTCGTTGCCGACCCGGACCGCCGCTTCGTCGGCACCATCCTCGCGTCCCAGGTGGTGCCCGCCATTGAAGCCCGCCACAACCCCAACGGCGCGTATGCCGCTGAGCCGGCTCAGCGGCATACCCCTCGACCCGCTGTGGCGGGGTCGACGACGACCGAGGGGGCCGGCCGCTCGTGACGTGGGCGATCGACCACCTCGACGAGATCCTGTCGCGCGGCGTCCAGCACGCCTGGCTCGCGGGGATCCCACTGGTCATCGGCCTGCTCATCGCGCTGCCGCTGGGCTGGCTCGCGGCCCGTAAGGCGTGGCTCAGAGGACCGCTCCTCAGTGCAACGGGGCTGCTCTACACGATTCCCTCGCTCGCGCTGTTCATCCTGCTGCCCAACATCCTTCACCGCGGCATCCTCGACCCGGTCAACGTCATCGTCGCGATGACGATCTACACCGTTGCGCTCCTGACTCGGACAGTCGCTGATGCCCTCTCGAGCGTCGATCCGTCCACGCGAGCCGCGGCTACTGCCATGGGATTCGGCGGCTTCGCGCGCTTCCGCGCGGTCGACCTGCCCCTGGCGGTTCCGGTGCTCGCGGCTGGCCTGCGGGTCGCCGCGGTGAGCAACGTCAGCATCGTCAGTGTCGCGTCGCTCATCGGCGTCAACCAGCTCGGCTACTTCCTCACCGACGGCTACGCGCGCAACTTCGCGACCGAGGTCTGGGTCGGCATCGTCGCCTGCGTGGCGCTCGCCATCCTCTTCGACGTCGCCATCAACGGGATCGCGCACGTCCTGACCCCATGGGCTCGAGCCGGGGCGGAGGCGGCGACATGATCGACGACCTCGTGACGTGGCTGACGGACCCGGAGCACTGGACCGGACCCGACGGCGTGCCGGCCCGGCTCGGGGAGCACCTGCTCTACACCGTCGTCACGATCGGGATCGCCCTGGTGATCGCCGTGCCACTGGGCGCGTGGGTCGGCCACACCGGACGGGCCCGCTGGCTCGTCACGTGGGCGAACGCCTTGCGCGCGGTGCCCAGTCTCGGACTGCTCTTCGCCATCTCGATGCTCGTCGGGCCGCTCATCCAGAGCGATCTCGCCTTCACCATTCCCAGCATCATCGTCCTCGTGCTGCTCGCCATTCCGCCCCTGCTGTCCGGCACCTACGCCGGGGTGGAGAGCGTGGACCCGGCGGCCCGCGACGCCGCTCGCGGCATGGGGATGCGCGGCACCCAGGTGCTCACCCAGGTCGAGCTGCCGATCGCCATGCCGCTGTTCCTCTCGGGGCTGCGCTCGGCGACGCTCCAGGTCATCGCGACCGCGACGATCGCTGCCTCGATCAGCCTGGGGGGGCTGGGTCGCTACCTCATCGACGGGCTCGCCGCACGGGATCTGCCGCAGATGGTCGCGGGTTCCGTGCTCGTCGCCGTGCTCGCCCTTGTCGCTGACGGCCTGCTCGCCCTGCTCCAGCGATACGCCGTCTCCCCGGGAATCTCGGGGCGCCGCACCCATGTTGGACCAACCGACCCTGGACGCCTCGATCTGTCGCGTGCCGGCACCGGCACCGGCCTTGGACCGCCGGGCAACCGCTCGGAGCCCGACCACCAACCGGCTTGACCTGCTCGACCCGGCTTGACCCCCCACAAAGGCAGTTGCCTCGTGGTTCACCGAACGGAGAGTATCTGACAATGCTTCGCACGCGAACCCTTCTCGTCGGCTTCCTCGCCGCTGCCGTTCTCCCGCTCGCCGCCTGTGGCAGCAGCGAGAACCCGCTCGCCACCGAGCAGCCCGGAGCCACGAGCGGCGGCACCGGATCGACGACCTCCGTGACCATCGGCTCGGCGGACTTCCCCGAGTCCGCGCTCCTCGGCGAGATCTACGCCCAGGCGCTCGAGGCCAAGGGCCTGACCGTGAAGCGCCAGTTCAACATCGGTAACCGGGAGACCTACCTCAAGGCGATCGAGGGTGGGGAGGTGGACATCCTGCCCGAGTACACCGGCTCGCTGACGAACTTCTTCGACAGCACCGTGACGGCGACCGACCCCGACGAGGTCTACGCGACGCTCAAGACCAAGCTGCCCGCCGGACTCACTGTCCTGGCGAAGTCCGCTGCTGAGGACAAGAACTCCATGGTCGTCAGCAAGGAGACGGCCGACGCGTGGTCGCTCAAGGCGATCCCAGACCTCGTCGCCCACCAGAAGGAGCTGTCCATCGCCGCCCCGCCCGAGTTCCGGACGCGGCACCAGGGCCTCGTGGGCCTCAAGGAGGTCTACAACCTCGTGCCGGCCGAGTTCCGCCCGCTCGCGAGCCAAGCCACCGTCGAGGCGCTCAAGAATGGCCAGGTCAAGGCCGCCAACATCTTCAGCACCGACCCATCCATCGCGGCCAACGGCTTCGTCGTCCTCGAGGACCCGAAGCTGCTGTTCGGCTCCGACAACGTCGTGCCGCTCGTGCGCGAGCAGGTCGCCAGCTCGGTCCAGGCACCTCTCGACGCTGTGTCCGCGAAGCTCGACACGCCAGCCCTCGCCGAAATGGTCAAGCAGGTCGTCGTCGACAAGAAGGACGCCAGCGTCGTTGCCAAGGACTGGCTGACCTCGGCTGGACTGAACTGATCGTGACGCAGATCGACGACGTGTTCCTCCTGGAACCGAGCCCGGGGCAGGATCGGCAGGCCGTCGAAGCCGAGGTGAAGCAGGCGTTCGAGCAGGGAGCCAGCCTGGTGCTGTGGCGGTCGCCGGTCGGCGACTGGGACGCCCGGCGCACGGCGTGGTCGCTCGGCTTCACGCTCACCCCTGGCGTCCATCGGACCAGACGCGCGAGCGGCGGGGCGCGTGACGAGTGGATCGGCTGGCTCGGCCACGGGGACGCGCGCGAGCC
>NZ_DATCWX010000337.1:0-3490 GCF_036566125.1 Intrasporangium sp.
CCCGAGTTGGCTCAGCGGCATACGGCATCATCCGTATGCCGCTGAGCCGAGTCGCGGACGCACGCCGGCACCCGCCCCTACCGCACACGGCCGGCCGCCTCGGTGAGCGAGCGCAACCGCGCTGAGTGTGCGGGAGTGAGAGCACCCCCGTCCATCCGCCAGCCCCAGCCGCCCTCGACGCCGGGCGTGTTCATGCGAGCCTCGGAACCGAGCGCGAGAACGTCCTGCGCCTGCATCATGGCCAGCTGGCATGGCATCGTGAGGGCGAGCCCGATGACAGCCCACGACGGCTCTCGGTCGACATCGATGTCCACCCCGGCCTCGCGACAGGCTGCCCACACCATGTCCCGGGCGTCCCACGGGAGCTGCGCCCACCAGCCGACGACGGTGTCGTTGTCGTGGGTCCCGGTGTAGACGACCTGGTCGTCCCGCAGACGGCCCGGGTGGTGGATGTTGTGCGGGTCGTGCGGGGTGAAGCCGAACTGGAGCACCGCCATGCCGGGGAAGCCGAGCTCACGGCGCAGCTCGACCACGGCGGCGTCGATGTCGCCGAGGTCCTCGGCCAGCACGGGCAGCTCGCCGAGTTCCGCCTGAACCGCGTCGAAGAGGGCGCGGCCAGGCCCCGGCTCCCAGCGGCCGTTCATCGCGGTCTCGGCGTCCGCGGGGACCGCCCAGTACGCGGCGAACCCGCGGAAGTGGTCGAGCCGGACGTAGTCGAACAGCTCGAAGGTCCGGCGCAGTCGCTCTATCCACCAGCGGAATCCGTCGGCGGCCATGACGTCCCACCGGTAGAGCGGGTTGCCCCAGAGCTGTCCCGTCGCGGCGTACGCATCCGGTGGGACGCCAGCCACCGCATCGCTGCGGAAGAGACTCGGCCACGCCCGGACGTCGGCGCCGTCGGGGGCGACGTAGATCGGGACGTCGCCCATGATGCGGACCCCGCGGTCGGCTGCGTACGCGCGCAGCTCGGTCCACTCGCGGGCGAACCGGACCTGGTCGGCGAGGTCCCCGCCGAAGGCAGTCCACGAGTCGACCCAGTACTGCTCGCGCTCAGCGAACCGGGCCAGCTCCTCGGGACTCACCGGTGCGTCGGGGTGCTCGAGGAGCGCCGGTGAGACGGCGAAGGCGGACGGTGACTTGTAGGGCGACCCGTGCTCGTCGGGGACGGACACGGGCAGGACCTGCCATACCGACTGCCCGGCCGCGGCGAGCCAGTCCACGAAGGCCCGCGCCGACCGGCCGAGCCGACCGTCGGGCAGAGAGGTGATGTGCAGCTGGACGCCGCTCGCGCGCGAGGAAATCACGCGCACAGACTATGACGCGGCCAGGGTCAGCCCGTGGAGGACCGGAACACCGTCACAGCTCGCGCAGGTAGCAGAGCATCCGGTAGTCGGCGCCGGGCTGGATGTTGCTGAAGCCGTGCCGCTCGTAGAAGCGTCTGGTGTCCACGTCGACCTCGTCGACATTGATGTGCACCTCACATGCGCCCCGCTCCTGCACTGCCTCGATGGACTCGAGCAGCAGCTCTGTCCCGATGCCTTGGTCCCGCAGGTCCGGTCGGACGTAGAGCTCCTCGAGCTGTGCCAAGAGCCCGTCGTAGTAGGGCGTCGGACGCAGGGTGAGGAAGGCGAATCCCACCGGTTCTGAGGGGTTCTCAGCGAGGAGGACGAGCACGTCGCAGCGGTCGAGGAGGGTGTGGAACCTGCGCGCGAAGACGTCGGCATCCGGTCCGGACGTGTCGAACTCGTCGTTGAAGTCGTGGAGGAGCCGACCGACCACGTCGGCGTCTGCTGGACCCGCCGCTCTCAGCACTGCATTCGCCATCTGACGACGATGCCCAGACGATCCCGGGACCTGCAATCGGTTTTCTGAACCCCGGTTCGAGATATTTGTCCGCCTCTTTGGGGCGAGTCGGTACCTCGAACCACGGTTCAGGTCAACCCTCTCGGTCGATCTCGTCCACGACGTACTCGGCGATGGCCAGGCTCGAGGTGGCTGCTGGTGAGGGCGCGTTGCGGATGCTCGTCACCCCGTCGCTGTGGGTGATCCGGAAGTCGTCGACGAGGGTGCCGTCACGCTCGACGGCCTGGGCTCGGACGCCCATCCCGTTGCGGACGACGTCCGCCGGCCCGATGGCAGGCACGTACCGCTGCGCAGCTCGCAGGTAGGCGCGGATCGATAGAGACCCGTAGACCTCCTTGGCGCCGGTGCGCCAGTGGGTCCGGGCCATCTGCCAGAAACCGGGCCAGGCGAGGATGTCACGCACGTCGGCGGCCTCGAAGTCACGGCGGCGGTAGCCCTCGCGCTTGAGGCTGAGGACGGCGTTGGGTCCGACGTCGAGCTCGCCGTAGACGCGGCGGGTGAAGTGCACGCCGAGGAAGGGGTAGCGCGGGTCCGGCACCGGGTAGACCATCCCCCTGACGAGCTGCCGCTTCGCCGGGCTGACGCTGAGGTACTCGCCGCGGAAGGGAACGATCCGGGGCCCGCCCGTGTCGCCGGCCAGCCTGGCAAGGCGATCGGCCTGGAGCCCGCCGCAGAGGATCAGCCGGTCGACCCGGTGACGGACCGGGCCGCACTGGACGTCGATGCGGCCGGCGCTGCGCTCCAGTCCGTTCACCATCGTGTCGAGGTGGATCTCGCCGCCGCTGTCGACAATCTCCTTGCCCATGGTCTCGGCGACCGCGACGAAGTCGGTGATCGCCGTCCTCGGTGAGTGCAGGGCGGCGAGACCGACGGCGTGGGGCTCGATCTCCCGGATCCGCTCCGGGCCGACCCGCTCGAGGCCGGGCACGCCGTTGGCCAGGGCCGTCTGCTCGAGGGCATCGAAGCGTCCCAGTTCTGAGGCGTCGACCGCGACGACGAGCTTGCCGCACTCGTTGTAAGCGATGCCGTGCTCGGTGCAGTAGTCCTTGAGCAGCTCGCGGCCGCGAGAACAGAGCCGCGCCTTGAGGCTGGCCGGCTTGTAGTAGATCCCCGCGTGGACGACACCGGAGTTGTGCCCGGTCTGGTGCGCCGCGAGACGGGCCTCCTTCTCGAAGACGACGATTCGCAGGCCGGGGCGCCGGCGCGAGAGCTCGCGCCCGATCGCGAGCCCGACGATGCCGCCACCGACGATGCCGATCGACTGTTCGGTCATACCGCGGACCGCCCGTCGCCACAGTCGGCGTGCTCCATCTGGTCCGCCGTCGTCCCTCTCCGCACGCTCCGACGGTACGCCAGTCCAAGCCACCCCATGACGTAGTTGCGCTGGAACGCAACTCAGCGGCATACGACTGATGTCGTATGCCGCTGAGTCGGGTTGTCAGCTCAGCCGCCCCCTCCCGGCTGGACCACGCCGTTCACGGTGAGGGTGTAGTTGGCCTGCTTCGGCGCGGACTCGGTGTCGTCGTCGTACATGACGATTGCCGCCACCGTGGTTGCGCCGGTGCCGATGGCATCCGTCAGGGCGGTGCCGGACAGTGTCCCGTCGAAGGCGCTGTCGAGCGGCAGC
>NZ_DATCWX010000002.1:0-19094 GCF_036566125.1 Intrasporangium sp.
GTCGGGCGTGCGGGCCGACTGCGACCTCGACGCCGTGCTGGCCCTGTTCGACGCCGCCGGATCCTTCGTCGACCGGTTGCCCACTGCGGGACCCGACACGTTCGTCGAGCACCTCCTCGGCCAGGACGTGCCCGGTGACACGCTGCTCGTCGGCGGCCAGGCCGGGCCTCAGGTCTCCCTGGTCACGCCGCAGACCGCGGCTGGCCGGGAGTGGCGCCTCGTCGTGGTCGCCGGCGTGCAGGAGGGCGTCTGGCCCGACCTGCGCCTGCGGGGCTCGATCCTCGGCTCCGAGGACCTCGTCGGCGTTGTCAGCCAGCGGCCCCTGGGCTTCCGGGCAGCGCAGGCGGCGGTGCGCTACGACGAGACCCGGCTGTTCCATGTCGCCGTGACGCGCGCCACGGTGCGGTTGCTCGTGACGGCGGTGGGCAACGAGGAGGAGCAACCGTCGGTCTACCTCGACCTCGTCGATCCCCCGGCGAGAGGGCGGATGGCCGACGAGGTCAGGCCACACACGGAGGTCGCCCGGACGATGTCCCTCGCGGGGCTCGTGGGGGAGCTGCGGCGCGAGGTGGTCAGCCCCGATGCGGGCGTTGCCGAGCCAGCGTTGGCGCTGCTCGCGGTGGCGTCGCAGGCCGGGGTTCGCGGAGCCGACCCCGGCAGCTGGTGGGCGCTGCGCGACGTCACCACAGAGCGTCCGGTTCGTCGCCCGGACGAGCCGGTCCACGTCTCTCCGTCCAAGGTGACGTACTTCTCCGAGTGCGCGCTGCGCTGGTTCCTCACCTCGGTCGGCGGGGACGGTGTCGCGCTCGGAGCGGCGTCGGTGGGAACCTTCGTCCACGACATCGTCGCCGAGCTGCCTGATGCCCCGCTCGAGGTCCTCGACGGGGAGGTCGATGCCCGGTGGGGTCGACTCGGGCTGCCATCGGGCTGGGTCACCGACCGGACCCGACGCCAGGCCCATGACATGGTGGCGCGCTACGTCGCCTACCGCGAGTCGGTTGCAGGGGACTGGGAGCCTGTCGGAGTCGAGACCGAGTTCCGGGTCCGGGTCGGACGCGCCGTGGTCGCTGGGCGCGTCGACCGCATCGAGCGCGACAGCCGTGGGCGCCTGCGCATCGTCGACCTCAAGACGGGCACGAGCAAGCCGACGAAGGCGGAGCTCGAGCGCCACGGGCAGCTCGGCGCCTACCAGGTCGCCGTCGAGGCCGACGGCTTCCCATCGCTGGGCAGCGACAGTGCGGGGGCCGCGCTCGTCTACATCGGCAAGGGGGGGCTGGCCGGGCTGCGCCCCTCGGTGCTGACCCAGGGCGCTCTCGCAGAGTCCGCCGAGCCGGACTGGGCGCGGGCGCTCGTGGAGGCGACCGCCGAAGGCATGGGCGGCGCCAGTTTCGTTGCGTCGCAAGGCAGTTGCCGCACCTGCCCGGTCAAGTCCTCCTGTCCCGTCCAGCCGGAAGGAGATGCCCTGTGACCGCGACAACAGAGCGGGTGACGGTGGCTCCCGAGAGGGTGCGCTTCTCCGCTCTCGACATCGCCCGTGCGCTGGACCTGCCGGCTCCGACGGACGAGCAGGCCGACGTCATCGAAGCCGGGCCTCGGCCCCTGCTCGTCGTGGCGGGCGCGGGCTCCGGCAAGACCGAGACGATGGCCGCTCGGGTGGTCTGGCTCGTCGCCAACGGCCTGGTCGCCCCCGACCAGGTGCTGGGGTTGACCTTCACGCGCAAGGCGGCGGCGGAGCTGTCCCAGCGCATCGGCAAGCGGTTGCGGGGCCTGGAGCGCGCCGGGCTCTGGACGCCGCCTGAGGACGACGGCAGCGGAGCAGAAGTGCTCGGAGGCACGCCGAGCGTCTCCACGTACCACTCCTACGCGGGCCGGCTCGTCCGCGAGCACGCACTTCGGCTCGGCGTCGAGCCGGAGTTCCGCGTCCTCACCGAGGCCGGCGCCTGGCAACTGGCCGCCGAGGCTGTCTCGCGGTGGGACGGGCCGATGGACGTGGTGTCCAAGGCCGAGTCGACGGTTATCGAAGCCGTGATGTCCCTTGCCGGCGAGATGGCCGAGCACGTCCGTGTCCCGGCGGAGGTGATGAACCACCTCGACACCGTCATCGCGGCGCTGGAGGACCTGCCGGACGGCGAGGGCAAGGGAAGCCTCGCACCGGCGAAGGAGGCGTTGGCGGCGCTGCGCGAGCGACGTGCGGTCCTGCCGATCGTCGACGCCTTCGTGCGGCTGAAGCGGGAGCGCGAGGCGCTGGACTTCGCGGACCAGGTGGCGCTCGCGGCTCGCGTTGCCGGATCGGTGCCCCTCGTCGGCCAGGTCGAGCGAGAGAGGTTCAAGGCGGTTCTACTCGACGAGTTCCAGGACACGTCGGAGGCACAGCTGAGGCTGCTGCGGTCGCTGTTCCACGACGCGTCCGTGGCCCTCACGGCCGTGGGAGACCCCAACCAGTCCATCTACGGCTGGCGCGGGGCCAGCGCGACGACCCTGCTGCGGTTCCCGGCGGAGTTCGCCGACACCGATGGTCCAGCGGACGTGCTGCCCCTCTCGACGAGCTGGCGCAACGACGAGCTGATCCTCGCGGCGGCGAATGTCACCGCGGCGCCGCTGGCCACAGCCCACGTCCAGCCGCTCAGGTCGCGCCCGGGAGTGGGACCCGGGGCGATCACCATCGTGCGAGGCGAGACCGCCGAGGAGGAGGCGGCGCAGGTGGCTGCCTGGATCGCCTCCCACTGGCGGTCGCCGAGCGGCCGTCGGACTGGGCGGAGCGCCGCCGTGCTCTGCCGACGACGCTCCTCGTTCCCGCTCGTCATGGAGGCGCTCCGGGATGCCGGTCTCCCCGTCGAGGTGGTTGGCCTGGGCGGTCTGCTCGCCACGGCGGAAGTCAGCGACCTCGTCGCGCTGCTCTGGGTCGTGCAGGACCCGACCCGGGGGGACCAGCTGATGCGGCTGCTCACCGGTCCAGTGGCGCGGCTGGGTCCCGCGGACCTCGATGCCTTGTGGGCCTGGGCCAAGGAGTTGCACTCGCGACCGTGGCGCGTCGGCCATCCCGACCTCACTCAGGACGCGCTGCCCCTCGACGCCGCTGAGGGGGCCGGCCCAGCCGGAGTCACACGGGCCTCCACCGAGGCCTCGGACGCCTCGTTCAGCGAGGCTGGAGCTCGTCACCGGGACTCGGACCTCGCTGCGGACAGCGCCGACGTGGCGACCCTCGTCGAGGCCCTCGACGAGTTGCCGCCCGTCGGCTGGACCGGGCGGGGCGGGGTGCACCTCAGCGACGAGGGCCTCGCACGACTGCACGGGCTCGCTGACGTGGTGCGTCGTCTCCGTCGACTCACCGGCCTGCCACTCGTGGACCTGCTCCACGAGGCGGAGACGGCAATCGGTCTGGACATCGAGGCGCTCTCGCGCCCGGAGCACACCGCCTCGACCGCCCGGGTGCACCTCGACGCCATCGCCGACGTCGCCGCCCGATACGTGAGCAGCTCGGACCGGCCCACCCTGTCCGGCTTCCTCAGCTGGCTCGAGGCCGCCCGAAGCCAGGAACGCGGCCTCGACGCGGGGCAGGTCGAGTCCGACACCGACGCAGTCCAGGTGCTCACGGTCCACGCTGCCAAGGGCTTGGAGTGGGACGTGGTCGCCATCCCCGCGCTCGTCGAGGGTGCCTTCCCGGACCACACGGCCACGTCCGTCGTCCCGATGGAACCGAACGGCTCGGACAGCACTGCAGCGTCGGTCGAGTACGTGTGCTCGGGAACCCCGAAGGACAAGGGCTGGCTCGTCGGGCTCGATTCCCTGCCCTACGACCTGCGCGGTGACCGGGACGGGCTGCCGCGCCTCAACTGGTCGGCCAGCCCTGACCGCAAGGCGCTCGGAGCCGCGATCGAGGAGTTCGCCGAGGACGGGGGCCGGCACGCCATCGCGGAAGAACGCCGGCTGGCCTATGTCGCCGTGACCCGGGCGCGCACGGACCTGCTCCTGTCGACCCACCTCTGGGGGCCGGGCAAGAAGACCCTCTCCGTCCCGTCCCGCTTCCTCCTCGAGATCCGGGACGCGCTCCCGGAGGCTGTTTCCGTAGCGGGGTGGCGCGCTGCCCCGCCACCTGTCGAGAAGAACGGCACCTTGGCAGCGCCACAGAATCCGCACCTGGCTGAGCCCATCCGGGCGGCATGGCCGCACGATCCGCTCGGACATCGGCGGGCGGCGCTGCGCACGCTCCCGGAGCGGCTGCGCGACATCGTCGCTTCGCGTCCGGCGGAACTCGTAGGGGACCCACGACTTGACGACCTGCGTCTCCTCCTTGCCGAAGAGGCGATGAAGGGGGTGCGAGAGGAGCCGGCCGTGGAGGTGCCGAGGCACCTGTCCGCGTCCGCGGTGGTCGCCCTCGCTCGCGATCCGGAGGCCTTCGCGATGCGGCTGCGCCGGCCGATGCCGGAGCCTCCTGCCCCGGCCGCTCGGCAGGGAACCGCCTTTCATGCCTGGGTCGAGGAGCATTTCTCGCGCGCGGCCATCGTCGACCTGTTCGACCTCCCCGGAAGCGCCGACGAGGGGGCCACCGCCGACCATGACTTGGACCACATGCGGTCGAACTTCCTCGCAAGCGAGTGGGCCGAGCGGATCCCGGAAGAGATCGAGCTGTCGATCGAGACGGTCATCGATGGCATCGCGGTTCGGGGCCGGATCGACGCGGTCTTCCCTCGCGATGACGGCGGGTGGACCGTGGTCGACTGGAAGACCGGTGCGCAGCCGTCAGGGCAGGAGGCCGAGGTGCGGGCAGTCCAGCTCGCGACGTACGCACTGGCCTTCGCTCGCCTTCGCGGCGTCGACCCCAACCGTGTGGACGCGGCCTTCTTCTATGCAGCCGAGGGAGTGACGGTGCGGCCTGCCGTGCCGGACGAGCGGATCCTCGTCGCGATGCTGTCCACCATCCCCGACTGACGGTGGCGGCCCTCGATGGAGCGGTCAGCCCACCCGTCCGTCGTTCGGCTCCGCTTCGACAGCACCGGTACGTTGGTCGGCAGATCCTTCCGCGTCGACGTCAGGTCCGTCGGCAGGACTCGTCGAGGGTGTCGGATCGATGGACTGCGTGACCGACGGGTCAGGGAAGGGCTGGTGCGGCTGGGTGGCGTCCCAGTCCGGCTCCGGGTGCAGCCCCGGCTCCGCAGGGGTGGGCGCCCCCGCTTCGACTGCCCTGAGCTCGTCCTCGACAAGGACCCGCTCGTCCAGCGCCCGCAGGGACGCCGCGGCGTCCTCGACGAGGTCACGCGCGGCCGAGGCAAGAGCGTGGAGCAGGACCCGCATCGGCGCCATCTCCGCAGCCAAGCGGGCCCGCGCCAAGAGGTTGCCGTCGGGCCGCTCGACACGCGACTGGGCGTAGGCCGAGAGGACCAGGTCGAGTGACTCCGGCGCCGCCGACCCGACCAGGTCGGCGAAGTCGTCGGCCGGGTCCCCGATCCGCGACTGCTCCCAGCCGAGCACGCCGCGGACCTCACCGGCATCGGCCCGGTCCTCGTCCTGGAACGAGACGAGCACGTGCTCCCCGACGAAGGACCCGTGCACGGCAGTCGGCGCGAAGCGCCACAGCGAAATGTCCTCGAGTCGCTGCTCCCATCGAGTGAGCAGGTTGGCCGGCACATGCCCCGTGGCCGCCGCCCGGTCCAGCTCGGACAGCTGTCGGCGACGGTGCGCATCGGCGTCGTAGACCGGTCGACCAGCCTCCTCGAAGAGGGCCAGGTCGAGGTTGTGGACATGGGCCAGTGCTCGGCCGATTCCTGACGCGAGGTCCCCGGGCGGTAGGGCGGCGAAGTCCAGGGGCCGACCCGGCAGCCGAAGGTAGACGATGGCCCGACCCTCCTGAACGGGCACCTGCCCACGGACCATGGGCATGGCGAGATCGAGCCGGCGGCCGAGCAGTGGGCCCAGCGCCACCACGGCCTCGAGCTCGGCGCCCGAGGCCTGCGTCAATGGCGCCTTGATGACCCAGCGACGGTCCTGCTGATCGGTGACGAACGCCAGGTCGAAGGAGCCGGCGGCCCTCGTGCGCACGCCCTCCACCGACACCGGGTCGAGACCGGGCACGGCAGCGCTCGCGAGGGCCGCGAGGAACAGGGGGCTCCGGGTCACGTTCCCACCGTAAGGTGAGCGCGCGCCTGATCGTTGGAGGCTTGGGGCACGGAGGCCAGGGGCTTGGACGCCTGTCGGGCCCCACGGCCGTAGGGTGACGACGTGGTCCAAAGCGCCGACACCTTGCCCGACCTCGCCCTGTCCCGGACGGTGCTCGATCGATCGGGGATCGAGCGTCGCGATGGTGGTCTGGTCGAGCGGCTCCTTGCCGACCCGGCGACGCGGGTGCTCGAGCTGCGTGGTGACCGGGCTCCGGTCGAGCCGCAGGTCCGCTCACAAGGGCAGGAAGAGCACGAAGAACACGGCGATCTCCGACTTCGGCTGCGAGCTCCCACGGCGGAGGACTCCGGGCGGCTGGTTCTGTTCGCGGGCCGCGACGGGCGGGGGACCGCCTACCTCGGCGTGGCCCTCCCTGCCGAGGGACTGGACCGGGCCGACCGCAGTCGTGAGCGCCCTCCCGACGTGGAGGGTTGGGTGACGCTTCGGCAAGCAGGCGCCGCCCTCGGGGACCGGGATGCCGGCCTGTTCACGACGGTGCTGTCCCTTGCCAACTGGCACGGAACCCACACGCACTGCTCCCGGTGCGGAGCGCCGACAGCAACGTCTCAGGGCGGGTGGCTGCGCGTCTGTCCCACGGACCACAGTGAGCACTACCCGCGCACCGACCCAGCGGTCATCATGGCCGTCGTCGATGCGGACGAGCGACTGCTCCTCGGACGTGGCCCACAGTGGCCGGACAACCGGTTCTCGGTGCTCGCGGGCTTCGTCGAGCCGGGCGAGTCGCTCGAGGCCGCGGTGGCTCGTGAGGTCGAGGAGGAGGTCGGCATAGACGTCACCGACGTCCGCTACCTGGGCAACCAGCCGTGGCCGTTCCCGTCGTCGGTGATGATCGGGTTCACGGCTCGGGCGCTCGGCACGAGCATCGAGCTCGATCCGCACGAGCTCAGCGAGGCTCGGTGGGTGACGCGCGACGATTACCGGACCGCGTTGCGAACCGGGGCCATCCATCGGCCCTTCGGGCTCTCCATCGCCAAGCGCATCATCGAGCACTGGTTGGGACAGACCATCGAGTCGGTCATGTCCGAGTCCGAGGGCTGAGCGACCTCAGGCGGTGAGCCTCGCCTTGACCTCCGCGAGCGAGGGGTTGGTGGCAGAGGTGCCGTCGGGGAAGACCACGGTCGGCACCGTCCGGTTGCCACCGTTGACCTGTTCGACGAAGTGCACGTGCTCCGGAGAGCTCTCGAGGTTGACCTCGGTGTAGGGCACACCCTCACGGTCGAGCTGGCCCTTGAGCCGGACGCAGTATCCGCACCAGTTCGTCGTGAACATCGTGATCGTTCCGGGTGCGGGTTGGAGCGGCGTGGGGGCAGGCATCAGGTCTCCGTCGTCGGTCGGGTGGGCCCGGGTCTTTCCGGGTCGTGTCAGGTTTGGGTGCAAGGATGGCCCCAAGGCCTTCACCGCGGGAAACCGGGGCGGACCGTTGAAAATTCCCCTACTCATCCGACTCGCAGAGTCACAGGAGATCGCCCTGCTCCCTGCACCACATCCGGACGACATCCTCGAGCAGCTCGACCCAGAGCAGCGGGAGGTGGCGTTGGCGCCCCCCGGACCGTTGTGCGTCCTGGCCGGTGCCGGCACCGGCAAGACCCGGGCGATCACGCACCGGATCGCCTACTCCGTCCACGCCGGCCTCCAGCAACCACAGCGCATCCTCGCGGTCACGTTCACGGCCCGTGCTGCCGGCGAGATGCGGACCCGACTCCGGGCCCTCGGAGTCCACGGAGTCCAGGCTCGGACGTTCCACGCAGCGGCACTGAGACAGCTGCATTACTTCTGGCCCCAGGCGGTCGGCGGTGCGGCTCCGGAGGTGATGAGTGTCAAGGCTCCCGCGGTGGCCGAGGCCGCAAGCCGCCTGCGCCTGCAGTTCGACAGGACGGCGATCCGCGACCTTGCCGCCGAGATCGAGTGGGCCAAGGTGAGTCTGCTCACGCCGGAGTCGTACGCCGCGGCTGCCCGGGCAGCGGGTCGCGAGCCGCCCGGACTGGACGTCACGGCGATGGCGCGCCTGCTGGCCTGCTACGAGGACGTCAAGCAGGCCCGAGGAGTCATTGACTTCGAGGACGTCCTGCTCCTCACCGTCGGCATTCTCGAGGAGCGGGACGACATCGTCCGCGTCGTGCAGGGCCAGTACCGCCAGTTCGTCGTGGACGAGTACCAGGATGTCAACGCCCTCCAGCAGCGCCTGCTCGACCTGTGGCTGGGCGCGCGCAACGACGTCACGGTCGTCGGTGACCCAGCACAGACGATCTACTCCTTCACCGGGGCCTCGCCCCGTCACCTCCTTGGCTTCGCCTCGCGGTTCCCGGGCTCGCGGACCGTCCGGCTCGTGCGCAACTACCGGTCGTCGCCACAGATCATCGAGCTGGCCAACACGGTGATCTCCTCCGGCCCCACGGCCGCCCGCAGCGGGGCGCTGCGACTCACTGCGCAGGCTCCGTCGGGACCGTCGCCCGTACTCACCTCGCACAGCGATGACCAGGCGGAGGCCGCTGCCGTGGCCGACCGGATCAAGAGGCTCATCGACGACGGCCACCCGGCTTCGGAGATCGCCGTCCTCTTCCGCACCAACGGGCAGTCGGAGGCGTTCGAATCGGCCCTGGCGGACGTCGGCGTGTCCTACCTGGTCCGCGGAGGGGAGCGCTTCTTCGCCCGCAAGGAGGTCCGAGACGCGATCCTGCTTCTCCGGGGCGCCGCGCGCAGTGATGACGGCAGCAAGGCCCTCGGTCACATCACCCGGGATGTCATCGCCGGAGCCGGGTGGTCGCCCGATCCTCCGTCGAGCAGCGGAGCCACCAGGGAGCGGTGGGAGTCGCTCACGGCTCTCGCCTCCCTTGCCGACGACCTCGAGGCGTCCGTCCCGGAGGCCCGGCTGCCCGAGCTCGTCGCCGAGCTCGACCGCCGGGCCGCTGAACAGCACGCCCCAACGGTCCAAGGCGTCACCTTGGCCAGCCTGCATGCCGCGAAGGGCCTCGAGTGGGAGACCGTCTTCCTTGTCGGCGCGTCCGACGGCCTCATCCCGATCTCGCTCGCCGAGGGAGTCGAAGCCCTCGAGGAGGAGCGACGCCTTCTCTACGTCGGCGTGACCCGCGCACGGGAGCGCCTGTTCCTCTCGTGGTCCTCCACCCGCACCTCGGGTGGACGGCCGACGCGGCGGGTGTCGCGCTTTCTCGGGCCAGCCGAGGCCATCCTTGGTGGGGGAGCGCGAACGGCGGCGCCCACCACCCATCGCCGTGCTGCCGCCAAAGTCGCAACCGTGCTGATCTGTCGCGGCTGTGGGGGCGAGCTGACGACGGCCGCCCAGCGCAAGACGGGTCGGTGCGATGACTGCCCGCCGAGCTACGACGAGGCGCTGTTCGAGCGCCTGCGCGAGTGGCGGCTCGGCGTCGCACGGGCCGCCTCGGTCCCGGCCTTCGTCGTCTTCACCGATGCAACGCTGACCGCGATTGCCGAGCGCGAGCCGGCCGATGACGGGGCGCTCGCAACGATCAGCGGGGTCGGTGCCCGCAAGCTCGCCCAGTACGGCGCCGACATCATCGCCATCCTGGGCGGTGCCGACCCGCAAGAGCTCCTCGAAACCCGCTCCCGCACAGGGCAATCCGCCGATTCCTGACTGTGCACGAGAAAATGTTGCGAAATCCTCGATAAATGAGTTGTCGCGCCCCAGGGCCCCGCGTAATCTAAACCCGTCAACCCCAGTGGCTCAGGTGGCCGGCTGGGATTCGCGAGCATAGTGAGGAGGTTGGCCCTGATGAGGAACATCACGATGACGATGAACGCAGTGTCCTGCGTCGCTTTGGCACGTCCGCGCTCGGCCAGCATTCTCCTCGCAGACGTCCAGCCCGGGCTCCAGGGGACAGGTGTGTCCATCGTCGCCCCGGCTGACGTCCGTCGCATCGCTGACCGTGGTGTCAAGGGATCCGTCCCGTTCGCCGCCGGCGTGGACCTCACCGCCATCTACAAGACACCTGATGTCGCTCGCTCCCGCTCTGGGAGGCCTCCGGTCTGAGTTAGACCACAGCCTCACCTCCAGGCCGCGAACCCGACATCACCGGGTCCGCGGCCTTCGTGTTTTCCCGCACAACCGAATGCCGCTCCACCCCACCCTCCACCGGAACAGCACCCACGAGGTGCGAGACAGATACGGGACCAACCATGACTCCCCGGATGCAGAGCAGCACGACCGAGACCCGCACCTGCGGTGCTGGGCTTCGAGCGACAACGGACACGAGTGAGCAGGCGCGCCACACCACTGGCGCGCTGGAGACGGAGGTGAGAACGATGCAGCTGAGCGAATTGCTCGACCTTGGCACCGAGGCGCAGGAGGTCGGCGAGACCATCCCGTGCCGGGACTACGACGCCGAGCTCTGGTTCGCCGAGCGGCCCGAGGACGTCGAGTTCGCCAAGACCCTGTGTGGGCTGTGCCCCGCGCGTCTGCAGTGCCTCGCCGGGGCGCTCGAGCGCCAGGAGCCGTGGGGCGTCTGGGGCGGGCAGCTGCTCGTCCAGGGGGCCGTGGTCGCCAGGAAGCGACCCCGCGGACGTCCCCGGAAGCACCCGGTCGCTGCGTGAATGACACCGGACCCCCGCGGCCGGGTCGAGACCAGCGGACCACCGCACATCTAATCCATCAACAGCAGTCAACAACACCTGACCAGGAGGTCGTCATGGAGAACTTGGAGCTCCTCGCTCGCGACCGGATTCGCGACCGCGCTCAGCGCCAGGACCGCAGTGGCATCCGCCGCAGCGCCCGGCTGATCGCGCTCGAGATCCGCGCGAGTCGACGCAATCACCCGAAGTGAGGCGTCGACCGTCCGGGACCACGGTGCCCGGTAGCAGAGCAGCACGGAGACCAGAACAACTCAACGCAAGTGAGCGAGCCGCGGGTGACGCGCACGTCACCCGCGGTTCCGCGTTTCCCGGGCCGGCTGGAGGCCGCCTGGTCCGCCGTCGGGATCACGTCCCTCAGGTGGCGCCTGAGTGAGGGCACGGGGCGCGGGTAGGAGTCCCACACGGCTCCGACGGCGGGTCGCCGCACCGCTCCCGGCGCGGGGATGGCGCGGTCGACACGCCTGTGGCAAACGTCCCACGCATGTCAGCGCGGAGGCGGATACTCGAACCACGGGGGAGATCAAGGGAGGCCCCGACCATGGCAACCAAGACGGATACCGCGGAACTCACTCCGCTCCTCACCTGCACCTCGTGTGGCACGACACCGGCGCCGGAGGACCAGGCAACGGCCCGACTCACCTGGAGTCGCAGCGTCGAGCACGGTCGCACCCTGTGGACATGCGAGCAGTGCAGTCGAGACAACATCCGCTCCATCGAGAGCAAGCTCGATCCCGAGTGGTGGTAGTCGCCGCGACCTGGCAAGGCTGGAACGTGGGCTCGGACGGGAGCCGGCCCAGCGGCATACGGCAACTCAGTCTCTGTCTGAATTGTCGGCCCGGGCAGGGCGCGGAAGGTCACCGACCGGAGGAAGGTTTGCTCCCGGGAGGAAGGCATCGACCGTCTCCCTCCCGCGGACCGTCCCCCCGAGCTGGCTGAGCACACCGATGCCGCCGCTCCAGACACGGTGGATGAGCAGGTACTCCGGTGGCAGGTTGAGCTTGTAGGCGAGCACGTAGTTCGGCTGCCTCGGATCGTTGATGTGGGCGAAGACGCTTCGCAGCCAGGGCCGCGAGAAGGTGAACTCGTCGCTGCGCAGGGGGGCGATGAACGGCTCCAGGTACTCGAGAAGCCGCTCGGCATCGATCTCGATCGACGGCTTGACGAAGCCCGCCTCTCGCAGGCCCGCGAGGACGGCATCGGCGCCGCCCTCCAGACCGGCGGTCAGCAGGCGGCCCAGCTCCGGCGGCATGCCGTTCGGCAGACGGTTGACCGCCCCGAAGTCCACGACGCCGAGGCGGCCGTCCGGCGTGATGCGGAAGTTGCCCGGATGTGGGTCGGCGTGCAGCAGCCCAGCCTCGGCGGGGCCGGCGAGCAGGAACTCGAGATAGAGCTGAGCGGCCTCGTCGCGCTCAGACTGGGTTCCCTCGCGGATGATCTCGCTCAGCGGGCGCCCGTCGACCCACTCCGAGACGATGACGTGCTGGGTGCCGCGGACCAGCTTCGGGATGCAGAAGTCCGGGTCGTCGGCGAAGGCTCCCGCGAACGCAGCCTGGTTGTCGGCCTCGAGGCGGTAGTCCAGCTCCTCGGCCATCCGGTCGCGCAGCTCATCGAGGATCGGACCGAGGTCGATGCCGGGGATCCACCCAGCGGTCATCTTCGCCATCCGGGACAGCTGTCGAAGGTCACTCATCAGCGCAGCGCCGGCCCCCGGGTACTGGATCTTGACGGCTACCTCGCGCCCGTCCGTCCAGACACCGTGGTGCACCTGCCCGATCGAGGCGGACGCGACCGGATGGTCCTCGAACGAGCGGAAATTGCTGCGCCACTGGGTTCCCAGGTCCGCCCGCAAGACGGCGTGGACCGAGCTTGTCGGCATCGGCGGCGCGCTGTCCTGCAGCTTGGTGAGCATCGCGCGGTAGGGCCCGGCCATCTCCTCGGGAAGGGCGGCCTCGAAGATCGACAGGGCCTGGCCGAACTTCATCGCTCCGCCCTTGAGCTCGCCCAAGACCTGGAAGAGCTGCTCGGCGGTGCGGGCCTGGAGCTCTGCAGCGACGAGCTCGGCGGGCCGTCCGCCGATGCGCTTGCCGAGCCCGAGCGCGGTCCTCCCCGCGAAACCGAGGGGCACCGTGGCGAGCTTGGCCGAACGCACCACTGCCTTGCGCGGCAGGTCGGTCACAGCTCTCACCCCCCAGGAAGGTCACCCTGACTCTAGCGATCCGCGCCGCCGGTGCGTCATCGCACCGCGGAGGTCGGAGGCCGAGACTCAGGGAACCTCGGTCGCACGGGCGGCGTGGGGGCGGGGGCAGCGAGGGTGGATCGTCCACTTGCGATGGTCCATCCGGGGCCAGGGGAGACTCAGCTCGACCGCCACCCCTACCGGCAGTGAGGTCGAGCCCGGGAGGCGGCGCGCGAACAGGGCGATGCAGCCGGCGACCAGCTGGACCAGGGCCGGGTCGGTCTCCGGGGCGGCGTCGCGGTGCACCACATCGCTGGGCGAGCCGCAGACCTGCGCCAGGACGACGGGCCAGGACGCGTCACGGTCGGTGCGGTGCAGGTCGAGGCACCACAGGCACGGCCCCTGCAGCGTCGGCTCCACCAAGGGCCCGACGGTCGCGCGCGGCCCCTCGACGACCACCGGCAGGTGCGGGATGCCGCTCCGGAGCCACGGGTCGCCAGAGCGCGGGTCGAGGGCCATGGCGCCCAGGACGACGACGAGCGGCGGATCAGCGGTCGGCTTGGCGTCCGGTGCGCCGGAGCGGCCTGCCGCACTGACGAGCGCGTCGATCCCGCCGCGTCGCAGCACCTGGCAGAGCTCCTCGAGCAGCACTCCTCGGCCGTCGAGCAGGACTGTCCGGCAAGGCTCCTCGGGCGAGAACCGCTCGAGGACCCCGATCTCCTCGATGAGGTCGAGCAGGGCCCGCCAACGGCGAGCGGGGATGCCCACCTCTCCAGCGAAGCGATAGGAGGTGCCCAGCGGCACCGTGCCGTCGAGCCGCGCCAGGACGCGTGCCTCGGCCTCACTCACACCGGTGACGATCGGGCCGCCGGCGCTCACGCCGAACTGGATCTCACCGGTCGTTCGCGAGATGGGGCGTCGCCACGGCGGGATGCGTGGGTACCGGCCGGCCTCGGTGTCAGAGGCTGCGAGCGCGGGATCGCCGGATTCACGGTGCTGGGCGGGGCGCGCCGCAATGAGGTTGGGGCGAGGCCGTCTCGGCCGGTCGCTGCTTCCTGACCCCATCGCTCCTCCCTTCCTGACCCGGCTTCCGCTCTCGATGCCCTGCTGCCTCGTGGTTCGAGCGTCGCAAAGGCGGGTCCGGTCGCGAGTGGGTCATCCACAGACGCCGGACAGGGACAGGGCGAGGGGACAGGGCGAGGGGACAGGGCGAGGGCGGGACCATACTGGTCCCGCCCTCGTCGGCGCGTCACCGGGGACGCGCGTCGGACCCGGTCAGGCCTTGCCCAGGATGCGGTTCAGGTTCGTGCCGCAGACGGGGCACTGGCCCTTGGCCATCCGCCGCCCGTTCTCGGACACGACAACCCTGCCCTCGGCCTCGCGCTTCGCCTTGCACTTCACGCAGTAGAACTCGCCCTTGTAGGTCTCGTCAGCCATTGGTGTCTCCTTGTACTGGCACCCCTCTGATGGGTGCCTCGGCTCCGACAACCCTAGAGCACGCTGAGCATGAGATCACGCTCATCCCCGCATGGCGCCCCGTACGGGCCCCGCGGAACCGGGCGCCTCCGTCGTGCCTGGGACCGCGCGTTTCGGTCATCGTCCATTGCGTCGTCGCCGGTCCGGCCTACCCTGCCCTCATGGCGAGGTCCCGACCAGAGCTGCCGCACGCGGTCCCGCGCTCGGCGCGGCAAGGGCCGCGCCGGGAGGTCGTGGAGACGGTCGTCGACGGGGTGACGGTCGAGGTGCGCCGCAGCTCCCGGCGGCGCCGCACGGTGTCCGCATATCGTCAGGAGGGTCGCCTCGTCGTGCTGGTCCCGGCTCGGCTCACCCGCGCCGAGGAGGGCGAGTGGATCCGCACGATGCTGGCCCGCGTGACCGCTTCCGAGCAGCGTCGACGCCGCTCGGACGGCGACCTCCGGGCGCGCGCAGCGCACCTCTCGACCGCCTACCTCGGCGGCCGAGCCCAGCCCGCGAGCGTCCGGTGGGTGGCGAACCAGGAGTCCCGCTGGGGCTCCTGCACGCCGGCTGAGGGCTCGATCCGGATCTCCGACAAGGTCCGCGGTATGCCCGGCTGGGTGCTCGACTATGTGCTGCTCCACGAGCTCGCGCACCTCATCGAGCCGGGGCACGGACCGGCCTTCTGGAGCCTGCTGAGCGGCTATCCCCGGCTCGAGCGGGCGCGCGGCTACCTCCAGGGGGTGGCCGCGACTGCGGGCCTGACGCTGAGCGACGAGTGAGGCGAATGCTCAGCGACGAATGAGCGCCTGCGCCGCCCGCACCAGGGGCAGGAGCTCCTCCCGCGTGTCCTCGGGCAGGCGGTCCGCTGGCCACCAACGCACGTCGACCGACTCGTGGCTCGCTGAGTGCGCCGCGCCCGTGGGGGCGATGGCGGCGTATCGCACGTCCAGGTGCTCCCGACAGCTGCCGAAGGCGGCGCCCAGGTCGTGTCGGTCCAACATGACGATCTCGGGCAGGGCGACGAGCTCGTCGATCCCGGACTCCTCGCGGGCCTCCCGCTCCGCGCCCTCTCGCATGGACCGGTCGTCGGCCTCGAAGTGCCCGCCGAACTGGAACCACCGCCGGGCCTTTTGGTGGAGGGTGAGCAGAACATGTGCGCCAGCCCGGTCGAGGACGATGACGCTGCCCGTCAGGTGTGCCGGCGGGCCGCCACGCGCCATCGCGTCGCCATGCCGTGCGAGGTGGGCCAGGTAGTCCCGCCGCAGCCGCGCCTGCGCCGGATCGGGAGGGTGCCACCCGCTGAGTTCCGCGATGGCGTCGTCATGGATCAGGCCGTATGCCGCTGGGCTCATTCCGGGGTCAGCTGCCGAGGTGGGTGGCTGGGGGCCGAGAGTGGTCACTTCCGCCCGTCATCCGCGTCGTCATCCTTGTCGTCATGGTCGTTGTCGGGGCTGCCGTCGGCCTCGCCTGCAGCGGCCTCGTCGAGGATCCCGCGCAGCACCGAGTCGAGGTCGGTGCCCAGGTCCTCGGCACCCAGCGTGCTCTCAGGCAGCCCTTCCACGGGCTTGTCGGCGCCGGCTTGGCCAGCGGCGCGCTCGACGAAGCCGATGATGTCGTCCAGGTCCTCGGAGGTCGGCGCCAGGTCCGGGTGGGACCACCGGCCGTCGCGCAACGTCTGGCCGCCGGCGTTCTCGAGGGCGGCCCAGAGGTTCGCGGCATCTCGCATCCGGCGCGGTCGCAGCTCGAGCCCAACGAGTCCGGCGAATGTCTTCTGGGCGGCGCCACCGACCCGCCGACGTCGGATGGTCTCCGCGAGTGCGGGGGACTGGGGCAGGTGTGCGGCCGTTGCGCGCTCCGTCACGTGGTCGACCCAGCCCTCGGCGAGCGCGAGGAGGGTCTCCAGCCGATCCAGGGCGCGTCGCTGGACGGGGGTCGGCTGCGGACGGAAGAGGTTGCCCTGGAGCGCGCTGCGGAGGGCTTCGGGATCGGTGGCGTCGATGGTTGACAACGCCGACTCGATGGCGTCGGTGTCGATGGTGATGTTGTGTGCGTAGTCGGCGACCGCCGACATCAGCTGCGGACCGAGCCACGGCACCTGCGCGAACAGCCGGACCCGCGCCGCCTCGCGAACGGCGAGGTAGAGGCGGACCTGCGGCAGGTCGATCTCGAGCGAGGTGGCGAGCTCGTCGACGTTGCCGGGCAGGAGGGCGACGAGGCCGGGCTCGGTGAGGGGGAGGCCCACCTCGGTCGCGCCCACCACCTCGGTGGCGAGGGTCCCGACGGCCTGGCCGAGCTGGGCCGCGAACATCTGCCGGCTGAGGTTCGACAGCATCGGGGCCCACTGCTCGAGCATGGCGGCGGGGTCGAAGCCGGCGCCCATCATGCCCTGCAGCTCCGGTGGGAGTGCGTCGCCGAAGGCCTCGGGCCCGAGCTCGCCGAGCTGCTTCCGGATCGCGGACGACGTTGCGCTCGTGACCCCATCGGACACCGGCTCGACGAGGTCGAACCAGCGCGGCATCGTCGCCTCGACCCACTCGGCGCGGCTGAATCCGGTCGCTCGCCACGAGGGTGCGCCGAGCGCCGTGACCTCGTCGAGCCAGAGCACGGCGACGGCCACGGCATCCTCGACCGCCCGGGCCGCGGTGGCGTCGTGCACGTCGTTGCCCTGTGATGCCAGCACGTGCTTGCGGGCCACGTCGTTCGCGAGGTCGCGGGCACCAGTGGGGGACTGCTGGGCCGTCATGAAACTACCGAGCTGCGCGCGCATCGCCGCCTTGGTGGCCGGATCGGAGGGATCGACGCCCATGCTGCGCATCGCTGCGGCGAGCTCCGGGTTCTCGGCGGCCTGACCGAGCACCTGCTCGAGCATCGAGCTCAGGTTTGCGGGGTCGAAGCCGGGTGCGGTGCCCGGCCAGCCCTCCTGGCCGGCTCCGCCAGAGGAGCCAGCTGAGCCCCCACTGTCCTTGTCAAGCTCCTGGTCGCGGTCCTCGTCGCGGTCGAAGCCGCCCTCGCCGCCAGGGTCGCGGTCGGACATGCCTGCTCCTCGGGGTTGATCGGATGCCTTGATCGGATGCTCGGATGCGCTGAGCGTTCGTCCTTCCAAAAGACAACCACGGAACGGGGACGATCGTTCCCTTGAGCGGCTGGGTCCGTGATCGTCACCCTCGGCACCAAGATGATCCGCTTACGATGGCGGGCGTGACGGTCACCCTTGCCGAGATCCGAGATTCGCCGCTGTCCGTCGACGAGGTGCTCTCGAGCGTCGCCGACGCGCGTGCCGGCGGCACGTGCGTGTTCGTCGGCACCGTGCGCAACCATGACGCGAAGAGTGGTGGATCGGCCGGAGCCGCAGCCGGCGAGGAGGCCGAGAAGGAGCGGGTGCTGGAACTGGACTACAGCGCGCACCCGCAGGCGGCGGAGGTGGCCCGAGCGCTCGCGGAGCGTCTGGCGGCAGACGGCCGAAGCGTGCGGATCGGCGTCGTGCACCGCGTCGGGCGGCTCGACATCGGGGACCTAGCCGTCGTGGTGGCCGTCAGTGCCGAGCACCGCGGTGAGGCCTTCGACGTGTGTCGCGAGCTCATCGACGAACTCAAGGCGACGGTGCCGATCTGGAAACACCAGCGGTTCGCGGACGGCTCGGACGAGTGGGTCGGCCTGCCGTGAGGACGATCCGCCGGGTCCGCGAGGACGAGGCAGAACCGGCACCGCTGTTTCCCGGACCGCCGCGACCGCGCGCGCCCTTGAGCCGGGGCAACAAGGTGTTCCTCGTCGGCTTCTTCCTCGGCCTTGCGATCCTCGTCGTCGGCAACCTGGTGCATGTGCCCTTTGCCATCATGAGCCCCGGGCCGACGATGAACACCCTTGGCAAGGTCCCGGGAGAGACCAACGGCTCCACCCTCATCTCGGTCCAAGGGCTGCCGACCTATGACACCAAGGGTGAGCTCAACTTCACGACCGTCTCCGTGCTCGGCGGTCCCGGGTTCCCGGTCGACGCCTTCGACGTCCTGTGGGCCTGGATCGATCCATCGAAGGACGTCCTGCCCGTCGACCAGGTGTTCGACCCGGATGCGAGCGAGGAGCGGATCGCCGAGGAGAACGCGGTCCAGATGGAGGGCTCCCAGGAGGAGGCGACCGCGGTTGCGCTGCGCGCCCTGGGCAAGCCGGTGAAGACGCACATCGAGATCGCGCAGGTCCTCGACGAGTCGCCTGCCAAGAAGGTGCTGAAGGTCGGAGACCGCATCGTCCGGGTGGGGGAGACGACGGTGACGACCGCCGACAGCATCCGCAGCGCGCTCCAGGCCGTTCGCCCGGGCGAACCGATCGAGATCGAGGTCACCCGGGCCGGCAAGCCGGTCGTCGCCACGGTGACGACGATGACGGGCTCGGGGGGTCGGACCGCGCTCGGAGTCATCCTGCGGCTCGACCACGACTTCCCGGGCACGGTCACGATCAATGCGGGTGACGTCGGCGGGCCCTCCGCCGGCCTCATGTTCGCCCTCGGGATCTACGACAAGCTCACGCCTGGCCCGCTCACCAACGGCCGCGACATCGCCGGCACCGGGACCATCGACGAAGAGGGGCGCGTCGGCCCCATCGGCGGCATCAAGCAGAAGATGGCAGGCGCCCGGTCGGGCGGATCCGAGTACTTCCTGGCCCCGGTCGACAACTGTCCCGAGGTCGT
>NZ_DATCWX010000020.1:0-16605 GCF_036566125.1 Intrasporangium sp.
TGCGACGCCGAGATCATCCCGATGGTGCTGGGCACCACCGGCGAGCCGCTGGACGTGGGCCGCAGCCGGCGGCTGGTCACCAAGGGGCTGCGGGCCGCGCTCTGGCAGCGCGACCGGGGCTGCTCCTTCCCCGGCTGCACCATCCCCGCGCAATGGACCGACGCGCACCACGTGCGCCACTGGTGGGCCGGCGGCAGGACCAGCCTGCTCAACACCGCCCTGCTCTGCCGACGACACCACACCTACGTGCACCGTCACGAGCTGACCGCGACCGTCACCGCCACCAGCGTCACCTGGCACGAATAGCGCCCCCGCCCCACGACCCCGCCGAGACCTGGCGGGGCGAGAGGCATGCCCAGGACATGCGGATCGATGTCACGTATGCGGACGACAGCGGTCATCGTGCACCGCCGCACCGCTCTCGGGCCCTCGCAAACCCGAGCCCGCTGGGAGGTCGCACGCGTGGGGGAGCGAGCCCAGCGGCATACGGCATCACAAAACGACAAGGGGCGCCGGGTGGTGTCTGATTCACGCCACCCGGCACCCCTCGACGAAGCCGTCGACTACTCGGCGTCCGCCTTGGAGGACAGGCCGGACTTGATCAGGTCCATGACGGAGCTGTCGGCGAGCGTCGTGACGTCGCCGACCTCGCGGTTCTCGGCAACGTCGCGCAGCAGGCGGCGCATGATCTTGCCGGAGCGGGTCTTCGGCAGCTCGGCGACGATGAGGATCGAGCGCGGCTTCGCGATCGGGCCGATCTCCCTGGCCACGTGGTTGCGCAGTTCTGCGACGAGGTCGACTCCCTCACCCGGCTCGTCGGCCTCCTCGACCGCCTCAGAGCGGAGGATGACGAACGCGACGACGGCCTGGCCGGTCATCTCGTCGGTGGCGCCGACCACGGCGGCCTCGGCGACCTTCGGGTGCGACACGAGGGCCGACTCGATCTCCGTCGTCGAGAGGCGGTGACCGGAGACGTTCATGACGTCATCGACGCGTCCGAGCACCCAGATGTCGCCCTCGTCGTCCTTCTTGGCGCCGTCACCGGCGAAGTAGAGGCCGTCGAAGCGCCCCCAGTACGTGTCCTTGTAGCGCTGGTCGTCGCCCCAGATCGTGCGCAGCATCGCTGGCCATGGCTTGGTCAGCACGAGATAGCCGCCGTGTCCGTTCGGCACGGGCGTGCCCGTGTCATCGACGACCTCGGCGGAGACGCCAGGGATCGCGAGCTGCGCGGAACCGGGCTTGGCGGCCGTGACGCCCGGCAGCGGGCTGATCATGATCGCGCCGGTCTCCGTCTGCCACCACGTGTCGACGATGGGACAGCGGTCGCCACCGATGGCGCGTCGGTACCACATCCACGCCTCGGGGTTGATCGGCTCACCGACCGAGCCGAGGAGGCGGAGCGAGCTCATGTCGAACTTCGCCGGGATGTCCTCGCCCCACTTCATGAAGGTGCGGATCGCCGTCGGGGCGGTGTAGAGGATCGTCACCTTCTTCTGCTCGACGATCTCCCAGAACCGGCCCTGGTGCGGCGTGTCCGGCGTGCCCTCGTACATCACCTGCGTCGCGCCGAGCGTCATTGGCCCGTAGACGATGTAGCTGTGACCGGTGACCCAGCCGATGTCCGCCGTGCACCAGTAGACGTCGCTCTCCGGGTGCACGTCGTGGACGACGGCGTTCGTGTACGCGTTCTGGACGAGGTAGCCGCCGGTCGTGTGCAGGATGCCCTTCGGCTTCCCCGTTGTGCCGGAGGTGTAGAGGATGAAGAGCGGGTGCTCCGCGCCTACGTGGACCGGCTCGTGCGTCGCGTCCGCGGCCTCGAGCGCGTCGTGCCACCAGACGTCCCGGCCCTCGGTCCACGGGGTGTCCTGGCCGGTGCGGCGGATGACGAGGACGTTGGTGACCGACGTGTCGCCGTGGTCCAGCGCCGCGTCGACGGACGGCTTCAGCGCCGACGGCGAACCGCGCCGGTAGCCGCCGTCGGCCGTGATGACGACCTTGGCGCGGGCGTCGTCGATGCGCGAGTGGAGCGCCTCGGCGGAGAAGCCGCCGAAGACGACCGAGTGCGGGGCGCCGATGCGGGCGCAGGCGAGCATCGCGACGACCGCCTCGGGGATCATCGGCAGGTAGATCGCGACGGTGTCGCCGGTGCCGACCCCGAGGTTCCCCAAGGCGTTCGCGGCGCGCTGGACCTCCCGGTGCAGCTCGGCATAGGTGATGTCGCGGGTGTCGTCCGCCGGCTCACCCACCCAGTGGATCGCGACCCGGTCGCCGTTGCCGGCCTCCACGTGCCGGTCGACGGCGTTGTAGCAGGCGTTGAGCTCGCCGTCCGCGAACCACTTCGCGAAGGGCGCGTCCCACTGCAGCGTCTGCGTGAAGTCCTTGCTCCACGTGACGTACTTGCGGGCCTGCTCGGCCCAGAAGCCCTCGAAGTCGGCGTCGGCCTGCTTGTACAGGTCGGCTGAGCCGTTGGCCCGGGCCGCGAACTCCGGCGCGGGCGGGAAGGTCCGGGTCTCCTGGAGGAGGTTCTCGAGCGTCTCGCTCATGGGCTCACCTTTCGCATCGACATTGGTGCTGGAGTGGGGGAACGCACTTCCTTCCACTCAAACGTACGGTTCGGCGCCCATCAATAGTGCGTGCCGTTCGTCTCAGCGCTACCCGTCAGTAACGTGCCGAGCGGTCTCACGTTGACGACGAGCGGTCGTGCACCTAAGAGCGGCCCCCACCCGATCGAGTGAACAACATTTGGGCACCCACCCGATCGAGTGAACAGCTTTTGTGCCCCGAAGTTGTTCACTCGATCAGGTCAGCAGGAGTCAGCGGGGGTCAGTAGGTCATGCCCATGACGGCACGAACCGTCGCGAGGGTCCGCTCGGCCACCTCGTTCGCCCGGGCGTTCCCCTCGCGGAGCACGGTGGACACGAATCCGGGGTCGCGCTCCAGCTCGGCTCGCCTCGCCCGGTGCCCTCGCAGCCCTTCGTTCACCGCTTCGGTGACGACGTCCTTGAGCTGTCGCGCGCCTCCGTTGCCGACCCGTTCGGCGATCGCCTCAGGCGCCTCGCCGAGGAAGAGGCCCGCGAGCGTCAGGAGGTTGGCCACCTCGGGGCGCGCGATGGGCTCGAAGGTGATTCGACGCTCTGAGTCCGTCCGCGCCCCGCGGATCCGGGCTGCAGTCTGGTCTGCCGTGTCCCGCAGGTTGATGGTGTTGCCGCGGCTCTTGCTCATCTTCTGCCCGTCAGTGCCGAGCAGCAGTGGGACGTCGCTGAGCAGCGCCTCCGGCTCGGTGAACACACTGTGCCCAGCGGCATACCTCTGGTTGAAGCGGCGGGCGATCGCCCTGGTCTGCTCGACGTGAGGCAGCTGGTCGCGGCCGACGGGAACGACCCGGGCGTGGCAGAAGAGGATGTCGGCCGCCTGGTGCACCGGGTAGGTGAGGAGCAGTCCGGACAGGGGGCGGCCGCCGGTGAGCGCGAGCTCGTCCTTCACGGTCGGGTTGCGTCGCAGCTCGGTGTCGGTCGTCAGCGACAGGAACGGCAGGACCAGCTGGTTCAGCGGGGGCACCGCCGAGTGCGCGAAGATTGTCGACCGCTCCGGGTCAATGCCGGCCGCGAGGTAGTCGAGCACGAGCTGGTGCACGTGGTGGCCGATCTCGCCGACGACGTCGCGATCGGTGATGACCTGGTAGTCAGCGACCAGGACGAAGGTCTCAACTCCTTTGTCCTGCAAACGCACTCGGTTGCGCAGGCTGCCGAGATAGTGCCCGACGTGGAGCGGGCCGGTCGGGCGGTCGCCGGTGAGCATCCGGAAGCGCGACGAGTCGCTCGCCGCGTGCTCGTCGATGAGCTGGTCGAGCACAGCACTGCGCTCGCGCGCTGCCGCATAGGTCGCGCTCTCGTCGGAGTGCACCTCGTCATGGATCTGGTCAGGGAACTCGTCGCGGGTGACGGTGGTGGTCATGTCGTCTCTCCTTGGGGTGGGCCCACGGGAGACAGCCCTGTCAGTGAGAACCACGTGACAGGCGAAGAGCCGCCCGCAGGCGGCTCGGAATGATGGTTCGTTGGGATGGGCCGCCTCAGCTGGGCAGCCACCACGCGCGGTTGGTCGACGCGAACGAGCTCATGCCATCGAGGATAACCGACTGGAAAAACGTGCGTGGGACCTCGCCCCGTCTCGACCGCACGAACCGGTCGAGTCAGCGGGAGGTCCCAACTCCACCCAGTGTGCCCGGGAGTCGGTCATCGCGCATCTCGAAACGGTAACGGACCCGAAGCGCCCTGAGCGTCGCCCACCGCGATGGCTCTCGGCCCGGGTCCGGCGGGACGTGCGTCTCGCCGGGCCACACCGTGGCGGTCCAGCGGCCGTCGGCCCGGCGTCGGGCACGCAGCAGGTCGAGGGCAGCGACCATCCGTGGGTCCTGCGGGACTCCCATCACGGCGAGGCACTCGAGTCCCCGGAGGATGTCGAAGTGCCACCGCGGTGGGTGGTGGACCCGGGTGAAGTCCGCGCGGATCACCTCGCCGGTGCGCTCGCTCTTGAAGAGCTCGTGCCGGAGCAGGAACTCCACCGCCGTGTCGGCCGCCTCGCCGAGCTCATCGCGGCGGTGTCCGTAGCCGGCGGACCGGTAGGAGTGGATTCCCTCCAGCACGGATACCGTCGTGTGCATCGATGAGTGCTCCACCGGATGCCTGGGCGGCCGGTGCTGGCAGTTGAACCCGCCGTCCGATACGCGACTCTCGAGCAGGCAGTCGACGAGGCTCACCAGGTCGGCCTCGGGCGCGCCGAAGTAGCTTGCGTAGTGGAGCGTCATGCCGTTGATGCAGGTCTCGCTGACTCCGCCGCGCGGGTTGGGGTGGACCCCGCCGTCGCGGACCTTGTTCGCGGCGAGGATGAGTTGCACCGACTCCTGGGCCGCCGGGTGGTCAGGCGAAAGCCCGAGGTTGCACAGCTCGAGCAGGGTGTAGTGGCTCGAGGTCCACTTCGGCTGGTAGAAGCCCCGACCCCAGTGGCCGTCGGGTCGTCGCGCGGCCAGCAGCGCGGCGCCCACGCCCTCGGTGGCGATCCGCCTCTGCAGGCTCGGCTCATCCCGGTGCAGGAGGTCACGCGTGGTGAGGTAGGCGACGGCGATGTCGCCCCCGAGCAACCAGTCGATCACCTCGGCAGCCTCGGCAGTCTCGTCACTGCCCATCTGCTCATCGTGGCACCGAGGCCGCCGCTTCGGCTGCGATCGCCAACTCCTACGCTGGACCGATGCCCGACCGGAACCCAACCCGCGACGCGATCGTCGACCAGCTGGCCACACTCGCGGACCTCCCGGGCATTCGGGACAAGGCGGATGCGGTGCGGGAGGCCTGCACCAAGCTGCGGTTCCACGAGGCGCTGCGCAGGCGCATCCCCGAGGCTGCGGCGGAGTCACGCGTCCGCGGAGCTCGGGCCTCTGCCGTCCTCGACGGCGTCGACTACCCCCTGGACCTGGTTCGCGAGCTGACGACCGGCGCCCGCCCCTGGCCCGACGACCTCAGCCCGGACCTGGCGACGCTCAAGGGCGCGATCGCCGCGACAGCCGAGAGCGAGCGAGTCGCCTCCATCGTTCGCACCGCGCCCCTTCAGGCTCTCGCCCGGCTCCATGTCGCGGCCGCCTCGCCCTTCGTCCGCGGCCGAGACGCCAACCTCACCGACGACACCGGCACACTCGGCCGGCCCCGGGTCGCCGGTGAGGACACGACCGAGTTCGTCGACCTCGGGCCAGCGCCGGACGCCGCCGAGGTGTCGCAACGGCTCGCTCAGCTGGCCGACCTCATCGTGGCCGCATCAACGGCCACCAATCGCGTTCCCGCCGTGGTCATCTCGTCCATCGTCCACGGAGAGGTCATCGCCATCCGGCCCTTCGCCCACGGCAACGGCCTCGTCGCCCGGGCCCTCGAGCGCGCCCTGATCCAGGCGCTCGGCCTCGACCCGACCGGTGTCGCCGTCCCGGAAGCCGGCCACGTCGCGAACGGCGCGGTGACCTACACAGGCAGCTCAGCGGCATACGGCAAGGGGACGGCGGCGGGAGTGGGACTGTGGCTCGGGCAGGCGGCGGACGCCGTCCTCAAGGGCGTCGCCGAGGGCGAGCGGATCTGTGACGCGGTCCGGGTGGGGCGGCTCGGCTGACGGTCGCGTGTGACGGTCGGTTGTGACGGAGAGAACCACCTTTGCTGTGATGTCAAGACTGTTGCCGCGGAGGCGCCTGCGGTACAAAGGATGCAGGAACCAATGCATCGCCGTGAGGCGACGGACGGGTCCAAGGCAGTACAAGCGAGAGCGAGAGGTACCCACGCGACGACAGTTCACTTGGAACAGTCCACCCTCGGGTCCACACCGGGGCGACACTTCGGGAATGCACGCTTGGTAGCCCACCTCGTTCTCATGAGGCCCCCGACATCGTTGGGGGCCTCGTCCGCGTCTCCGGGCTCATCTCCAGGGTCGTCTCTGGGATCACGGCGGGCGGTTTGACCCGGCCTGGGGTGTTCAGACGGGGTTCGCCTTCTCGCCGCGCTGAGTCTGGTTTGCATTTGGGGGCGTGAAAGACGGACGATGGATATGCGCTCCCCTCGGGGTTGAGCGCAACGGGTCACTGGCTCTCCCCCCCGGTGCCAGTCCCGTGAGGTGGTCCCCCGTCTCCCCCCGGACGGGGGCCACCGCCTTTCCGCACAACGCACGTCGTCCACATCCCTGCGGCGGGTGCCGGGCTGTCCACAGCAGGCCGTATGCCGCTGGGCCGGCTCCTGCGATTCGGTGACGGTTGGTGCATGGGACACGTCATCGCCGTCATGCCGGCCTCGGGTGGGGTCGGGGCCACCACGATCGCTGCCGTCGTCGCGGTCCGGGCCGCTGAGGCCGGTCGGTCGGTGGTCGCCGTCGACCTCGACCGGTTCGGGGGACGGCTCGACGTCGTCCTCGGGGTCGAGCAGGAGCCCGGATGGCGGTGGGACCACTTGCTCGACGTGGCTGGGGTCGTCGACGGAGTGGGCCTCGTGCGCGAGCTGCCCGCGACGGAGACGGTGCCGGTGCTCGGCGCCTCGGTTGGCTCCGCGCGTGCCCTGGGGGAGGAATGGGTGCGGATCCTGCCCGACGTCGTGGCCGGGCTGTCCGCGGCCCATCCCGTCACGGTGCTCGATGTCGCGCGCGACGCGCGAGTCGTATCTGCCGTTGCGGGGCTCGTCGACGCGTGGGTCGTCATGGTCGGGACGGCGGTGCCGCAACTGGCTGCGGCTGCGGCCTCGGTTCCACTCCTCCGGCAGGTCGTCGAGGAAGCCATTGCGGGACCGGGCGATGGATCCGGTCCTGGCAGACCGCGACCGCGTTGCGAGCCGTGGATCGTGCTGCGCGGCAGGCGCATCGAGGACGACGTGGCCGATGCGGTGAGTGACCACCTCGACGCTCCGATCGTGGCTACGGTCGCTGACGACCTGCGGCTCGTCTCCGACGCCATGCGTGGGGTGGCGCCCGGGTCGCGCGGACGCGGGTCCGTCGTGGATGCGGCCGACGAGCTGCTGTTGCGTCTCGTGTCCAGACCACCGCTGGATCTGGGCGGCGTAGCGGAGCCCTCCGACACGGGCTGGCGGTGGTCCGCGTGACCCTCAGCCCAGCGGTATGGCAGCGGGTGCGGGACGGTTTGGCGCCGGACGCCGGCCTCGTCGCCGATGTGGCCAAGGAGGAGACGGGGGCACTGGGCGCCGAGCGCGTTGCCGAGTCGAGAGAGGCGCTGGCGGCACGGGTCCTCGGAGCGGGTCCGCTGGAGGTCTGGCTCGACGACCCCGCGGTCACCGACCTGGCCGTCAACGGCGACGGCAAGGTCTGGATCGACCGTGGGGCGGGCATGGAGTGGACCGGATCGGTGCTCTCCGCCGAGGACGCTCGTGCGCTCGCGGTCCGACTCGCCGCCGCGGCTGCGCGGCGCCTGGACGAGGCGAGCCCGTGGGTCGACGGCCAGCTGCCCTCCGGTGCTCGTCTGCATGCGGTCCTGCCGCCACTGGTGGCGGGCGGTCCGCACATCACCATCCGGGTACCCGCCCGGGACCACCTGTCCTTTGCGGTACTCGAGGCCGCGGGCATGTTTCCGCCGACTTGGGCCGTGGTGCTCCGGGAGATCGTGACCCGGCGTCTGGCCTTTGTCGTCTCCGGCGGGACCGGCGCTGGGAAGACGACCCTGCTGGCGGCCCTCCTCGGACTCGTCCACCCCGGCGACCGGCTGCTCGTGGTCGAGGACGTCCGGGAGCTCCACGTCGACCACCCGCACGTCGTGCGGCTCGAGGCTCGGCCGCCGAACGTCGAAGGCGCGGGCGAGGTCACCCTGACGACCCTGGTGCGGCAGTCGCTGCGCATGCGCCCGGACCGCATCGTCGTCGGCGAGGTGCGGGGGGCCGAAGTGCGTGAGCTGCTCGCGGCGCTCAATACCGGTCACGAGGGAGGGTGCGGCACCGTGCACGCGAATGCCCCCGAGGACGTGATCGCCAGGTTCGAGGCGTTGGGCGCGCTGGCGGGGCTAGGCCCGGCGGCTGTGCGGGCGCAGGTCGCCGCTGCCATCGACGTCGTCGTCCACGTGACCCGGCGGGGCCCGACCCGGCAGGTCCAGACGATCTCGGCCGTCTTCCGTAGGGATGGTGATCCGATTGTCGAGACGGCCCTGACCCGGGCTGGCGCCGGTGCCGTCGGGCCGGCTTGGCCCGCCCTCGCCCATCGTCTCGGCCTTGACCCGGCGATCGTGGACAGCCTCGGGCATCGGAGTCGAGCATGACTGCGGCGGTCCTGGCCGGCCTGCTCTTGGTCCTTGCCGTCGTCGTGCTGCCGACCGGTGAACGCCTCGCCCGGGTGAACCAGGTGTTGGAACCGCCGCCTGTGTTGGACGAGACCGCTCCAGCTCCGGGAGGCGGCACCGAGAGGTTGCGTCAGCTCTGGCGGTCCGACCCGGTGGAGCTGTTCCGCGAGTGGCGGCAGCAGCGGCGGGCCACGTCGTCGTCGCCCGCGATCCTGGCCCTGTTGGAGGGGATCGCCCCGGCCCTCGAGGCAGGCCTCCCACCGTCGGTTGCCGTGCGTCTGTCCGGTGCCGCTCTGGGGTCCACGGTTGATCCCGGCATCCGGGCGTTCGTCGGCGAGCTGGCCGGTGTCTGCGAGCGGGGCAGCCCCATCGCGCCGGTCTGGCAGTCGTGGGCGGCACGCACCGGCTCGGCTGACCTCTCGTTCGTGGCTGCGGCCTGGCAGCTCTCCGAGCGGACCGGCGCACCGCTCGCGGAGGCGGTCCAGCGCGCGGTGGTCTCCGTACGCGAGTCCCGGGAGCGGGCGCGGCGGATCAACGTCGCCGTCGCCGGTCCGCGCGCGACGGTAATGGTCCTGACCGTGTTGCCGCTGACGGGTCCGGTGTTCGGCATGGCCTGCGGGGTCCCTCCCACGGAGCTGTACCTGTCCAACCCGATCGGCACCGTGTCGGCGGTCGTGGGGGTGGTCCTCATCTGGGCCGGCCGTCTCTGGTGCCGCCGTCTCGTC
Organism: Intrasporangium sp.; assembly: GCF_036566125.1. Lineage (GTDB taxonomy): Bacteria > Actinomycetota > Actinomycetes > Actinomycetales > Dermatophilaceae > Intrasporangium. The sequence continues at coordinate 9,520 of NZ_DATCWX010000020.1, forward strand.
GACTCGGCCATGAACGGCAGCAGCGCCGGGCGCGGGACTCGGAGGCCAGCGTGAGTCGGGCTCTCGTGAGTCCCGCGATCGTGGCGGGGCTGTTCACGGCTCTAGCCGTGCTGGCGGCGCCGGGTCGACGCGATGAGTTGCCCGATGGGGGAGATGGAGCCAAGGGGGGCGAGCGAGCCGACGGAACCGAAGGACGCAATGGAGTCACGGGATACGGTGCCTCGTGGTCGGAACGGCCGGCGCCGCCGGACGCGGCGATGCCCGACGAGGTCAACGCGGCCCTGGTCCTTCTCGCGCTGGGATACCGGTCGGGCCTTCCGACCTGGGAGGTCCTGGGCGCGGTTGCCGATGTCCTGCACGGCTCCGCGGACGGTCACAAGGCCCCGGTGGTTCGTGACCTTCGCCAGGTCGCTGCCGCACTGCGGTGGGGGGCCTCCGACGACGAGGCCTGGGCATCGGTTGGGCAGGTCTGGTCCGCAGCGGGGCGGGCCGTCGCCATCGCCCATCGAGCCGGGATCGCGCCAGGGCCGCTGTTGCTGACAGCTGCCGAGGACCTCAGACGGGAGTCGCTCGAGCAGGTCGAGCTCGCAGGGGCCCGGGTCGGCGTGCGACTCGTCGCCCCGCTGGGACTGGTGCTGCTCCCGGCCTTCTGCCTCACGACCGTCGTCCCGCTCGTCGTGGCGCTCGCGGGGCAGATGTTGACCGGCTGACGGCATGGGCCTCTCACGGCACGAGGTCGTGAGAGTCATTGAGAGGGAAGGGAGTCCATATGGGCATACGAATGAGGCGAGCGACGCGGAGGTTGCGCCGGGAGGCCGGGATGTCGACCTCCGAGTACGCCGTCGGCATCATGGCCGCCTGCACATTCGCCCTGGTGCTTCTCGGCGTCGTCCGGTCGGATGCGGTCCGCAACGCACTCGTCGGCATCGTCCAGAACGCGCTGGGTCTCGCGGGTTGATGCTTCGCCGACGTCGCCGCGACGGGGGGATGGTGACGGCCGAGCTGGCCGTCGCCATCCCGGTCGTCGTCCTGGTCCTCGTCGCCTGCCTGGCCGGCCTGAACGCCGCGGTCGAGCAGGTCCGGTGCGTGGATGCGGCGCTGCTCGGCAGCCGTGCTGCAGCGCGTGGAGACTCGCCCGGACGGGTGCACGATCTGGCGCGACGCGGCGCCCCGGACGGCGCCGTCGTCACCGTGGCGCGGCACGGCGGTGACGCGGTGGTCACCGTGCGCGCCCGGGTCGGTGGTTGGGGCGGCGTGGTGCCCTCGTGGTCGGTCAGCGCAACGGCGCGGACGCCGATCGAGGAAGGCATCGGCGGATGAGGTCGGCGTCGATGGCAGAGTCTCCCGAGACGCCAGTGGCCGGGCGGTGGCTGCGCATGCCATCCGCCCGGGCATTGGGCTCGACCTCTGACCGTGGTGCCGCGACCGTGCTCGTGCTTGGCCTCGTCGCGGTCCTGCTCGCGATGACGGTGGGCGGGGTGGTCCTGGCAAGTGCGGTTGTCGCGAGCCACCGCGCCCGCCTTGCTGCCGACCTGGCAGCGCTCGCGGGAGCCGCCCGGCTGCGCGACGGGGCGTCGGTGGATGGAGCCTGTGCCACGGCCCACCGAGTGGCCGGGATCAACGATGCCGACCTGGTGAGCTGCGCGGGCGACGGTCTCACGCTCGAGGTCACCGTCGCGGTGACCGCTTCCGTCTGGCCCGAGCCGGCCCGGGCGCGAGCCAAGGCGGGACCTGGTGCGCCACTGGCGCTACCAGCGGCTCACGCGGTTGTCGGGCCCGGGTAGCGCGGACGATCCATGACCGACTGCTCGGACGGCATGAGGATCGCGAGGATCGGGTAGACCAGGATCTGGCTTCCGGGGAGGACGAGGAGGATGAGGATGAACAGGATTCGGGCCGGCCACGGTGCCAAGCCGAATCGCCTTCCGAGGCCGGCGCAGACACCGGCCAGCACTCGATCCTCGCGGGGTCGGACGAAGCCGTTGTCGGCGAAGGTCTGCTGGATGTCGTTCATGGTGTGGTGCTTCCCTTGAGATGTGCCAGGAACCGTTCCTGACACCTCTACTGTCCGCCGACAGCCGCTCGCATCCCATTGGGGGACGCCCGTAGGCGACCCGGAAGCGACCCTTGGCACGCGCTCAGGGTCCAGGTTCCAGCGGTTCAGGGTTCAGGTCAGCGGTTGCGCCAGGCGTCGGGCGCCGTGATGAGCTGGCGCACCCGATCGGGCAGGTCGCCGGTGCGCAGGGCCTCCACCGACGTGCCGTCGAGGACCTCGCGCAGGCTCGCCCGCACCGCGACCCAGAGGCTCGGCAGGTGCTCGGCGACCCCGACGTACGACGTGTCCTGGGGGCGCAGGCCGCGAACCTCGGCGAGTGGCCCGTCCACGGCTCGGAAGATGTCCCCGACGCTGATCTCGGTGCGTGGCCGGGCCAGGGCGTAGCCGCCGAGAGCGCCGCGCCGGCTCAGCACGAGCCCGGCCCGGCGCAGATCCGCGAAGATCGTCTCGAGGAACTTGCGAGGCAGGTCCTGCCGCGAGGCGAGATGCTCGATGCTGACCGGACCCGATCCGCTGGCCGCAGCCTCGGCCAGGATCAGCATCGCCCGGACTGCGTAGTCGACGCGTGCGGAGACATCCATCGCTTTGCTCCTGATCCGCGCGAGCGTCAGATGGCGAGTGCCGGGTCGTGGTCGACGACGCTCGATCGATGCGCGGCTCGGGCACTCACCTTCTCGCCCTCGCGCAAGCCGAGTCCGTCGGCGTCACGTCGCGTGATCTGGGCCGCGAAACGCTCGCCGGAGTCCGCCCGGAGGTCGATGCGAACCTCGAAGCCGAGCCGGACCACACGCTCGACCACCGCTCTGATGACGCCCGGGGAGCCGGGGATCTTCGCGTCCTCGGCCACGGCCAGGGCGTGGTTCCTCTCGAGGACGATGTCGTGCGGCCGGACGAGCTGCTCGCCGAGCCGGGCGACCGAGCCGAGGAAGGACATCACGAAGTCGTTGGCCGGCCGGTCGTAGAGCGCGACCGGGTCGCCAACCTGCTCTATCCGACCCTGGTTGAGCACCGCGATGCGGTCGGCGACGTCCAGGGCCTCCTCCTGGTCATGCGTCACGAGGACTGTGGTCACGTGGACCTCGTTGTGGAGCCGGCGCAGCCAGGTGCGCAGGTCCGTCCGCACCTTGGCGTCGAGCGCACCGAAGGGCTCGTCGAGGAGCAGCACCTGCGGGTCCACGGCAAGTGCCCGCGCCAGGGCCATCCGCTGCCGCTGGCCGCCGGACAGTTGCGCTGGATAGCGGTCGGCGAAGCCCTCGAGTCCGACGACGTGCAGCAGTTCGTCGACCTTGGCGCCGATCTCGGCCTTCGGGCGCTTGCGGATGGTCAGGCCGAAGGCGACGTTGTCCCGGACGGTGAGGTGCTTGAACGCCGCGTAGTGCTGGAAGACGAAGCCGATCCCGCGCCGCTGTGGTGGCTCATTCGTCACGTCGCTCCCCCCGATCGTGACGATCCCGGAGTCCAGTGACTCGAGGCCGGCGATGGCCCGAAGCAGGGTCGACTTCCCGCTCCCGCTGGGGCCGAGGAGGGCGGTGAGTGATCCGCTGGGGATCTCGAGGCTGACGTCGTCCAGCGCCGTGAAGCTGCCGAACTCCTTGCGCGCCGCCGTCACGGTGATCATCGGTTGTTCCTCTTGCGGTCGAGAACGGTCATGAGCAGCAGTACGACGAGCGCGATGCCCATGAGGAGGGTGGCGGCGGCATACGCGCCATACGTGTTGTGGTCGTCGATGTAGCGCGCGTGCACCAGCAGGGTCAGGGTCTGCGACACCCCCGGGAAGCCCGACGACACCATGATCACTGCGCCGAACTCCCCGAGCGCCCGGGCGACGGTGAGCACGACGCCATAGGTCAGGCCCCACCGGATCGCTGGAAGGGTGATGCGCCAGAACGTCTGCCATCCGGACGCGCCCAGCGTGGCGGCTGCCTGCTCCTGCTCCGTGCCGATCTCGTGCAGCACCGGCTCGACCTCTCGGACGACGAAGGGCATGGTGACGAAGATGGTCGCGATGACCATCCCGGGGAGCCCGAAGATGACCTTGAACCCGGCACGGTCCAGCGCCCCGAACCAGCCGGCCGTGCCCCAGAGCATGATGAGGGCCACCCCGACGACGATGGGCGAGACGGCGAACGGCAGATCCACGATGCCCTGCAGCAGCCCGCGCCCGCGGAATCGCCCGCGGACCAGGGCCAGTGCCGTGATGACGCCGAAGACGACGTTGAGCGGCACGACGATGGCCACGATGAGCAGCGACAGGTTGATGGCCGACTGGCCCGCCGGAGTCGAGACGGAGGCGATGAAGGCACCCACGCCCGGCGCAAAGGCTCTCCACAGGATGACGCCGATCGGCACGGCAATCAGGATGACGAGGTAACCGAGCGCCATGGTGCGCAGGGCAACTCGTGTTCCGATGCTGCTCTTCACGCCGCCCGCTCCTCTCGCCGCTGAGCCCGGGACGACAGGACCCGCAGGACGAACAGCGTCGCGAAGGCGATGAGCAACAACGCCACGGAAACCGCTGCCGCGTTGACGGGCCGGTCGATCTCGATCTGCTGCTGGATGTACTGCGACGCGACCTGGGTCTCGCGCGGGATGTTGCCGCCGATGAGGACGACCGAGCCGTACTCACCGATGGCGCGTGCGAACGCCAGACCGGTCCCGCTGGCGATGGCCGGACCGAGCGTTGGCAGGACGACGCGGCGGAACGTCGTCCAGCTCGAAGCACCGAGCGAGGCCGCCGCCTCCTCGACCTCCCGATCGGCCTCGATGAGCACCGGCTGGACCGAGCGGACGACGAAGGGGAGGGTGACGAACGCCAGGGCCACCACCAGTCCCCAGGTCGTCGCGTTGAGCTGGACGCCGATCGGGCTGCTCGGGCCGTAGAGCGACAGCAGGACGATGCTCGCGACGATCGTGGGCAGCGCGAAGGGCAGGTCGATGAGCGCGTTGACGACCCGCTGTCCGGGGAAGGTGTCGCGGACGAGGACCCAGGCGATGAGGGTGCCCATGACCGCGTTCAGGCCGGCGACGAGGGCCGACACCAGCACGGTGATCCGCAGCGACGCCATTGCGGCCGGCGCCGTGACCGCCTCCCAGAAGCCAGCCCAGCCATCCTCGAAGGCGGCGACCGTCAGGGCAGCCAGTGGCAGCAGCACGATGACGCTGAGCCAGAGCGTCGCGACGCCGACGCCGAGCGGTTGGATCCCGGCCGACCAGCGCCGTCGTGCGGTCCGCTGGCGCTGAGCAGGCTTCGCCGAGGGGGAGGCCGCGTCCGCGGCCTCCCTGCGCTCGAGCGTCTCGGATGGTGCGGTCATTGCGTCGCGGCGTCGTAGATCTTGGCGATCGCGCCGACGTCCTTCTTGAAGAGCTCGGAGTCGACGGCCTTCCACCCACCGAGGTCGGCGACCGTCCAGAGCTTGGCGGGAGCCGGGAACGTCGTTGCGAACTGAGCAGCCACAGCCTCGTCGACCGGTCGGAATCCAGCCTGGGCCAGCAGCGTCTGCGCCCCGGCGGTGTAGAGGTACTGATTGAACGCCTCGGCCGCCGCGCGGTTCTCGCTGCCCTTGAGCACCGCGACGGGATTCTCGATCTTGAAGGTCTGGGGCGGCGTGACGTGCTCGACCGGGTCGCCGTTCGCCTCGATGAAGAGCGCCTCGTTCTCGTAGCTGAGCAGGGCGTCGCCGCTGCCCTGGAGGAACGCCTCGGTCGCCTCGCGCCCGGACTTGGGCTGGATCGTCACGTGCTCGCCGACCAGCTTGCTCACGTAGGCCAACCCGGCGTCCACGTTCGTGCCGCCCTCACTCTTGGCCGCGTAAGGGGCGAGCAGGTTCCACTTGGCGGACCCGGACGAGAAGGGGTTCGGTGTGACGACCTCGACGCCGGGCTCGAGCAGGTCGTCCCAGTCCGTGATGCCCTTCGGGTTGCCCTTGCGCACGACGATGGTGACGACCGACCCGAACGGGATGCCGGCGTGCTCGTCCGCGTTCCAGTCCGCGTCGACGAGTCCTGCGTCGACGAGTCGGCTCACGTCCGGCTCGACCGAGAAGTTGACCAAGTCGGCTTCCGCGCCCGCGGCTACCTTGCGGCTCTGGTCGCCGGAGGCGCCATAGCTCTGCTGGAACTCGACGCCCTTCCCGGCCGGGGTCTGCTGGAAGGCTGGGATGAGCCTGTCGAACGCCACCTTTGGCACGGCGTACGCATAGAGGTTGAGAGTGGTCCCCACTCCGGCGACATTGGTCGAGTCCGGCTGCCCCACAGTGTCACTCGAGCCGCCGCCGGCGCAGGCCGCGAGGCCCAGGGTCGACACGAGGGTCAGGGCCGTAGCGGTGCGGATGGGGCTGGACATGAGCGACTCCTGTCGTCGGTGCACTGACGCGCATCTGTGGGATGCATTGGAGTCTTCAATAGGCGAAAGTTATCGGTCAACAAACGATGGGTTATGTCTCAGATGATGGAAGAGAGAGTGCCGTATGCCGCTGGGCTCAGTCCGCGCGAGACAGTGACCGGACGCGCAGGCGGGGTGCGACCTGGGTCGACGACTCCTCGTCGATGACGTCGCCCCTCACGGTGACCCTCGCGCCGGGGGAGGCATCGAGCGACCAGCGGGCAGGGAGGACGAGCTCCCACACCTCGCCGCGCTCGTCGGTGAGCACGAGCGGATGCGTTTCCACGTCGGCCCGGGACAACGTCCCGGTCACGACGACGTCGGCCGGGCGGCGCGGGCCCGCTGCGGCTGCCACCGCTCGCCGCAGCTGCTCACGCAGCTCCTCGGCGCCGAGACGATCGTCGCCGGAACGCGGAGCGGGGAGGCCCCGGCCGTTGCCTGGACCTCCCCGCTTCCTCTTGGGTGGCATCCGTCAGGGGACGTCCACCCGGACGACCGTCGGGTTGGGCATCCCGTCCACGCCGGAGTAGGCGACCGACCCGAGGTACTTCGTGGCCGGTGCGAGTCCGGTGAAGGACAGCCCGATGCTGCCCTTCTGGCCCAGCGTCGCCGTTGCCGGAGCGTCAACTGTCATGTTGCCGGCGGCCGC
>NZ_DATCWX010000021.1:0-5990 GCF_036566125.1 Intrasporangium sp.
TGGCACCGTCCGGCCTCAAATCGACACGCCCGCCAGCGGCTCAGCCGACTCGACATAGGATGCGGGCCATGACGGAGCAGGGCAGCGACAACGGAGCCTCGGAGGCGGGCCCGGAGATCAGCCCAGACGTCGACCCCCAGCTCGAGGACCACGCCACCTTCGCCCACGTCGACGACGGGTTCCAGCGGCTCTGGACACCGCACCGGATGGCCTACATCGTCGGCGACAAGCCGAACGACGAACCCGGCTCGGGCTGCCCCTTCTGCACCGCGCCTGACAAGAGTGACGACGAGGGGCTCATCGTGCAGAGGGGCACCCACTGCTACGTCGTGATGAACCTTTTCCCCTACAACCCGGGCCACCTGCTCGTCTGTCCGTACCGCCACGTCTCCCTCTACGTCGATCTCACCGACGAGGAGACTGAGGAGTTCACGGCACTCACCAAGGCAGCGATCCGCGCCCTCGAGAAGGCGTCCGAGCCGCACGGCTTCAACCTCGGGATGAACCAGGGCGCTGTAGCGGGGGCCGGCGTCGCGGCCCACCTGCACCAGCACATCGTGCCGCGGTGGGGAGGCGACTCGAACTTCCTGCCGATCGTCGGCCAGACGAAGGCGCTCCCCGTGCTGCTCGAGGACGCCCGTCGGCGCATTCTCGCCACCTGGCCGGGTCAGTAGGCTGGCCTCATTATGCTCGACAGATTCCTCCGCGCGACGGTCACCAAGATCCTCGGCCCGATCGCCCGCCTCCTGCTCAGGCTCGGCATCAGCCCGGATATCGTCACCGTCGTCGGCACGGTCGGAGTCAGCGTCGGCGCGCTCTACTTCTTCCCGCGTGGCGAGCTGTGGATCGGCGTTCTCGTGATCACTGCCTTCGTCTTCTCGGACACCATCGACGGGATCATGGCCCGCCAGTCGGGCGGCTCGACCAAGTGGGGGGCCTACCTCGACTCGACCCTCGACCGCATCGGTGATGCGGCGATCTTCGGCGGCCTGGTGCTCTACTACGCGGGCATGGGGGACAACCGCGCCATGGCCGGACTTGCACTCGCCTGCCTCATCCTGGGCAGCGTCGTCTCGTACGCCCGCGCGCGGGCCGAGGGTCTCGGGTTCACGGCCTCCGTCGGCATCGCAGAGCGCGCCGACCGGCTGGTTGCCGTGCTCGTGGCCGCCTTCTTCGCGGACCTGTTCGACTCGACGCTCCTGCTCGGCGTGGTCCTCGCCCTGCTCGCCGTCGCCAGCCTCGTCACCGTGCTGCAACGGATCATGACGGTGCGCTCGCAGGCCCTCGCCGCTGGAGAGGTCAACCTTTGAGCCAGGCGCGAGGCATGACCGACGCTGCCGACGCAACCCCCGACCTCAAGGACCAGCTCACCGTCGCCGGCTTCAAGCTCGGCTGGCGGGCGCTGCGCGCCCTCCCGGAGCCGGTCGCCTACGGACTCTTCAACCGGATTGCCGACGTCGCCGTCCGCCGCGGCGGCAAACGGGTCGAGCGGCTTCGCGCCAACTACCGGAAGGCCCGTCCAGACCTTGACGAGGAGACGCTCGACTCGCTCGTGCGGGCCGGGATGCGCTCCTACATGCGGTACTACTGCGAGGCATTCCGGCTCCCCTCCCTCACCCGGGATCAGATCGATCGTGCCGTCGTGTCCAGCGGCGATGACGAGCCTCGCCGTTTTACCGAGAAGGGCGAGACGGTCGTGGTCTTCGTCGGCCACCTCGGCAACTTCGATCTCGCAGCGGCGTGGGCGGCAGGGAGCCTCGCCCCGGTGACCACCGTGGCCGAGCGACTCAAGCCCGAGGAGGTCTTCCAGGAGTTCGTCGCCTTCCGCAACGCCATCGACATGGACATCATCCCCCTGACGGGTGGCGACGACCCTTTCGCCGGGCTCGTCCAGACAGCCCGCGCCGGTGGCAGAGTCATCGCGCTTGCGAGCGACCGGGACCTGACGAGCAACGGCGTCGAGGTGGAGCTCGTCGGCCACCCGGCGCGGATGGCGAAGGGGCCTGCCGTCCTCTCTCTGCTCACCGGGGCGCCCTTGTACTGCGCGGCGATTCACTACGAGCCGGCGCCCAAGGGCTGCGGGCTCGGCGGCTACCGCACGGTGATCGAGTTCAGCGAGCGACTCCAGCCTCGGATCGGCGGCCCCACGGCCGCCAAGGCGCAGGACCTGATCCAGCAGTGCGCCGACCACCTGTCTGTGACGATTCGCCAGCACACGTCGAGCTGGCACATGCTCCAGCGAGTCTTCGTCGAGGACCTCTCATGACCCTCGTGCGATGGACTCGCCCATGAGAATCGGCATCGTCTGCCCGTACTCGTTCGACGTTCCCGGCGGGGTGCAGTTCCACGTCCGCGACCTCGCCGAGCACTTCATCGGCGAGGGCGAGGAGGTCTCGGTGCTCGCCCCGGCCGACAGCGAGACGGCGCTGCCCGAGTACGTCGTGTCGGCGGGACGGGCGACCGCCGTCCGCTTCAACGGCTCCGTGGCACGACTGGCCTTCGGTCCGGTCACCGCGGCCAAGGTCGGCCGGTGGCTCGACCACGGCAGGTTCGATGTCCTCCATATCCACGAGCCGATGTCTCCCAGCGTCAGCGTCCTCGCCCTCATGGCGGCCGACGGGCCCATCGTGGGGACCTTTCACACCTCGATGCTCCGGTCTCGCACGATGCAGGCGGCCTATCCGATCATCCGGCCCTCCCTGGAGAAGATCTCGGCTCGGATCGCCGTGAGCGAGGACGCTCGCCGCACGGTCACGACCCACGTCGGCGGAGATGCGGTCGTCATCCCGAATGGCGTCTACGTGGAGCGCTTCGCGGCCGCGCCGAAGCGGCCGGAGTGGAAGGGCACAGCGGATCGGCCGACGATTGCCTTCCTCGGACGGATGGCGGAGCCACGCAAGGGCCTGCCCGTCCTGGCCGCCGCCCTGCCCACGGTCCTGCAGCAGGTGCCGCGGCTGCGGCTGCTCGTCGCCGGGCCCGGGGATCCAGCCGAGATCACGGAAGGATGGCCGCAGGACGTGCGTGCGGCTACGGAGTTCCTGGGGGCGGTCTCCGACGAGGAGAAGGCGTCGCTCCTCTCGTCGGTCGACCTCTATGTCGCGCCGAACACCGGCGGCGAGAGCTTTGGAATCATCCTCATCGAGGCGATGTCGTCCGGGGCCTGCGTCCTGGCCAGTGATCTCCCGGCGTTCTCCCGGGTCCTGGACGGCGGCGCCGTAGGCGCGATGTTCGGCAACGAGGACCCAGCCGACCTCGCCCGCCAGCTCATCGGCCTCCTCGAGGAGCCCGAACGTCGCCGGGACCTCGCCGCCCATGGCCAGCAGCGGGCCCACCGTTTCGACTGGTCGGTCGTGGCCGACGAGATCCGCGCCGTCTACGAGACGGTGATCGAGGGTCGGCTCGCGGCCCAGACGGAGCCGCCAACGAGGTGGAACCGCTTCCTGCGTGGGGGTGCCCGATGAGCGAGGTCCTCTCGTGGGTCTTCGCAGTTCTCTTCGTCCTCGTCATCATCGCGTGGTACCTCACCTACACCGCCGCACGGCTCGACCGGCTCCACGTCAGGCTCACCGGCACCTTGGCGGCGCTCGACGCCCAGCTCGTCCGGCGGGCTGAGGCCTCCCTCGAGCTCGCCAACAGCGGTCTGCTGGATGGCGCGACGTCGCTCATCCTGGCGACCGCATCCGCCGAGTCGCTGGAGAACCCGGGTGAGCACGGCGAGATCCGCGAGGTCGTCGAGAACGACCTGACCGAGGCCCTCCACCACTCGCTCACCGAGCCCACGTGCGCGAAGATCCGCGAGGCCGGCCCTCTCGGGGTCGACCACTTGGACCGCCTCCGCTCGACCTGCACCCGCGTCTCGCTCGCGAGGCGGTTCCACAACGACGCGGTGACCGATGTCAGGCGGGTGCGGCGCAAGTGGGCCGTACGCCTCTTCCGCCTGGCGGGGCACACGCCCATGCCGCCCACGGTGGAGTTCGACGACGAGATGCCGCCCGCCCTGGTCGCCTGAGCTCCGTGCCCCAGGCGGTGGCGACCTGGCGCGGGTCGAGGGACCCCTCGGATGGGCCTACGATTCTTAGCATCAACCGAGCACGAAAGCAGGACGAGCGTGACCACTCCCGAGACCCAGTCTCACCCCCAGCCCGAGACCGGTACCGGCACGACCCGCGTCAAGCGCGGCATGGCTGAGATGCTCAAGGGCGGCGTCATCATGGACGTCGTCACACCGGAGCAGGCCAAGATCGCCGAAGACGCCGGGGCCGTCGCGGTCATGGCCCTCGAGCGCGTTCCCGCGGACATCCGCGCCCAAGGTGGCGTCTCCCGGATGAGCGACCCGGACATGATCGACGGCATCATCTCCACGGTGTCGATCCCCGTCATGGCGAAGGCCCGGATCGGCCACTTCGTCGAGGCGCAGGTCCTCCAGAGCCTGGGCGTCGACTACATCGACGAGTCCGAGGTGCTCACCCCGGCGGACTACGCGAACCACATCGACAAGTGGAGGTTCACCGTCCCGTTCGTCTGCGGGGCGACGAACCTCGGCGAGGCGTTGCGTCGCATCACCGAGGGCGCGGCCATGATCCGCTCCAAGGGCGAGGCCGGCACCGGTGACGTCTCCAACGCGACGACCCACATGCGCCAGATCCGCGCCGAGATCCGCCGCCTCCAGAATCTCCCCGAGGATGAGCTCTTCGTCGCCGCCAAGGAGCTCCAGGCTCCCTACGACCTCGTCGCCGAGGTGGCCCGCAACGGCAAGCTGCCCGTCGTGCTGTTCACGGCAGGCGGTATCGCCACCCCCGCAGACGCGGCGATGATGATGCAGCTCGGCGCCGAGGGCGTCTTCGTCGGGTCCGGGATCTTCAAGTCCGGCAACCCCGCGCAGCGTGCCGAGGCGATCGTCAAGGCCACGACCTTCTACGACGATCCCGATGTCATCGCCAAGGTCTCGCGCGGCCTGGGCGAAGCCATGGTGGGCATCAGCGTGGACGAGATCCCGCAGCCGCACCGTCTCGCCGAGCGCGGCTGGTGATTCAGACCCACCACAACCAAGCCGTATGCCGCTGGGCTCAGTGAGCTCAGCGGCATACCTCTGCGGGTGGCCGGGACCGTCAGGTCAGAACGGCGGCGGATCTTCTCGAGGCTCGTTCGGTGGCTCTTCGCCCGGGCTCGGCGCGCCAGGGTCTCGCTGCGCCTCGGTCCACGACTTCGGGTAGGTGACGTAGTCCCGTCCCGTCAGCGTCCGCCATCGCAGACCCCGCTGGGATGGTTCTCCGACCGGCTGGCACGAGGTCAGCCCGGCAGTCTTGGGCTGGTGGTGCCGGCGCCGGTCCAGCGGGCCCAGATTGCCCACCACCGTGGGGCCCTCCGGCCAAGCGGTGTGGTGGTCGATGTCGCACCGCCGCGCGTCGACGGTGCAGCCGGGGCCGCGACAGTGCCCGTCCAGGGCGCGGACCTGCTCGATCATTGCCGGTGTCGGCCGGTACCTGTCCGTGCCCAGCTCGAGTGCGCTCCCGGTCACGTGGTCCACGGCCAGCCACCGCCACACCGACCCCGGGGCCGTGATGACGTGGCGGGCGTGCTCGGGGGTGACCCAGGGGCGCCACGGGAGCGCACCCACAGACACCTGGGTCAACCGACTGCTCGTTCGGCTCCGAACTCGACGCAGTCATTGAGCGCGCGTTGTCGCTGGCGGGGATGCCGTGGGCGGGGCAGGGGCCGTACTGATGCCGAAGGAGAGCCTCGGCCGCCAGGTCCGCACGCAGTTGGTCGAGGTTCCGCTCGTCTCCGGCCTGACGCAACGACCGCGCCAGCTGCTCGATCCGATCGGCGACTGCGACGACCTGCTCGGCCGGCAGATGCAGGGCCAGAATCCCCATCCCATCCTCGGTCAGCTCGGCGGCCAGCCGTCGGCGCGCCGCCGCCTTCTCCCGTCGGGCCTTCGCCACGGCAGGATCGTGCAACGCCTTCAGTACCCGGGTCAGCCGTTGCCG
>NZ_DATCWX010000035.1:0-12156 GCF_036566125.1 Intrasporangium sp.
CGCGACGAGGTCGTGGTACCACCGGTCGCCCTCGTACCACGCGACGTCCATGCCGGTGCGCCGCACGACGATGGTGTGCTCGATGCCCGCGACGGCCGTGAGGGCCTCGTCGGCGCGGACCTTGAGCGGCAGGATCGTCCCGTGGCGCCAGGCACCGTCCTGGGTGAAGAGCACCTTCGCGCGGAGGCTCTCCAGCCGGTCCGCGAGCGCCTCCGCTGGCAGCGGCGTCGGGAGGACGGCGTGGACCGCGCCGACGCGGGCACAGGCGAGCATGGCCACGGCAGCTTCGGGGACGAGCCCGAGGTGGAGCGCGACGACGTCGCCGGGCCGGACGCCGATCGACCGGAGACCGCGCGCCAGCGTCGAGACCTCGGCGAGGAGCTCTCGATAGGTGATGGCACGCCGATCGCCGGGCTCACCCTCCCAGCTGATGGCGACCCGGTCCGGGTGGGCCGCGGCGTGCCGGTCCACACATGTGACGGACGCATTGAGGCGGCCGCCCGGGAACCAGTGCGCCCGGCCGTCCTGCGGCTCCCACACGGCATCGAACGGCTCCGCCCACTCGACGAGCTCGGCTGCCCGTCGCCACGCGTCCTCGTCGGGCGCCAGGATCGGCTCAGGCATGGCCCACGGTCCTCACGGCAGCCGCGCCGGCCCGGATCAGATGGCCCGCCACCGCCTCGATCTCCTCCGGAGACGTCCCCGGTGGCACGGTGGCGACGAGGGCACCGAGGATGCCACCTTGGCCGTCGACGAGTGGCACCGCCACATGACTGGGTGGTCCGAACGTCTGACCCTCGACCACGAGCCAGGGCGCCGCCGCCCACTCGTTCCTCGAGGCCTCCGCAACGGCCCGCTGCTCCGCCGAGCACGACTCGAGGATCGCCTTCCACTCGTCGTCACTGGCGCGGGCCCCCAGCAGCCGGCCGGTCGCCGTCGTCAGTGCGTCCGGGACGGCGTGGGCCTCACGGTAGAGGCCCGCATCCGGGCCGTCGACCCGGTCGATCGTGACGACGGCGGAGCGCACCAGGGTCTGCACGACGATGGTCGACCGCACAAGGTCGCGCAGCTGGGAGAGGAAGGGGGCGAGTGCCCCGAGGATCGGCAACCGCGCGAGGTAGCGCTGCGAGAGCCGGACGAGCTCGGGCCCGAGGCTGTAGCGCGACGAGCGTGGGTCCTGCTCAACGAGGTCGGCGAGCACGAGCGAACGCAGCAGCCGGTGGACCGTGGGCACCGACATGCCCGAGCGCTCCGCCAGATCCGTCAGGTGCTGGTAGGCCGGGCCCTCGCCGAGCAGCTCGAGCAGGGTGACGGCGTTGCGGACCGTGCCGAGGCTGCCCCTCGAATCCCGCTCCCCGAGCTCCGTCGACGGCAACGCGTCTCCTCTGTCCCTGTCATGCCCTGTCCATCCCATGATCGCACTCCGATCCGGAAACCGACTGTAACCGCGTGAATAACGATTTCACAAGGAGGTCTTGCGTTTCCAGATAGTGGAAACGTATTGTCCGACCTGTCCAGCCGCCAACGAAGGAGGGGACCCAGCGTGACCACCGGTCTCACCAGGGCGTACCAGCACTCGCTGAACTCCTCGACCGTCCCACCCGGCCAGCCCGTGCTCGAGGTCAAGGACATCGGCCTCCGGTTCGGCGGGGTCCACGCCCTCCAGGAGGTCGGGTTCACCGTCACGCAGGGCCACATCCACGCCGTCATCGGGCCCAACGGCGCCGGAAAGTCGAGCCTGCTCAACTGCGTCAGCGGGCTCTACCACCCACAGCAGGGCAGCATCGTGCTGCACACGGGCGGTGCAACCGGCTCAGCCGGCACCACCCACGAGCTGACGAAGCTGGCGCCGCACCGGATCGCGCGGCTCGGCGTCGCCCGGTCGTTCCAGAACATCGAGCTCTTCTCGCACCTCACCGTGCTCGAGAACCTCATGCTCGGTCGGCACATCCACATGAGCAAGAGCGTCGCCGCGGCGCTGCTCTGGTTCGGGCCGGCCCGCCGCCAGGAGATCGAGCACCGCGCCCTCGTCGAGGAGGTCATCGACCTGCTCTCCCTCCAGGCGCACCGCCACAAGCCGGTCGGCTCCCTCGCCTACGGCATCCAGAAGCGGGTCGAGCTCGGTCGCGCCCTGTGCCTCCAGCCGTCCCTTCTCCTCCTCGACGAGCCGATGGCCGGCATGAACTCCGAGGAGAAGGAGGACATGGCGCGCTACATCCTCGACGTCCACGAGCTCGCCGGCGTGACGGTCGTGCTCATCGAGCACGACATGGCCGTCGTCATGGACATCTCCAACCGCGTCAGCGTCCTCGACTTCGGTCGCCTCATCGCCGACGGGACCCCGGACGAGGTCAAGGGCGATCCCCGGGTCGTCGAGGCCTACCTCGGAGCCGAGGAGCACTGATGACAAGCGACAAGACCATGCCGTATGCCGCTGAGCCGGCTACCAGCGAAGCGCGCGCTACGCGCGTGGCGAGCTCAGCGGCATACGGCCAGGGTTCTGGTGAAACGTTCCCGCGGCTGCTCGCCCGCCTCGCCACCGAACGGGCCGACGCGACCGCCCTCCAGGAGAAGCGCTACGGGATCTGGCAGCCACTGACGTGGGCCCAGTACTGGTCGCGGGTGCGCGACTTCGCCCACGGGCTGGGGAGCCTCGGCGTGGAGCGTGGCGAGATCGTGGCCGTGATCGGCGACAACCGGCCCGAGTGGCTCATCGCCGAGCTCGCCGCGCAGAGCATCGGCGCGGCCGTCGTCGGTATCTACCCGACGAGCATCGGCGAGGAGCTGCACCACATCCTCTCGCTCGCGAACGTCAAGGTGGTCGTCGCCGAGGACCAGGAGCAGGTGGACAAGCTGATCCGGCTGCGCGCGGAGGCGGCCGCGGGTGAGCTCGGCCCGCTGCGCATCGAGACCGTCGTCTACTACGACCCGCACGGCCTCGAGCAGTACACCGAGCCCTGGCTGCGCGACTTCACCGAGGTCGAGGCCGCCGGGCGGGAGTGGGCGGAGAGCCATGCGGGCTGGCTCGACGAGCATGTGGCCGCGGGCCAGGCAGCCGACGTCGCCGTCATCTGCACGACCTCGGGCACGACGAGCAAGCCGAAGCTCGCCGAGCTCTCCCACGCCAACCTGCTCGCCATGGCCGAGCACCTGACCTCGATCGACCCCATCGGGCCGAAGGACCGCTACGTCTCCTTCCTGCCCTTCGCGTGGATCGGCGAGCAGATGCTCGCCATCGCCTGCGGGCTCTCGAAGGGCCTGACCCTCTCCTTCCCGGAGGACTCCTCGACGCAGAAGAGCGACCTGCGCGAGATCGGCCCGAACGTCATGTTCTCGCCGCCGCGCATCTGGGAGTCGATGCTGTCGGAGGTCCAGGTGCGCATCGACGAAGCCGGTCGCCTCAAGCGCGCCGTCTTCGGCTGGGGCTACGCCGTCGGCGACCGGGTTGCCGAGCGACGGATCCGCGGCAGGGCCGGGCGCTTCAACCCCGTCGCGTGGCTCGCCGACCAGCTCGCCCTGCGGCCGGTGCGCGACCAGCTCGGGCTCGCCCGGATCGACCACGCGTACACCGGCGGCGCGCCGCTCGGCCCGGACGTCTTCCGCTTCTTCCACGCGATCGGCGTCAACCTCAAGCAGATCTACGGCCAGACGGAGATCTGCGGCATCGCGGTCGTCCACCGCGATGACGACATCGCCTTCGCCACCGTCGGCACGCCGATCCCCGGCACCGAGATCCGGATCAGCGACGCCGGTGAGATCCAGCTGCGCTCTGCATCGGTCTTCCGTGGCTACCACCGCAACCCCGAGGCGACCGCCGAGGCGGTCGACGCGGAGGGCTGGCTGCACACCGGTGACGCGGGGTACCTCGACGACGCCGGCCATCTCGTCGTCATCGACCGGGCCAAGGACGTCGTCACGACGAAGGACGGCACCCGCTTCTCGAGCGCCTTCATCGAGAACAAGCTGAAGTTCTCCCCGTACGTCGAGGAGGCCGTCGTCTTCCCCACCGACAGCGGCATGACGGCGATGATCACCATCGACCCGCAGACCACCGGGGCCTGGGCCGAGCACGAGCGCCTCAGCTACACGACGTACACCGACCTCGCCGGCAAGCAGGAGGTCCGCGACCTCGTGGCCGAGGAGATCGTCCGGTCCAACGAGGACCTCCCGGAGAGCATCCGGGTCCAGCGCTTCGTCCTGCTGCACAAGCAGTTCGACCCCGATGACGACGAGATCACCCGCACCCGCAAGGTCCGGCGCAACGTCATCTCCGAGCGCTATGCCGACATCATCGCCGCGCTCGACGAGGGCCTCGACGACCTCACGATCCGCAGCCTCATCACCTACCAGGACGGCAGCCGGGTCGAGCGCCAGATCGTCCTGCGCATCGTCGACCTGACCACCTTCCGGGTTCCCGAGGGCCGGGGCCGCCGACCCGTCTGGAGCGGACGCGCATGAACACCTTCATCTCCCTGACCGTCTACGGCCTGTCGGACGGCGCCCTCCTGGCGCTCGCGGCACTTGGTTTCGTCCTCATCTACAAGGCCACCCGCGTCATCAACTTCGCGCAGGGCGAGTTCCTGCTCGTCGGCGCCTACATGTTCTACACGGCGTTCGTCATCCTGCGCCTGCCGCTCGTGGCGGCCGCCCTCTTCGGCGTCATCGTCGCGATCATCCTCGGTGTCGTCGTCGAGCGGTTCATCCTGCGACCGCTCATCGGCGAGTCCGCCATCAGCGTCATCATGGTGACGATCGGGCTCTCCTCCGTCCTCAAGGCGGTCATCCAGATCTTCTTCGGCACGGCGCCCCGCGACGCGCCGAAGATCCTGCCGACGGGCAACATCGAGCTGCTCGGCGCCACCGTGCCGATCAACCGGCTCATCGTCATCGGCATCGCGGCCATCGTCCTCGTCGCCTTCGCCGCGTTCTTCCAGCGCAGCCGTCACGGCGTCGCCATGCGGGCCGTCGCGGACGACCAGCAGGCCGCGCTGACCATGGGCATCTCGGTGAGGAGGGTGTTCTCCCTCGCGTGGGTGCTCGCTGCCCTGAGCGCGCTCATCGCCGGTGTGCTCCTCGCCGACCTGTCCGCGGTCAGCCAGAACATCGCGGCGTTCGGCCTCATGGTCTTCCCCGTCGTCATCCTCGGCGGTCTGGACTCGATCCCGGGCACCATCGTCGGCGGCCTGACCATCGGCCTGCTCAAGCAGTACGTCTCCGGCTACGCCGACCCCGGCCTGGCGGAGGTCGTCCCCTACCTCGTGCTCGTCGCGATCCTCATCGTGCGGCCATACGGGATCTTCGGCGAGACACGGATCGAGAGGGTCTGACGCATGTCCACTGCCACCGCAACCGGCATCCACCACCGGTCCTATGCCGCGGAGCTGCGCCTGCGCCACACCAAGGCGGAGTACTTCCGGCTCGCCCTCATGGTCGCGCTCCTGCTCCTCGCCCCGTCGATCCTCGACAACTACTGGCTCTCCATCGCCAACACGATCCTCATCGCGGTCATCGGCGCCGTCGGCCTCAACATCCTCGTCGGCTTCACCGGGCAGATCTCGCTCGGCCAGGGCGGCTTCCTCGCGGTCGGGGCCTACACCTCGGCCATCCTGTCCGAGCGTTCGGGGCTGCCCGCCCCGCTCAGCATCGCCGTCGCCGTCATCCTCACGGCGGCCGTGGGCGCCTTCTTCGGGCTGCCGGCCCTGCGGCTCAAGGGTCTCTACCTGGCGATCGCCACGCTGGCGTCGCAGGAGATCATCATGTTCGTCGTCCGGCGGTGGGACTTCCTCACGGAGGGCAAGGGCTTCATCGAGGTCTCGCGTCTCAGCGTTCTCGGCTTCGAGATCGAGCGGCGCACCTTCGAGCAGCAGTGGTACTGGCTCCTGCTCGCGATCACCATCGCGGTCGTCTTCATCGCCCGCAACCTCTTCCGGACGACGGTCGGCCGCAGCTTCATGGCGGTCCGCGACCAGGACATTGCTGCCGAGGCCATCGGCGTCAACATCACGCGAGCGAAGGTCACCGCCTTCGCCCTGTCGAGCGGCTTCGTCGGCCTCGCCGGCGCCCTCACCGCTCACTACACCGAGACCGTGACGTGGGAGCGCTTCACCCTCGACGTGTCCATCCTCTACCTGGCGATGATCATCGTCGGTGGCCTCGGCAGCATCGCCGGAGCCGTCTACGGTGCGATCTTCATGGGGCTGCTCCCACCCCTGCTGACCGAGCTTGTCGACCTGCTCTCGGGCAGCCTGCCCGCGCTCGCCGACCAGCTCCCGGCCATCCGCAACGCCTTCTTCGGCCTCGCGATCATCATCTTCCTGCTCTTCGAGCCACGCGGGCTCGACCGCATCTGGAGCCGCTTGAAGGACTACATCCGCTTCTGGCCCTTCCGCTACTAGCTGTGCCGACCAGGCACCCCACCACACACCCGACCAGGCACCCGGCCAGCCCACCCCGCAGACCGAGCCCAGCGGCATACGACCCAAGAAAACGACAGCAGCACCGCGCCATCTCGGCGATCGATGAATGGAGAAACCATGAAGTTGCGCACCCGACTCGCGACGGTCATCCCGTCAACCGTCGCGATCATCGCCCTCGCAGCGTGCGGCGGCGGTGGGGACGACGGTGACACCGGCGCCGCCAACGGCGGCGACAAGACGCCGATCAAGATCGGGATCATCGCCGACCTCACCGGCGCCACCGGCGACGTCGGCACCCCGTACAACAAGGGGATGATGGGCTACATCGACGACGTCAACGCCAAGGGCGGGATCTCCGGGCACAAGATCGAGGCCATGTCCAACGACTACGCCTACAAGGTCCCGGCGGCCGAGGAGCTCTACAAGAAGTACGTCAACGACGGCGCGGTCGCGATCCAGGGCTGGGGCACGGGTGACACCGAGGCCATGCGCAGCAAGATCTCCGCGGACAAGCTGCCCTTCATGTCGGCCTCCTACGCCGAGCCGCTGACCGACCCGAAGGAGTCGCCGTACAACTTCGTCGCCGCGCCGACGTACTCCGACCAGATGCGTGTCGCGCTCAACTGGATCGCCGAGGACGCGGGCGGCCACGCCGAGGTCGCGGTCTTCCACCACGACAGCCCCTTCGGGACAGCACCGGTCGCCGACGGCCAGGCCTGGGTCTCCGAGAAGGGCCTCGACATCGGTTACAAGTCCTACCCGATGCCGGCGACGCCGAACCAGGTCGGCCTCCTCACGCAGGCCAAGGCGCAGGGCGCGAAGTACATCGTCATCCAGAACGTCTCGTCGCCCGCGGCCCAGGTGGCCAAGGACATCAAGGGCCAGGGTCTCGACATGAAGATCGTCTGCCTCAACTGGTGTGCTGACGAGCTGTTCATCACCACCGCCGGAGCCGACAACGCCGAGGGCCACGTCCTCGTCTCCCCAATCGCACCTGCGACGGCGACGAAGCCCGGCCACGAGGCGATCGAGACCTACCTCAAGTCGAAGGGCAGCTCGCTCGAGAAGGAGACGCTGCACTACGCGCAGGGCTGGTACACCATGCACGTCATGGCCAAGGGCATCGAGAAGGCCATCGCGGACGCCGGCGAGGAGCTCACGGGCGAGGCCATCAAGGCCGCCCTCGAGACCATGCCCGCCGTCGACACCGGCGGCGTCATGGGCTCGGGTGAGGTCAAGTTCACGGCCGACTCGCACCGGGGCAACACCGGCACCGGCATCTACGAGGTCAAGGCCGGCCAGATGGTCGAGCTGGCGGCCAACCAGACGCCGGAGTCATGACGTCGATCGACGTGAGCGGAGCGGTGGCCGGCGCGGGCGCGCCCGGGCCGGCCACCACCGACCTGCTCACGATCAACAACGTCGAGGTCATCTACGACGACGTCATCCTCGTGCTCCGCGGACTCTCGCTGGCGGTGCCCGAGGGCAAGATCGTGGCACTGCTGGGCTCGAACGGCGCCGGCAAGTCGACGACTCTGAAGGCCGTCTCGGGGCTGCTGCCGACCGAGCACGGCGAGGTCACCGACGGGTCGATCCTGTTCAACGGCAAGAACATCACGCAGCTCGACGCCGCCGAGCGCGTCAAGCTGGGGCTGTCGCTCTGCATGGAGGGCCGCCACGTCTTCGAGCACCTCACCGTCGAGGAGAACCTCATCTCCGGCGCCTACTTCCGCGGGCGCATCGACACCAAGGGCGACCTCGCCGACGTCTACGGCCTGTTGCCCAAGCTCGGCGACATGCGGGCGCGGGTGGCCGGCTACCTCTCGGGCGGTGAACAGCAGATGCTCGCCATCGGGCGGGCTCTGATGGCCAAGCCCAAGCTGCTCATGCTCGACGAGCCGTCTCTCGGGTTGGCGCCGCTGCTCGTGAAGGAGATCTTCGCATTCATCAAGCGGGTCAACGAGGAGATGGGCCTCACCGTCCTCGTCATCGAGCAGAACGCCCGGCGCGCACTCGAGGTCGCCGACCACGGCTACATCATGGAGCAGGGCCGGATCGTCCTCGAGGGCAGCGCCCAGGATCTGCAGGACAACCCGGACGTCAAGGAGTTCTACCTCGGCCTCGGCGAGTCCGGCGGACGCAAGAGCTTCCGCGACGTCAAGCACTACAAGCGCCGCAAGCGCTGGCTCTGAGAGGAGCGACCCCGTGTCGGTCGATCGTTCACGCACCCTCACCGCGACAGTCGAGGCGTATGCCGCTGAGCTCGCCCCCGCTGTCGGCGACGTCGTGCGCCGGGCTGCGTCAGCAGTGCCCGCCTTCGCCGAGCGGATGCAGGAGGCGGGGCTGTCGGTCGACCAGCTGGCTGCCGGGGACCTCGCCGGGTTGCCGGTCCTGACGAAGGACGAGGTCCTCGCGCGCCAGCAGGCGCAGCCGCCCTTCGGCGGGATGCTCGCCGAGGGCGCGGTGGTGCGGCGCGTCTTCCAGTCGCCCGGGCCGATCTACGAGCCGGAGCTCGACATCCCGGATCCATGGCGGTGGGCGCCTGGCCTGACCGCCGCGGGGATCGGCGCGGGTGACGTGGTGCTCAACTGCTTCGGCTACCACCTGTCTCCCGCGGGGGCGATGTTCGAGGAGGGCTGCCGGGCCGTCGGGGCTACCGTCGTGCCGGGCGGGATCGGCAACCAGGACCTGCAGGCCCGGGCCATCGCGGACCTCGGGGTGACCGCCTACGTCGGCCTGCCGAGCTACCTCAAGGCGCTCGTCGACCGGTTCGACGAGCTCGGGCTCGACGCGGGGCGATGGCAGCTGGACAAGGCGCTGGTCACCGCCGAGCCGCTGCCCGACTCGCTCCGATCGCTGCTCCAGGAGCGGGTGCCGACCGTGCTCATGGCCTATGGCACCGCCGAGGTCGGACTCATCGGCTATGAGACCTGTCCCGGGAGCGGGCTGGTGCCGGCACCGGGGGTGCTGGTCGAGGTGTGCGATCTCGACTCGGGCGCACCGGTGGCGGAGGGCGAGGGCCAGGTCGTCGTCACCCTCATCCGTCCCGAGTATCCGCTCATCCGGTTTGGCACCGGCGACCTGTCGGCGTGGATTGCCGGAGCGGACGGCTCCGCGCGGCTCGCGGGGGTGCTCGGCCGGGTTGGTGAGGCGGTCAAGGTCAAGGGCATGTTCCTCCACCCGCGCCAGGCGGCGGCCGTCATGAACGGGCTTGGTGGCGTCTCCGCGTGGCGCTTCGTCATCGATCGGGTGGACCACAAGGACGAGCTGGCCTGCGAGGTCGTCCTCGGAGAGCCCGGCACCGCGCGCGACGACGTCGTCGAACACGTGCGCTCCGCCGTGCGGTCGGGGCTGCGTTTCGCTGCGGAGGTCCGCACCGTCGAGTCCCTCCCGGACGGCCAGGCCGGAGGCATCGTCGACGCCCGCACCTGGGACTGACATCGAAAGAGCAGCTTGTCCCCCTTCCGCCGACCTGGTGTTGCCGTGGAGGGAGACAAACTGCTCTGTTGACTGCTACTCGCCGGCGCGGTTGAAGCCGGCGCGCCGCGCGGCCTCCTCGTTGAAGAACCACACGTCGGGCTCCGCCTCGTCATAGCGCGGGTCGCCCGGAGCGACGAACGTGTTCGATTCCCGGTACCCCATGACCGCGTGGCCGAGCGGCTGCGCGCCGTCGCCAAGTGGTGCCGCCGATCCCACGCCGTAACCGCCGTCGCGCACTTCGTCGTACTCCGAGATCCGGCGCTCTCGCGTGGGCCCCTGGTCGGTTGCCGTGTGCTCCTCGGCTGCCTCAGGCGCCTCCGCTGCCTCTGGCTCATCGAGCGGCGGCGCCTCGGATCCCGACGGCTCGGGAACGGGCTCCACGTCGAGAGGTTCGTCGCGCCCGAAGGGCTGTTGCGACCGCGCCGCCACGGGTTCGCTCCCATGGGCCACCCCCGCGGACGACCCCTCGTCCCTCTCATCGGTCCCCGCGGCGTCATCGAGGAGAGGCGCTGCGTCCGAATGCTCGACCGGACCCGGGTTCTCGACGACGTGGGACGCTTCGCCGGGTTCTTCGCCGAGCCCCGCTGGCACAGCTGGCTCCTGGGCTGCGCCGGTGCCCGACGCCGTGCGAGTCCCCGCGTCGGCCGCCAGATCTGTGGACCATGGCTGCCCTCGATGATCACCGGGGTCGTCGTCTGGGGTGCCGCCACCGACGAGCACGTCGTCGGTTTCCTCGAGCGCGGGGACCGAGACCTGCTCAGGGGTCGTCGCGTCGGCCGGGGCAACGTGCGAGCGCGCACCGGCTTGGATCACGGACGGCTCGTCGTCCGGCGGGCCGTTGATCCAGTCGGCCGCCTCGGCCTCTTCGGCCGCCGAGGCATCGATCTCGTCCTGGTCCACCTCCTCGACAGGACCGTTCACCCAGTCGGCGTCGTCGCTGGCCATTTCTTCGTCCTCTCGCGGGTCACTTGTGCTCGCTGCACCGGTACCCGCTGCGGCGACGTCTGCAACAGCGGCCTCAGCCTCGGTCGGGCCGTTGATCCAGTCCTCGGCGGCGGTCTCCTCTGCGGCTGACGCCCTGAGCTCCTCGTCATCGACGTCCTCGACCGGCCCGTTGACCCAGTCGGCATCCTCTGCTGAGCCAGTCTCCATCGCCGGGTTCTCCGGCTCACCCTCGACGGACATCGCGTGCGCACTCATTACCGGCACCGTATCCGGCTCTTCCTGTCCCGCAAAGGGATTCTCGGCGTCAGCCAGGTCCGGCTCATCGTCCTCATCGGTGAAGGGCTGCGGCCCGCCTGCTCGACCAGCCGCTGCGGCCGCCATGGCTGAGCCGGCCAACGATACGCCCGCGGCGACCGACCCGGGCGCACCGCCCGGCCGTCCGAAGGCACCCCGCTCCTCAGGCTCCCTCTCCTCTGGCGCCGGCCTCTCGCGCTCCCCCTTCTGGGGCTCCGTCCCCTCCGCCTGCGTGTTCTCGGGCTGCGTGTTGCCGAACTGCGTGTTGTCGGGCTGCGTGTTGTCGGGCTGCGTGTTCTCGGGCTCGTTGCTCTCTGCCTGCGACTCCTGGGGCTGGTCGAGCCGTCGCCCCGACCGGTCGACGCGATGGCCCTCCTCGTCGGTACGCACGTCTGGATCCAGCCGATCCGCTTCGCGCTCCATGGACTCACGTTCCCGAACGGCCTCTTCGGCCTCGGTCCGGTGCTTCTCGGCATGGCGCTCCAGTCGTGCTGCCTCGGCGGCTTTCTCGTCCGCCTCTGCGCGTGCGTCCTGGGCGATCTCTGTGGTCACGGACGCTCGGTCCTCGGCGTTCTGGATCTCGGGCAGTCGCTCCTCGACGCGGGACCGGAGCGCTGCGGCTTCGGCCCGCTGCTGATCCTCGACTCTCCGGCGTCGCGACGCCGAGACGAAGAACCAGGCGATAAGTGCGACAAGGACCAACCCGAGGACGATCAAGAGGACCAACTGCGTGGTGTCCGACATGCCAATCCCTCCAAGGTGTGAGGTACGGGATCCTCCAGCTCGAACCTACTGGGCACGGGCCCACTTCAGGGTGGGACGACACCGTGGCTCCGCCATCGCCCGCCCCGCGATCGCCACTTCGACAGGCGCGGGCCACCACACGGGGCCGATCATGGGTGCCGATCATGGGTGCCGACCATGGGCCCAGGTCAGCCGGTCTGCTGCAGGGGCGGGCCACCCGGCGGGTCGCCCGGGGGGTGGCCGGGCGGGTGGCCGAGTGGCTGCGCCGGCCGGTCCG
>NZ_DATCWX010000154.1:0-11018 GCF_036566125.1 Intrasporangium sp.
CGCCCCGCCAGCCCCGCCGGCCATCGGTGGGTGCGCTGAATTCGTTGAGTGCGTGGGCTGTAGACGGTGACCTCAATGGGACAGGACCTTGTCCCAATCCGTACAGCGCTCCATGCCCTGACCACCTACCTTCGAATCAACAGCCCGTCGAGCCGTCAAAGGGCAGACGGACCAGCCGAGCGATCTCGCGCCAGGACGCGGTCGCCGTCGGCGCGCCGCCCGCGCTCGGCCCTCCTCTCACCCCAGCTACCAAGGATCTCCACCATGCTCAACCTCTCCGTCCTGCTCGAGGACAGCGCCAACCGCCACCCGGACCGCGATGCGGTCGTGCTGGGCGACGTCCGCCTCGACTACCAGACCCTGAACGCCCTCGCCAACCAGATCGCGAACCTGCTCGTGAGCCGCGGCATACGGCCCGGTGACAAGGTGGCGCTGTCCTGCCCGAACCTGCCCCACTTCCCAGCCGTCTACTACGGGATCCTCAAGACGGGCGCAGTCGTCGTGCCGCTCAACGTGCTCCTGAAGGGGCGTGAGGTCGCGTACCACCTCGACGACTCGGACGCGAAGGCGTACCTGTGCTTCGAGGGCACACCCGAGCTTCCCATGGGCGCTGAGGGCTGGGCCGGCTTCAACCAGGCCGGCAGCTGCGAGACGTTCTTCGTCATCACCGCGTCGCCAGGGGCCGACTCGCCCATCGACGGCGCCGAGACGCTCGGAGCGGCGCTGGCCGATCAGCCCCCGGCCTTCGACACCGCCGTCACCGGGCCGACGGACACTGCCGTGATCCTCTACACCAGCGGGACGACCGGCCAGCCGAAGGGCGCGGAGCTGTCGCACGCCAACCTGCTGTTCAACGCCCTCACGTGCAATCGTCAGTTCGGCGCTGCCGACCACGAGGTCCACCTGGTCACGCTGCCGCTGTTCCACTCATTCGGCTCAACGGTGCAGATGAATGCGGGTTTCGCCGTCGGCGCGACGATCGTCCTGCTGCCCAGGTTCGACGCGGACAAGGCCGTTGCGCTACTGCAGAAGGAGAAGATCACCTTCTTCGCCGGAGTGCCGACGATGTACTGGGGGCTGCTCGGCGCCCTCACCGACGACGTGGACGTCGACCTCATTGCGACGAACCTCCGGATCGCGGTCTCCGGGGGCGCCAGCCTCCCCGTGGAGATCATCCGTCAGTTCAAGGACCGCTTCCACGTACAGATTCTCGAGGGTTACGGGCTGTCGGAGACGTCGCCGCTCGCGACCTTCGCTGACCGGAACCGCGCACCACGTCCCGGCTCGATCGGCGTGCCGATCTGGGGTGTCGAGTGCCAGCTCGTCGACAAGAACTGGAACGTCGTCGAGGGCACGGACACGATCGGAGAGATCGCGATCCGTGGCCACAATGTCATGAAGGGCTACTACAACCGCCCGGAGGCGACCGCTGAGGTCATGCGCGACGGCTGGTTCCGCACGGGCGACCTCGCCAGGCGTGACGAGGACGGCTTCTTCTACATCGTCGACCGCGCCAAGGACATGATCATCCGCGGCGGCTTCAACGTGTATCCCCGTGAGATCGAGGAAGTGCTGATGACGCACCCCGATGTCTCGCTGGCAGCCGTCGTCGGCGTCCCGCACGACTCGCACGGCGAGGAGGTCAAGGCATTCGTCATCCGCGAGCCCGGGGCCGAGGTGTCCGCACAGGAGCTGCTGTCCTGGGGAAAGGAGCAGATGGCTGCCTACAAGTACCCCCGCGTCGTCGAGTTCGTCAGCACCCTGCCGATGACCTCTACCGGCAAGATCCTCAAGCGCGAGCTGGCGGTGGACTGATCCCATGACGATGACTGTCAGCCGTGAGGTGGAGGTCCTCAAGCGGCCCCGACCGGCCTGGCTCAACGCCGTGCTGGGCTTCGCTGTCCTGGCACTCGGGCTCGGTGGGGCGATGCTCGGTCACCGGCTCGTCCCGCAGGTCGGCATCCTCACGTGGTCGATTGGCCTGGGCGTGGCCGCCGCAAACCTCGGGCTGCTTCCCCGGACGGGGACGCGACAGCTCGGGCAGGTGACGAAGCGGCTGCTCCGGGTCGGCGTCGTCCTGCTCGGGTTCTCAGTCTCCTTCGCGTCCATCAGCGCACTCGGTCTGCCGGTGATCGCGGTCGTCGCCGTGAGCCTGGTCGGGACCCTCGTCTTCACGACCTGGCTCGGGCGCCGGATGGGCCTGAGCCCGGCCCGCAGCCTGCTGATCGGCACCGGAACCGCCATCTGCGGCGCCTCGGCGATCGCAGCGATGGAGGAGACCGCTGCTGGCGACGAAGAGGACGTGACCGTCGGGATCGCGATGGTGACGCTCTTCGGGACCTTGGCGCTGATCCTGCTTCCCCTGCTCCAAGGACCCTTGGGTCTCACCGGTCTTCAGTTCGGCGAGTGGGCGGGGGCGAGCGTCCACGAGGTGGGCCAGGTGGTGGCTGCCGCAAGTCCCGCCGGGGCGGCCATCGTCGCAGTCGCGATCGTCGTCAAGCTCACCCGTGTCGTCATGCTGGCCCCGGTCGTGGCCGTCGTCAGCGTGCTGCAGCGGGTCACGTCGCCGGCTCGCGTCAGCGGGACCAGGCGTACGCCGCTGGTGCCCCTCTTCGTCCTGGGATTCCTTGCCTGCGTGGCGCTCCGGAGCACCGGGGTGATTCCCGAGGCCGTTCTCGGGGGGATCGCCCAGGTTCAGGTGGCCGCACTGGGCGCAGCCCTGTTCGGGATGGGCTGCAGCGTGAAGATCGCATCGCTCCTCCGCGGGAGCGGGGCCGCCCTGGTCGTGTCAACCCTGGGAACTCTCTTCATCAGTGGAGTCTCCCTGGCCGGAATCCTTCTCGTCACCGGCCGCTGAATCTCAAGGTAGGAACCCATGCAGAGAGCAAGAAGGCCGCTACGCGGTGGAGCCGGTGATGTCGTGACCACGAACCGGGACGACACAACAGCCCACCATCGGCAACGGACCCAGATGTACCTCGTGAACGGCTCGTCGGCCGAGAAGCAGACGCCCGGCAACAGCGCCGGTGCCCTCGTCACCGCGTTGGCACGGACTCCTGACCTCGTTCACCGGAGCGGCTCGTTGGCCCTCGATGTTGCAGCGGCCGTGACGGGCCGGTCGACGATCGAGCCGGAGAGGGGCGACCGGCGGTTCACTGACCCCGCATGGTGCTCGCACCCGGTCTACCGAAGGCTCAGCCAGGCGTACCTGGCGGTCGAGCGGGCCATCGGCACAGCGGTCGAGGACGCTGACATCGACTGGCCCACCCGGGAGCGGGCACGGTTCGCCGCCGGCATCCTTGCCACCGGCCTGTCCCCGACGAACACGCTCGTCGGCAACCCGACCGCGCTCAAGCATGCCTTCGACACCTTCGGGATGAGCCTGGTGCGTGGCGGACGCAACCTGGCAGCCGACGTCAAGCACAACCGGGGAATGCCGCGACAGGTGGACTCCACGCCCTTCGTCGTCGGCGAGAACGTCGGTGCGACAGCGGGGCAGGTCGTGTTCCGCAACGAGGTCCTGGAGGTCATCCAGTACTCGCCCACCACCGCGACGGTGCGCAGCGTGCCTCTGTTGGTCGTCTGGTCGGTCATCAACCGCCACTACATCCTGGATCTTGCCAAGGACCGCAGCTTCATCGAGTACGCGCTCGGCCAGGGGCTGCAAGTGTTCGTCACCAGCTGGCGCAATCCCGGCCCGGAGCACGGCGACTGGAACCTGGACACGTATGCGCAGGCGTTGCTGGACGCCACGGACGCGATCCGGCAGATCACCGGTTCTGAGCAGGTCGGCACAGTCGGTCTCTGCGCCGGTGGCCAGCTGCTCGCCGCTGTCATGGCGCACCTCACCGCGATCGGCGATGACCGGATTGCGTACGCGGGCTTCGGTGTCAGCCAGCTCGACATGGCGGTGCCCAACGTTGCGGGACTCGCACTGCACCCCGCGCTGCATACCGCCGCGAGACTGGGCACCGAAGCCACCAATGTCGTCGACGGCCGGGCCATCGCCGCGATCTTCTCCTGGCTGCGGCCGAACGAGCTCGTCTGGAACCAGTGGGTCAACAACTACCTGTTGGGACAGGACCCGCCGCAGCACGACATCCTCGCGTGGAACAACGACACGACACGCGTGTCGGGCGCCCTTCAGCGTGACCTGCTGGACATCGCCATGGACAACCTGCTGGCGACGCCTGAGGGGCTCACCGTACTGGGCACGCCAGTCGACCTCGGCGCCGTCGGCGCCGATACCTACGTCGTCGGCGCCGAAACCGACCACCTCGTCCCCTGGCAGGGCGCGTATCGCACCACCCAGCTCTTCGGCGGCGACTCCACCTTCATCCTTTCGGGCGGCGGGCACATCCAGCACCTGGTCAACCCTCCTGGCAACCCGAAGGCGCACTTCCGGACCGGACCCGCCGTCGGCCTGGACGCCGAGCGCTGGCTCGCGGGATCGGACAAGCACCAAGGCTCCTGGTGGTTGCACTGGGCCGAGTGGGCACGGGCCAGGTCGGGCGACGAGCGCCCGGCTCCGAAGAAGCTGGGCAGCCGGCGACACCGGCCGATCGAGGCCGCACCGGGTCGCTACGTGAGGGAGCGATGAGCACCGACACGACCCACGTCATCGAGGGGCTCGGGACCCGAGTGCAGGTTCGTGGCGAAGGACCGCCCCTGCTGCTGATCGGCGGCCTGTGGAGCCAGGTGCCGATGTGGGACGACGTCCTGCCGTTCCTGCACGGGTTCAGGACCATCGCCTTCGACCCGCCTGGTATCGGCAGCACCGCCCTGCCGCAGCGGCCATACTCGGTGCGAAGCCTCGCGCGCTTCTCGTCCAAGGTCCTCGATGCGGTCGGTGTCGAGCGCGCGCACATCTTGGGCGTGAGCCTCGGCGGGGTGGTCGCGCAGGAGCTGGCCAGGTCGTTTCCCGACCGGGTTGACCGGCTCGTTCTTGTCTCGACCGGGCCCGGCAACATCGGGGTGCCCGGCAGGCCGGACATCTTGGCGCAGTTCGCGAGACCGAAGGCATATGCCGACCTGGGGGCCCTCGAGCAGCAGGCCGGCCGTGTGTTCGGCGGCCGGTTACGCCAGCAGCCAGAGCTCTTGCACGAGATGGACCTCAGGCCGCCCGCCCATCTGAAGGCTTGGATGTTCCGACTCGCCGGGACCGCGGGATGGAGCAGTCTTCCCTGGCTGCACCGGCTGAGGATCCAGACCCTCGTCGTGCATGGCGACGACGACCCGATCGTGCCGCTGGCGAACGCCCGCGTCATCGCCTGCCTGATCCCGAACGCCCGCCTGGAAGTCGTGAACGGCGGAGGTCACCTCCTGCTCCTCGACAGCGCGTCGGACGTGCTCCCCGTCATCACCGACTTCCTCAATCGACCGACCCACTGACCCTCCTTCGACACACCCCACCGCGAAGCCGGACCGGCTCGCGCCCATCGCCCAGAAAGGTGCCCACCATGAAGCCCACTTCGACCTTCGACCTGTTTCAGATCTCAGAGGATCACGAGGCGCTCCGCGAGGCCGTCCGCGCCGTCGCAGAGGACAAGATCGCTCCGTACGCCGCGGAGGTGGACCGGACCGCCTCGTTCCCCACCGCGGCATACGACGCGCTCGTCGCCTCCGACTTCCACGCTCCGCATGTGCCGGAGGCGTACGACGGTGTCGGCGCGGACGCCGTCGCCTGCGCCATCGTCGTCGAGGAAGTCGCGCGGGTGTGCGCCTCCTCGTCCCTGATCCCCGGAGCGAACAAGCTGGGCAGCACGCCACTGATCTTGGCCGGCTCCGAGGAGCTCAAGCTGAAGTACCTGCGCCCCTTGGCCAACGGCGCCACGACGTTCTCCTACGCCTTGTCCGAGCGCGAGGCTGGCAGCGACACCGCCGCCATGCGGACCCGAGCCATGGCCGACGGCGACGACTGGGTGCTCAACGGCCAGAAGTCCTGGATCACGAATGCCGGCTTCTCCGAGTACTACACCGTCCTCGCGGTGACCGACCCCGACGGCAAGCGCGGCTCGAACGTCAGCGCCTTCGTGGTGGAGAAGTCCGACGCCGGCTTCTCCTTCGGCGAGAAGGAGAGGAAGCTTGGCATCAAGGGCTCACCGACGCGCGAGCTCCACTTCGACAGCGTGCGGATCCCCGGTGACCGGATCATCGGCGAACCCGGCGAGGGGCTGAAGATCGCCCTGCGCACGCTGGACCACACCCGCGTCACCGTCGGCGCGCAGGCGGTCGGTATCGCGCAAGGCGCCCTCGACTTCGCGCTGGACTACGTCAAGGAGCGGAAGCAATTCGGCAAGCGGATCGCCGACTTCCAGGGCATCCAGTTCATGCTCGCGGACATGGCGATGACACTGGAAGCAGCACGCCACATGGTGTACGTCGCGGCGGCCAAGTCAGAGCGCAACGACGCCGACCTGTCCTTCTTCAGCGCCGCTGCGAAGTGCTACGCCTCAGACGTGGCCATGCAGGTCACTACGGACGCCGTGCAGCTGCTTGGTGGCTACGGCTTCACCGAGGACTTCCCGGTCGAGCGCATGATGCGAGACGCCAAGATCACGCAGATCTACGAAGGCACGAACCAGATCCAGCGCGTCGTCATGGCGCGCCACCTTCTCGAGATGCGCTAAGGCTCGCCACCCGGCGATCGCCTGACCAGAACGACAGCCGACAGGAGCACCGGCATGATGATCTGTCACTGCAAAACCGTCACCCACCGATGTGTCGATCGTGCGGTCAGGGAGGGTGCCCGGACCTTGGCGCAGGTCTGCCGCGACACGGGCGCCGGCCAGGACTGCGGCATGTGCGTGTTCTCGGTCAAGAGTGAGGTTCAGGCGAGCGCCCTCGCCTTGGGCGTCGCGGACCCCGCCTGAGCGGCAACTCGCACGTGGGGAGATGCCGTATGCCGCTGGGCTCGCTCCCAGCCCGGCGCTCGGCTCCGCACCTCCCGCCCTCCTTGAGTGTGCTGAGTGCGCGCCGGACAACATGGCCGGGGGCTCGGTGGCACGATGAGGGATGGCCGACCTTCCAACCCGAGCGCTGACGAGGGGCTTTCGGCTGGCTGCGGTCCCGGCCGGGTTCGTGGGCCGTCGGGCCCTGGGTCTCGGCAAGCGGCTTGGTGGTCGGCCGGCTGAGGTGATCGCTGAGGAGGTGCAGGCGCGCACGGCTGAGCAGCTGTTCAGTGTCCTCGGGCAGCTCAAGGGTGGAGCGATGAAGGGTGGGCAGTGGCTCTCCGCGATGGAGGCGGCCCTGCCCGAGCAGCTCGCGGGACCGTATGGTGAGGCGCTGACCAAGCTGCAGGAGGCTGCTCCCGCCATGCCCGTGCGGACGGTCCACCAGGTGCTTGCCGAGCAGCTGGGCCGCGACTGGCGCAGCAGGTTCGTCGAGTTCGACGACCAACCTTCGGCTGCGGCGAGTATCGGTCAGGTGCACCATGCGGTGTGGCGGGACGGCCGCGAGGTCGCCGTGAAAGTCCAGTACCCCCACGCCGGAGAGGCACTCGCGACCGATCTTCGACAGCTGGACCGGCTCGTGCCGGTCTTGCGGATGGCAGCACCAGGCATCGATGCCGGGGACCTGTTCAGCGAGCTGACTGCCCGGATCATGACTGAGGTCGACTACGAGCAGGAGGCCGATGCACAGGCGGCGTTCGCCGACGTCTTTCGCGACGACCCGGACTTCCGGGTGCCGGACGTGGTCGACGTCGCAGCACATGTCCTCGTGTCCGAGTGGGTCGATGGCAGCTCGGTGGCGCAGATCGCCCGCCGCGGTACGAAGGCCGAACGTGACCGGGCCGGGCTGTTGCTGTGCCGGTTCCTGCTGTCCAGTCCACCGCGGGTCGGTCGGCTGCACGGCGACCCTCACCCGGGCAACTTCCGGCTCCTCCACGACGGGCGGCTCGCGGTCGTCGACTTCGGCTCGACCCTGGCGATGCCGGCCGGATGGTCGCCCCGTCTGGCGGCCCTCCTGCGCGCTGGACGCGACCGCGACGCCGACCGGCTCATCGAGGTGGCGAATGCGGCGGGGCTCGTTCGTGGCGGCGAGGTGACCGCCGAGGCGCTGCTCGACCTGGTGGAGCCGCTGCTTGAGCCGCTCCGAAACGAGCGCTTCACGTTCACCCGAGCCTGGATGCGGGGCCTGACCACGCGGTTCTCCGACCCCAGGTCGGTCATCTCCCGCACCCAGCGAAGGCTCCACACCCCGGTCCGCTATCTGCTGGTTCAACGGGTCGCGGCCGGCACCACCGGAGTGCTGTGCCTCCTCGGCGCCTCGGTACCGCTCTCGGCTGAAGCGGCTGAGTGGGTCCCCGGCCTCGATCATGGTGACGACTGAACGCTGCTCATCACTGCGCCGCCTGTAGAGGGGGCGGCACGCGGTCCGCGGTGAGATAGTTGCTGGCATGCGCGCGATCCGTGCGGCGCATGCCTTCGATGGCATCCGGTTCCTGTCCGGCGATGCGACTGTCCTGCTGGATGGCGACCGGATCGTTGGCCTCGAGACTGGCCGGGTCGACGTGCCGGACCGCGTCGAGGTGACGGAGTACGACGGCACGGTGCTGCCGGGGCTGATCGACGGCCACACCCACCTCGTCGCCGACGCCACCTTGGGAGGGCTGGAGCGCGCCGGGGCGATGCCGGGCGAGACGATCGACCTGGTCATCGAGGACTCGCTGCGCGCTCACGCGCGGGCGGGGGTGACGACCGTGCGGGACCTGGGCGACCGCGACTTCCGCACCCTCGCCTTCCGGGAACGGGACGGTCTGCCACGCGTCGTCGCTTCGGGGCCACCCCTCACGACTCCGGGTGGACACTGCCACTTCCTCGGGGGAGCGGTTGAAGGGGACCTGCGTGCGGCGGTCGCCCAGCACGCCGAACGCGGCGTTGACGTCATCAAGGTGATGGCATCGGGTGGGTTCGCGACGCCGGGGACGGACCAGATGGGAGCCCAGTTCACCGTCGCCGAGCTCGCCGAGCTGGCCGACGAGGCGCACGCCGCGGGCCTACCGCTCGTGGCGCACGCCCACTCGCTCATCGGCATGCAGAACGCTCTGGCGGCAGGCGTCGACGGGATCGAGCACTTCAGCGGCCTGACCCCCGAGGGCCCGCGGATCGATGACGACCTTCTGGACGAGGTGGCCCGCCGGGGCGTTTACGTCGACCTCACCATGGGCAACGACCGCGCCTTCCACGCGCTGATGCCCGCACCGCCACCCCAGTTCGCGGAACTCATGGCGCGGCTGGGCATCCCCAGCTTCGACGCCTTCTACCTGTCACGGATCGGGGTGTTCAGACGTCTGCGCGAGCATGGGGTCGCCGTGATCACCGGCGTGGACTCCGGCATGGGCCCGGCCAAGCGCCACGGCAACGCGTGGCGAACGGTCGGGGAGTTGGTCCAGGGTGGCTACACCGTGGCCGAGGCCCTCGCAGCCGCGACCTCGGTGGCCGCGGAGGCGTGCGGCTTAGGGGGAGAGACCGGCCGGCTGGCCCAGAGGTATGCCGCCGACGTACTCATCGTGGATGGCGATCTTTCCCTGGACGTCTCGCTCCTGAGCAGCCCACGTGAGGTGCTGGTCCGCGGAACCCGGGTCGACCTCGCCTAGCGAGGTTGGCAAGGCTGCCCCTGGCTGTGCGGCCGGAGGGCGCCGAGGGCCCCCAAGACCCACAGGATTCTCCCAGCCGCAGTCCCTTCTCCTACTCAGCGTGGTCGTCCACAATCGACTGCACGATCGAATGATTCGCAGCGCGTGTCCGGGGGATCACCTCCACTGCCCGATCTCGAAAGGACGCGTCACATGGTGTCCCTCGTGGCAGCGGAGGGTGGTGCCGGGGCGTATCTCGACTGGGGCGTCGTCCACATCTCCATCGCCAACCTGCTCATCATCCTGCTCATGATCGTCGTGTTCTTCGCGGTGCTGCTCATCCCCTTCCCGAAGCCGCCGAGCGAGCGGGCGACCGATCCACCCAGGGGCGCCGAGGCGCCCGACCGTGCGGGGGTGGACCGATGAGCTCCACGACGTGGACCGAGCGTGTGCGGGCGCGGATCGAGCACACCGTCCCGCCCGGCGAGGCGCTTCCTGACCACCAGCCGGCATACGTCTCGTCGTGGATCTACGTGTTCGGGGTGCTCACGCTCGCAGCATTCGTCGTCATCGTCGTCACGGGGTGCGTGCTCAGCCTCGGTGGCGTCGACTGGCGGCACACGTCGACCACCGGCCACTTCGTCAACAGCCTGCACCTCTGGTCGGTCGAGCTCTTCTTCTTCTTCTTCTTCATGGTCATCCACCTGTGGGGCAAGTTCTGGATGGCGGCCTGGCGCGGTGGGCGTGCCCTGACCTGGGTCACCGGGGTCGTGGCGTTCCTTGCCTCGATCGCTACGGCCTTCACCGGCTACCTGATCCAGACAAACTTCGACAGCCAGTGGATCAGCACCCAGGCGAAGGATGGGCTCAACTCGGTCGGGATCGGGGCCTACTTCAACGTGCTCAACACCGCCCAGATGGTGCTCTTCCACGTTGTCCTGCTGCCCATTGCCGTCGGCCTCATCGCAGTCGTCCACGTGATCCTCGTGCGCCGCAAGGGCGTCGTGCCACCGATCGACGCGCAGGAGCCGGTCGCATGAGCACACGCGCGCGACGTCGTCATGCCGCCCCCACCGCCGACTCGCACACCTTCCCGACGCGGCGCTATGACCTGGTCAAGGAGTTCGTCCTCGCACTCGTGGGCGTCGTCGTGCTCACCGTCGGCCTCGCCATCGCATTCGGCTCCCCCGACGAGAGGGCAATCTCCTTGCAGGACTGGGCCAAGGCGGCACCAAACGATGTCGTCGCGACGGCCGCGGCAGAGCTGTCCGGAGACAGCGGCACGGCCGGCTACGGGCCGCCCTACAACAACGCCGCCGAAGGGCAGAAGCTCCTGGGCATCCCGCTGCAGAAGTGGGCCGGGGTCACGTACCCGATCGACGCGGCGAATGACTTCGTGATCAACCCGCTCAAGGCCGTTGAGGGCGGCGATCCGGCCCTT
>NZ_DATCWX010000060.1:0-40822 GCF_036566125.1 Intrasporangium sp.
GCCGAGCCACCACCACCAGTCGGTGGCGACACATCCTGGTTACGTCTCGGCCGCCTGGGCCCCCGATGGCACGTTGGAGGCGATGGAGGATCCTTCGTCCCCCTTCCGGCTCGCGGTCCAGTGGCACCCGGAGCAGGGGACGGATCCCCGCCTCTTCGAGGCGCTCGTGGCGGCCGCGAGGTCGTGTGCCGCTGGGCTCGGTCGCGCTCGTCGGTGACCGGGAGGTCGGTGTTGCGTCACGGCGGGGTGGGCAGGCAATCGTTGACGCGGCCCTCGACCCTTGACAGCGATTGGCGAGCTCAACAGCTGCCACTCACGATCCTCCACCGCGTCTCCTGGAGTCGCGGGTCCACGATGCGGACAGGCGGTTTCGGGCATCGGACGGGGCTGCCACGATGACGCTGTGACGCACCTCCTCGGGCCTGCCACGAGCACGCTCATTATCACCTAGCGCGACGAGAGACCCTCGTCGCGCAGACCTCCCTACCCGGGGGGTCTTTTTGTTTCCCCGACCACCCGTCGAGGAAAGCCGTGAGGCACACCGAGCTCAGCGGCATACGGATGAATGAAACCCGGGGAGCGGAACGTCACGTCGACCCATCGCCAAGCACGAGGACAATGACGGTCATGGAAGCGCTGCACGTCTACGACACCACCCTGCGCGACGGCGCCCAGCAGGAGGGGCTCAACCTGTCGGTGTCGGACAAGCTGGCCATCGCCGGGCTGCTCGACGACCTCGGGGTCGACTTCATCGAGGGCGGCTGGCCGGGAGCGAACCCGAAGGACACTGAGTTCTTCGAGCGGGCCCGGACCGAGCTGCACCTGCGTCACGCGACGCTGGCCGCCTTCGGGGCAACGCGACGGGCGGGGTCCTCGGCCGCCGAGGACCCGCTTGTCGCGGCACTGCTCAATGCGGGCACGTCCGTCGTGTGTCTCGTCGCGAAGTCCCATGTGCGACACGTCGAGGAGGCGCTCCGGACCACACTCGAGGAAAACCTCGACATGGTGCGCGACACGGTCAGCCACCTCGTCGCCGCGGGCAAGCGGGTGTTCCTCGACGCGGAGCACTTCTTCGACGGCTGGCACCTGGACCGCGAGTACGCGCTCGCAGTGGTCAGGACGGCCCACGACGCGGGAGCGGACGTCATCGTGCTCTGCGACACCAACGGTGGGATGCTGCCCCACGTCATCGAGGAGGTCGTGGCGGACGTCATCGCCGAGACCGGCGCTCGCGTCGGCGCGCACTGCCACAACGACACCGGGTGCGCCGTCGCCAACTCGATCGCGGCCGTGCGGGCCGGAGCGACCCACGTCCAGGGAACGGTCAACGGCTACGGCGAGCGAACCGGCAACGCCGACCTGCTCACCGTGGCGGCGAACCTCCGGTTCAAACTCGGCCTCGACGTGATGGCCGCGGACTCGTTCCGCAAGGCGATGCACGTGGCCCACGCCATCAGTGAGGTGACCAACGTGCCCGCCTACAGTCGCCAGCCCTACGTCGGCGCCAGCGCCTTCGCGCACAAGGCCGGCCTCCATGCGAGCGCACTCAAGGTCGACCCGAATCTCTACCAGCACATGGACCCCGAGCTGGTCGGCAACGGGATGCGCACCCTGGTCTCCGACATGGCCGGTCGCGCCAGCATCGAGCTCAAGGCGAAGGAGGCAGGGCTCGACCTGTCCGGGCGACCGGACATCGTCGTGGACGTCCTGGCGCGGGTGAAGGATCTCGAGCAGCGCGGCTGGACCTTCGATGCGGCCGACGCAACGGTCGAGCTCATGGTTCGCGAGGCATTGGAGCCGGGATGTGCGACCTACTTCTCCGTGGAGTCATGGCGCGTCATGACCGACTCCACGGCGACTGGTGATGCGGTCTCCGAGGCGACGGTCAAGCTCCACGCCGACGGGGCGCGGCACCTGGCAACCGGCGAGGGCAACGGCCCGGTCAACGCCCTGGACCACGCCCTCCGGGAAGCGCTCGCGAAGGCCTACCCCGAGATCGAGAAGCTCGAGCTGATCGACTACAAGGTCCGCATCCTCGACGCCTCGCACGGGACGGACGCGGTGACCCGCGTGCTCATCGAGACGTCGGACGGCGAGACGTCGTGGGACACGATCGGCGTAGCCGGGTCGATCCTCGCCGCGTCGTGGCGCGCCCTCACCGACGGACTGGCGTACGGCCTCATCCGGCAGGGAGTTGCTCCCCGGCCCTGACTGCAGCGTCGTCCTGCCGGCTCCAGACGGTCAGGCGGCGATGCGCTGGATCTGGAAGCCGTGCTCGCTAAGGATGTTCCGACGGCGCTGGTCGGGGTCGGCGGGGGCCTCGTCGATGGCCTTCTGTGTGGACGGCGTGTGGCCAGGAAGGACGCTTGGGGCGCTTGAGATGTGGCCGTGCCCGGTGGGGGTGGTGAGCTGCACGGTGTGCGGCTTGCCTGCGTCATCGCCGGCCCGGTGAGTGGTTTGGGCGGTGGTCGTCGCGGTGGGTCCGGCGTGCAGGACGTTGGAGTACCAGCCGGGCAGGTCCTTGACGTGGTTGCAGCGTTGGCACAGGCCTTGCCCGTTGGCGGCGCTCGTGGGCCCGCCGGCGGCGTGCGGGGTGACGTGGTCGGCGTGCCGGATCGGGGCGTCGCACCACGGGGTGCGGCAGGTGCCGTCGCGGGCGATAAGGAAGCGGCGCAGCCCGGCGGGGAAGAGCCGTCGCTTGGAGTCCATTGCGACCAGGGTGCCACTGCGCGGATGGGTGTAGAGGCGACGCAGGTAGATCTTCGCGCGGCGCCGCTCGTAGTCCTGCCGGCTCTCGTGTCCCGGCTCATCGGGTGGGGGTTCGTCGATCAGGTCCGCGGTGAGCAAGTCGCGGGCCCAGCCGGCCGGGATGGGCCCGTAGCCGGGGATGTGTGCCGGGGTGTCATCCCCGGCGAGCAGGGCGCGGTCGGTGATAACGAGCTGTATCTCTACCGACACGTCGGCCGGCAGCCCGGCCGTCGCAGGCCCGGGCAGGTCCGATGCCTGTGTGGTGACTGCAGTGCAGGGCGTCGGCAAGGGGGTGGGGTGAGTGACCCGGTGCACGAGGGTGTCGGCCATGACCTGGCCGCGGCTGCGGAGATCGCCGGTGGCGTGCGCGGTCGCGGCGGCCCGCATCAGCGCGGCTTGAACTGCAACGGCCTGTGCTACGGGCAGGATCGCGGTGACGATGGCCATGGTGTCCGGGATCGGACGGATCGTCACGCGCCGCTCGGACTCGGCGGTCCGCGCCCGCTTGACCGCGGCCTGCGCGTCGATCCGGTCCGCGGCGGCGCGGACCTCGGCCTCGAGCCGCCGGTCGCCCCACGCCGCGATCCCCGGATCCGCCGCGCCCGCGCTGCCGTCAGGATCGGGAAGGTTGGCAGCGATCACCTCGGCGTCGACGTGGGTGCGCTGTTCGGGGGCCAGGTGCGAGGTCAGCTTGGCAACGAGCTCGGCCCGGCGCTCGTTGAGAGCCCCAGACTCGAGCGCGGTCAGCGTGAACGGCAGGTCCCTCGTGAGGGCGAGGGCGGTGGTGGTCAGCCGGGCTCCGCGAGCAGGGGACTCGTGCCGCGCGAGCCCGATCTGGGCGGCGACGCCGGCCCGGTCGTAGGCACCGCGGTCGCGTCGGGTCTCGCCGCGGTCATGGCGATGGTTCAGCGCGACGGGCTGGAACTCGCACCGCCGCGCCTGGTCTCGTGCGGCCTGGAACGCCTCAAACGAGTCGCTGTCCTTGGCAGCCTGGCGCCACTGGGCCGCCTGGGCCGCCTGCGTCTCGACGAACGCCGCCGTGACGCGTGCTTGCGCCGCCGCGCAGGCAGCCTTCACCCGTTCCAGGTCGGCCAGCACGTCGACCAAACGGGCCGCGCCCTCCTTGGCGACCTCCTCGGCGCCGGAAGGGCCGGCGAAGGTCGCGGCCAACTGCGCAACCCATCCAACGAAGGGTCTCGTCACGTCGGCGGACGCAGTGACGTGGCCGGAGTGCCCGGGTCCCACCCCGCCCGCTGACTCCTCGACCATGCGTCCAGCCGAGCGTTTGAGGATCGCCATTCCAAGGATCTGAACAAGCGAATTCATTTGAGGTATAAGGCAATTGGCAACCAAATGGACTGTCGGCGGCTGGTCGTAAGGTGTCGTTGGGAGGGTCTGTACCGGGGACTCAGGGGGCGATGAGGAGGGTGTTCCTGTCGCGCCAGCCTTGTGGGGTTCCCGACGACGACACTCGACGTGTTGCGCCCGTCGCGATGTCGACGACCCACACGCCCTGGTCGTCGTCGTAGGCGATCGAGCGCCCATCCGGCGACGGCACCAGCATTCCGATCGCTGTGCGGGCGGTGACCACCGTGCGTCGGGATCCCGAGCCGTCGACAATGCCGATGGCCGAGCCCTCCCAGAAGCCAACCACAGGTGTGATGTACGCGACTGATGCCGTGCCCGGGATGGCCTTGGGTGCCTTCGCGTCACGCAGCAGCCTGGTTCCTTTCGCGGATCCAGCTGCGGTCAACGGCGCGGACCAGATGTCCCAGCCGACCTGGTCGCCGTCGCCGCGGGGGAGGTCATACAGAATCGAGGCGCCGTCCGGAGAGAAGGTCGTCTGCAGGGACCACCACCAGGCGTGGTCCAGCGGGATGTCGGTGACTTGGCGGGTACGGCCTGTGGCGACATCGATGAGGTAGAGCTCACCGACAGCGTAGGCAGAGCCATCAGTTGCACCCACGAGGAGCTTGGTGCTGTCAGGGGACCAGCTGATGAGATCGGTCAGCTGAGCGTCCGGGATCGGCAGCGGCTGGAGTTCCAGATCATCCAGGCTGCCCACGGCGATCCAGGGGTTTCCCTCGCAACCCATCCCCGTCAGGTCGCACTTGACGACGGCGACCCGCGTCCCGTCCGGGGAGATGCTGTAGGCCGGGATCAGCGGGTATCCGGGCACCAACTGGCTGGGCAGCGGTGACAT
Organism: Intrasporangium sp.; assembly: GCF_036566125.1. Classification (GTDB taxonomy): domain Bacteria; phylum Actinomycetota; class Actinomycetes; order Actinomycetales; family Dermatophilaceae; genus Intrasporangium. The sequence goes on from NZ_DATCWX010000060.1 coordinate 4,952, forward strand.
CGACAGGGTTGGCAGGTCGAGCAGGAAGGGCCAGCTGTAATCCGCAGGGGTCGCCTCGGTGGTCGGGCTCGGTGGGGGCGCCGGGGCCACCGGCATGGCACGGTTCGGCCCCGTGGCCGACCAGGCAACCACCACGGCGATCGCAAGGACCACCGCGGCGGCGAGCCACCGGCGTGCCAATCGCCGGCGGTCGCGCGTGGACAGCTCCTGATCGAGCCGGTTCCGGGCGGCTCGGCGGTCGATGCCCATCTTCTCGACTTCTGCCGTGAGGGCGGCGGTGAGCTGGCGGCCGAGGTCGTCTTCGACGTTCATGCGGTCACCTCCAGCAGGTGCGCAAGTGCGGCCAGTCCTCGGGAGCTGTGCTGCTTGACCGAGCCGGTCCCGATGCCGAGCTGTTGTGCGACTTCGTGCTCCTGCATTCCGAGGTAGTAGCGCAGGACGAGCACCTCCCGCTGGCGAGATGGGAGCCCCCGCAGGGCCTCGACGAACGTGGTGTGATCGGCGCCATGGGCAGCGACGTCCTCGAGACTGGCAAGGTCTTCGGCGCCCGCTCCCTCGTGCCGTCGTCGGACCATTCGTCGGCGCAGCTGGCTGCGCGACCCGTTCAGGACGCTGGAGCGCAGGTACCGGTGTGCGTCGTTGGGGTTGCGGAGCGAGGACCAGTGGCGGTGGAGCGACAGGAACGCCTCCATGACGATGTCCTCTGCGGTCTCCCTGTCGTCGACGAGGAACCGTGCCGTCGCCACGAGCTCCACGTAGTGCAGGTCGAAGAGGGCGGCGACGGACGCTCGGGCTCCGTCGTCGGAACCCGTCTCACGCCGCGGCACGCGGCCGACTCCACTGCGCATATCCCCAGAGACGTTTCGGCCCCTGCTCCGGATGACGCAAGGGCGTCACGATCATCCTGCGCGGGCAGCTCCACTGAGGGCAAGGAGTTCGTCGATCGCCTCGACGAGGCGCGCGCGGAGCGCCTGGCTTCGCTCGCTGAAGCGTCGCTGCTCCTCGACGTACTGCGCCTTGCCCTCCGGCGTTTCGATCCGCACCGGCTCGTAGCCCAGGGCCCTGAGGTCGTACGGCGACGCGCGCATGTCGAGCTCCCGGAGCTCGCGTGCGAGCTCGAACGCGTCGAGTGCGAGGTCGCTACCGACCGCGGGCGACAGCTTCATGGCCCATTTGTAGAGATCCATCCCGGCGTGCAGGCACCCGGGTTGCTCATACGCCCCTTGGCTGGCTCTCGTGGGACGCAACGCATTGCGCGGGGCCGCGTCGGGCGTGAAGAACCGGTATGCGTCGAAGTGCGAGCACGAGACGTGGTGCGCCTCGACGACGGCATCGGTCTGGCTCTGGCCCAGCCGCAGCGGCCACGACGAGTGCCGCACGCCAACCTGCGGGAGGCGGTAGACCATCGCCCACTCGTGCAGCCCGAAGCAGCCAAACCGACCCGGGTGTGCGGCGGTCCGTCCGACGAGGTCCCGGACGAACCGCACGGTGTCGCCCCGCGCCTCGAGGAAGGTGGCGACGTCGACCAACACGACGTCGCCGGCCCGCCGGTAGAACCGCCAGGCGGCGTGTCGGGTCGGGCCGGCGGACGCCAGCCCCACTCCGGCGCCCGGGTGCCAGCGTCGCAGTCGGCCCGGCGTCCAGCCGTAGTACGTGAACAGGAAGTCCTCGACCGGATGCGTGGCTCCGGCCACGCGGCGCGCCCGGTGACCCGCGGTGAGGGCATCCGCGCGCGTCTCATGGGCGGCCACCCGAGCGCGCCACTCGTCCTCGGCCAGGATCCTCACCCCAGCAGGGTAGGAGATTGCGGGGCCGGACCCTCCACGAAGCCGGCCCCGCGAGACTAGGAATACCCCATGAGGGGCTCACAATCCGCGAAACCGCGAGATTCCCTTCGGGGGACCCGGCCACGCGGCAACCGCGGCTGCCAGCGTGAGCCCGCCCAGCGGCATACGGCTGGACGTCGCTGGGGATCGTTAGGCTGGCCGCGTGCGCATCGCGAGGTACACGACCGGGGACGACCCGGCATACGGCATCGTCCAGGGCGACCCCGGCAAGGAGGTCATCACCCCGCTCAAGGGCGACCCGCTCTACGTCGGGTTGCAGCCGTCAGGCGCCGGGCCGGTCCTGCTCGAGGACGTCCGCCTCCTCGCGCCCGTCATCCCGCGCTCCAAGGTCGTAGCGGTCGGCAGGAACTACGCCGACCACGTCAAGGAGATGGGCGGGAGTGCTCCGCCGGAGCAGCCGATGCTCTTCTTCAAGCCCAACACCGCGGTCGTGGGGCCGTTCGACCCGGTCGTTCTGCCGAGCGGCAGCACCGAGGTCTCCTACGAGGGTGAGCTGGCGGTCGTCATCAAGACGATCACGAAGGGGGTCACGGCGGAGCGCGCGGCCGAGTGCATCTACGGCTACACCGTGGCCAACGACGTCACGGCGCGCGACTGGCAGCGCTCGGACGGGCAGTGGGCGCGGGCCAAGGGCTTCGACACGAGCTGCCCGCTCGGACCGTGGATCGAGACCGAGCTCGACCCGGGCGACCTCCGGATCACGACGACCCTCGACGGAGCGGTCAAGCAGGACGGCACGACGGCCGACATGGTGCACGGGGTCGCCAGCATCATCGAATACGCCTCCGCCGCCTTCACCCTCCTGCCGGGCGACGTCATCCTCACCGGCACACCGGCCGGCGTCGGCCTCGTCGAGCCGGGCCAGCAGGTCACCGTCGACATCGACGGCATCGGCTCCCTGACCAACACCTTTGTGCGCCGCTGAGCCCCACTAGGCTGGTCGCACCATGAGCGACACACAAACCGATGGCCGTATGCCGCTGGGCTCGGTTCCCGGCGCCACCTCCCTCGACGAGCAGGTCGAGTTCCGACCGGCCCCCCGGGCCCGCCGCAGCACGTCCGACGGGAGTGGTCCCGTGCGGACGAGGGTGGCGCCGTCGCCGACGGGCGACCCTCACGTCGGCACGGCGTACATGTCCCTCTTCAACCTGGCCTTCACCCGGCAGCAGGGCGGCCAGTTCGTCCTCCGCGTCGAGGACACCGACCGCGCCCGCTTCCGGGAGGACAGCGAGGCACAGCTCTACGACACCCTGGCGTGGCTCGGTCTGCACTGGGACGAGGGCCCGGACATCGGTGGCCCGTTCGCGCCCTATCGCCAGTCCGAGCGCCTCGACACCTACCGGCCCTACGTCGACAAGCTCGTCGAGGCGGGGCACGCCTATCTCTGCTGGTGCTCGAAGGAGCGCCTCGACCAGATGCGCGACCGGCAACAGAAGACGAAGCAGCCGACCGGCTACGACCGCCTCTGTCACGGCAAGACGCGGGAGGAACGGGCAGAGCTGCCCGGCTTCACGGAGACGCCGGTCGTGCGGATGCTCATCCCCGACAACGTGCCGCTCGTCTTCGACGACGTCATCCGCGGCACGGTGTCCGCTCCCATGCCGGACGACCAGGTCATCCTCAAGGCGGACGGCTTCCCGACCTATCATCTGGCCGTCGTCGTTGACGACCACGAGATGGGCATCACTCATGTCGTGCGTGGCGAGGAGTGGATCAGCTCGACGCCGAAGCACATCCTGCTCTACCAGTGGCTCGGGCTCGAGCCGCCGAAGTTTGCGCACATGCCGCTGCTGCGCAACACCGACAAGTCCAAGATCTCCAAGCGCAAGAACCCGGCCGCGCGGCTCACGTGGTTCCGCGAGCAGGGCTACCTGCCCGAGGCGCTGGTGAACTTCCTTGCCCTGCTGGCCTATCCGCCGCAGCAGGACGTGGACGGGAACGACGTTGAGGTCTTCACGTTCGAGGAGTTCAGCCGCACCTTCGACTGGTCGAAGGTCAACCCGATCGGCCCGATCTTCGACCTGAAGAAGCTCGAGTGGCTCAACGGCGTCTACATCCGTCAGCTCGAGGTGGGGGAGTTCGCGACCCGTCTGCTGCCCTACCTGCACGAGGCGGGGATCATCGGCGAGAACCCGTCGCTCGGGGAACTGGGTCGGCTCAGGCTCGTCGCAGCGCAGATCCAGGAGCGCATCGCCCTGCTGACCGAGGCTCCCGCTCTGGTCCTGCCGTTCTTCGTCGCTGACGACCAGCTCGAGATCCAGGACGACGCGCGGGCCCAGCTCAAGGACGACTCCGCCGAGGTTCTCGACGCCGCGATCCGGGTCCTGGCCGACATCGACGACCATGGTGAGGGCGTGCTCGGCACCGGTGGGGGATGGGTCGCCCCGACCATCGAGGCGCGGCTGCGCGAGGCGATCGTCGACGGCATGGGGATCAAGCCGCGCTTCGCCTTCGGGCCACTGCGCACGGCCGTATCCGGTGCCCGGATCTCGCCCCCGCTCTTCGAGTCGATGGAGATCCTCGGCAAGACCTCGACCCTGAGTCGCCTTCGCGCGCTGCGCGACTCGCTGTGAAGACCAGGCTCTGAGGGTCGGCGGGCATGGCCGGTGTCGGTGAGGTCTGGCCCGTGCACGGGCTGGCGCTCCGCACCACCGACGTGGAGCTGCGGGTCATGACCGAGGCCGACCTCGACGCCGTCTGTCGGGCTCTTCCCGCTGATGTCGAGCTGGACCCGGCGGCGACGACGTACGAGGGGCTCGACGAACGCTCCGGCAGGAGCGCGATCGTGGCACAGGGGTACTGGCGTGCGTTCGGCACATGGTCGCCCGAGACCTGGGCACTGCCCTTCGTCGTGCGAGACGGTGGGGGAGTGGTGCTCGGTGTGCAGTGGCTCGAGGGGCCACAGTTCCGCACCGACCGCGTGGTCGACTCGTCGTCCTGGCTCGTCCCCGAGGCCCGCGGATCCGGCCTCGGCAAGCAGATGCGGACCGCTGTGCTCGAGCTGGCCTTCGGGCGCCTCGGTGCCGTGGCGGCGGTGAGCTCGGCCGTGCTCGCCAACGCCGCCTCGCTCGGTGTGTCACGGTCGCTCGGCTACCGGGAAACCCACACGTCGGTGCTGGAGCACAGCAGCGAGATCCTCCAGCACCTCAGGCTCGAACGGTCGGCATGGCGCGCATCGGGCCGCGGCCGGGCGATTGAGGTGTCGGGGGCGGAGGCTGCCCTGCCGTTCTTCGGACTGAGGGACGAGCGTGCCTGAGCACGCGCTGGGACCGAGCTCAGCGGCATACCGTCGATTTGGGGTGGCGGCGGTCGACCGGTAGTATTCCCACTCGGTTCACCTCGCAGAAGGCCCCTCGGGCGCGCTCGGGAGTGATACCCCCTTGGGGTATGGTGTAATTGGCAACACAGCTGATTCTGGTTCAGCCATTCTAGGTTCGAGTCCTGGTACCCCAGCTCTGGTTCAGCGGTCCTTCGGGCCGACGAACCGATTCGGAGAAATCGCATCGTCACGGTAAGGTTCTCCGAGTGCCGAGTCGCTCGGCACAGCGCGTGGCCCCGTTGTGTAGCGGCCTAGCACGCCGCCCTCTCAAGGCGGTAGCGCGGGTTCGAATCCCGTCGGGGCTACCACGTGACAAGGCCCGGATCCTCGGATCCGGGCCTTGTGCTGTGTCCGGTCACCTCCCGCCGAACTTGCCCGCGCTCACGTGCTCCTGGGCCAGCCGGCGCAGTCCGATGACGACGGGGTCGCTCAGGACGTTGCCGAGGATGACGTACCGCAGCGCCTCCGGCGCCGACTCCAGGCCGAGCTCGTCCCGCACGTCCTGGTCTGCCATGAGGAGGGCGGCTCGCGCGTACACTGCGAACGTCTCGTCCGAGATCTCGAGGCCGTCCCGGCGCGCCCGGTCAAGGGCCGCACCGAGCTGGGCTCGCGCGACCGAGTCGTCGGGCACTCGCCACTCGAGCCGGTCGATGAGCTGGTCCGAGAGCTGGCGATCGTGCGCGTCGGTGGCCGCGCCGTCGTGACTCGTGCTGCGCAGCACGGCGTGGGCGATCCCGAGGAGCTCATGCCGTGACGTCGGTGGGTCGGACAGGGCGTGGACGACCTCGCGGACGCGCTCGATCGACAGGCCGGCCACGTCGATGAGGGCGCGGACGAGACGGACTTGCTCGACGTGTGACTCGCCGTAGTCCGCCCGGGTTGCGCTGACGGGGACGCCGGCAGGGACCAGGCTCTCGCGCAGGTAGTACTTGAGCGTGGCCACCGAGACTCCGGTGCGCTGCGACAGTTCCGAGATCCGCACAGTGCCTCCCTCGGTTGGATAGTAGCGCTAACCAACCGGGCAGGTGGGCGAGTCGTCTCTGCTCAGCCGAGGTCCCGCAGCCCGGGAAGGACGTCTGCGACGAACTGGTCCAGGAAGCGGCCCTGGTCGTGGCCCGGGGCATGCACGACGAGGTGGTTGAAGCCCCAGTCGACGTACTGCTTGATCTGGGCCACGGCCTCCTCGGGGTCGTGGGTGACGATCCAGCGCTTCGCGATGTGCTCATCGGGGAGCTCGTCGGCGAGCCGCTCCATCTCGACCGGGTCGTCGACGCCGTGCTTCTGCTCCGCGGTCAGCGACAGCGGCGCCCAGAAGCGGCAGTTGGCGAGGGCAGCGTCGGCGTCACGGTCGTAGGACAGCTTGATCTCGATGAGCTTGTCGATGTCGTCGCGCGTGCGCCCAGACTTGGCCAGGCCCTCGTCGACGGCGGGGAGCAGTTTGTCCTCGTAGAGCTCGCGCCCCTTGCCGGACGTGCAGATGAACCCGTCGCCGGACCGACCGGCGTAGCGGGCGACCAGCGGTCCGCCGGCGGCGATGTAGATGGGCACCGGCTGCTCGGGACGGTCATAGATGGTGGCGTCGCGGGTCGTGTAGTAGTCGCCCTCGAAGCTGACCCGCTCCTCCGTCCACAGCCGGCGGATGAGCGTGACCGCTTCGCGGAGCCGGGCGAAGCGCTCCTTGAACTCCGGCCACGGGGAGCCAGCGGCGCCCACCGCGACCTCGTTGAGGGCCTCGCCCGTACCGATGCCGAGCACGATCCGACCGGGATTGAGGACACCGAGGGTCCCGAACGCCTGGGCCACGACGGCCGGGTTGTACCGGAACGTCGGAGTCATGACGGAGGTGCCGAGGATGACGCGCTCGGTCCGCTCACCGGCGGCCGCGAGCCAGGACATCGCGAAGGGCGCATGGCCGTCGTTGTGCCGCCACGGCTGGAAGTGGTCGGAGATGAAGACCGAGTCGAGGCCGTCCTGCTCCGCGCGCACGGTGAAGTCGACGAGCTGGCGCGGCCCGAACTGCTCTGCCGAAGCCTTCCATCCAACCTTGAGCATCAGACCTCCTCGTCGTGGCACCCCCGAAACGCCTGGGGGACCATCCGGGTTTCGCACAGCCTACGACCAGCCCCCGGAACTCCCGTTGGCTGGTCGTCGGCTGGTCCGCCTGCCCGGCGGGAGGCCGTCGGTCGTCACCAGTGGACGACGACCTTCGTGCCCACGGGCGCCGCGTTGTAGAGCCGCTTGAGCAGCGTCATGTTGCGCACGTTGACGCAGCCGTGTGACGAGCCGTTGTACCCGTTTCGGGCGAAGTCGCCGGAGTAGTGGATGGCCTGGCCGCCGCTGAAGAACATCGAGTAGGGCATCGGCGTGTGGTAGAGGTTCGAGATGACGTCGACCTTCTTCCACGTGATGCCGAAGACGCCCTCGCGCGTCGGCTCGGCCTCACTGCCGAAGCGGACGGCCATGGAGTACTGCGCCTCGCCGTCGATGACCCAGGTCAGGGACCGCGTCGACTTGCTGATGCAGATCACTCGGCCCGTGAGGCAACGCTTGTCGACGTCCCATGCCGCCGCACTCGGCTGGGGCGCCACCGGCTTGACGTTGTTCAGCTCGTCCTCCGTCGGCATGCGTGTCATCGACAGGATCCGGTTGTAGGTGCGCTCGTCGGTGACGCCGGTGACCGGGAACCCGCGCTTGCGCTGGAAGCCTCGGATGGCCTCGGTGGTCCGCGACCCGTAGTTGTTGCTGACGTCACCGGAGAACCAGCCGATCTGCTTGAGCCTGGCCTGCATGGCGCGGACCTTGGGGCCGGAGTCGCCCGGCCGCAGGATGACGACGACCGGCTCCGGCCGGGGCTCGCTCGGCTTTGCTGTCTTGGTCGGCTTGGCCGTCGGCGTACTGGCCTTGTTCGTCGGCTGCTTCGTCGGCGTGGGCTTGGCCGTTGGTGTCGTGGGCCGCTCCGTCGGCGTTGTCGCTGGTGATGTGGCAGCGGAGGTCGTGGCGCTGCCCGTCGCGGGGTCAGCCGGCGTTGTCGGCCCGCACGCCGCGGTGCTCAGGGCGAATGCGCCGAGGGCTATGACGGTCAAGGTTTGTCGGGCCGTCCCCCGAGGTCGTGCGTACCGCATGGTGTCCCCAATCCGTGCAACGAGATGTCACACAGCCTGACGCGATGACCTCGACAAACGTTGTCACGTGCGAATGCTCTGCGCCGATCGTGACCAATCCGTTGCCGCGTTCCCAGTTCCACTGTGGCAGAAGCAGCCGGCGCCGGTTGGGAAATGTGGGCGACGAGACTCGGGTCGGGCCGCGCCCACGCCCTCCCCCTCAATCGAGTGAACAGCTTTTGCGCCCCGAAAGTTGTTCACTCGATCAGGTAGAGCGGCCGCTCAGACGTTCTGGGGTTGCTGCTGTTGCTGCTGGGCGTGGTGCCTCCGGAGCACCTCGGTCAGCTTGTTCGCGCCGGCCACCACCGTCGCTGCATGAAGCCGCCCCGGCTGCCGCGACAGCCGCTCGATGGGACCGGAGATGGAGACGGCGGCGACGACTCGCCCAGACGGACCACGCACCGGCGCCGAGACCGACGCGACCCCTGGCTCGCGCTCGGCCACGCTCTGCGCCCAGCCGCGGCGGCGGACGCCGGAGAGCGCCGTCGCGGTGAACGCGGCCCCCTGCAGTCCCCGGTGCAGCCGGTCCGGCTCTTCCCAGGCGAGCAGGACCTGCGCCGCGGAGCCGGCGAGCATGGACAGCGTTGCACCGACCGGGATCGAGTCCCGGAGGCCGACGGGCCGCTCCGCGGCTGCGACGCAGATCCGCATGTCGCCCTGGCGCCGGAACAGCTGGGCGCTCTCGTTGGTGTGGTCCCGCAGGGCACCGAGGACGGGACCGGCCGCGGCGAGCAGGCGGTCCTCACCGGCGGCTGATGCGAGCTCGCCGAGCCGGGGACCGAGGACGAAGCGGCCCTGCATGTCGCGGGAGACGAGACGGTGGTGCTCGAGCGCGACGGCGAGGCGGTGGGCGGTCGGGCGGGCCAGTCCCGTGGCACCGACAAGCTGTGCGAGCGTGGCCGGGCCGGCCTCGAGGGCGCCGAGCACGGTGGCCGCCTTGTCGAGAACGCCGACTCCACTAGAGTTGTCCATGACCTGATATTGCCGTCTCAGGCACTGAGACGTCAATTCATCGCCCCGTCTTTGGGGAGAGGCTGGACCTGAGCGACGTCGCGGTGGACGGCTGGCCGCGCGTCCGGGTGTGATCTTGGCGTCATCTTGGGTGGAGGAGAGCAATGAGCGGGACGCTGGCCGAGAAGGTGTGGGAGGCGCACGTCGTGCGGCGTGCGGAGGGGGAGCCGGACCTGCTCTACATCGATCTTCACCTCCTGCACGAGGTGACCAGCCCCCAGGCGTTCGACGGTCTCCGGCTCGCCGGTCGGCCGGTCCGGCGCCCGGACCTGACCTTGGCCACCGAGGACCACAACGTCCCGACGACGCCGGGCCCGATCACCGATCCGGTGTCGAAGGTGCAGGTCGACACGCTGCGCCGCAACTGTGCGGAGTTCGGGATTCGGCTGTACTCGATGGGCGACGTCGAGCAGGGCATCGTTCATGTCGTCGGCCCGCAGCTCGGCCTGACCCAGCCCGGCACGACCGTGGTCTGCGGCGACAGCCACACCTCGACGCACGGCGCATTCGGCGCGCTCGCCTTCGGTATCGGCACGTCGGAGGTGGAGCACGTCCTGGCGACCCAGACGCTGCCCCTCAAGCCGTTCCGCACCATGGCCGTCAACGTCCGTGGACGGCTCGGCGAGGGCGTGACCGCCAAGGACATCGTCCTGGCCGTCATCGCGAAGATCGGCACCGGTGGGGGGCAGGGCTACGTCCTCGAGTACCGCGGAGAGGCGATCGAGTCCCTCTCCATGGAGGCTCGGATGACGGTGTGCAACATGTCGATCGAGGCTGGCGCTCGCGCCGGCATGATCGCTCCGGACGAGACCACCTTCGCCTACCTCAAGGGCCGCCCGCACGCCCCGAGCGGTGACGACTGGGACGCCGCCGTGGCGGAGTGGTCCGCGCTGCGGAGCGATGACGACGCGGTCTTCGACGCAGAGGTCGAGCTGGACGCCTCGGAGCTGACTCCCTTCGTCACGTGGGGCACCAATCCCGGCCAGGGTCTACCGCTCGGCGAGTCCGTGCCCGATCCCGAGTCCTTCGCCGACGAGTCCGACCGGTTGGCGGCGCAGAACGCCCTCGCCTACATGGGCCTCGAGCCGGGCACTCCGCTGCGTGACATCAGGGTGGACACCGTTTTCGTCGGTTCCTGCACGAACGGTCGGATCGAGGACCTGCGCGCGGCAGCGGCCGTGGTCAAGGGGCGCAAGGTCGCCGACGGTGTCCGCATGCTCGTCGTCCCGGGTTCCGCTCGAGTCCGCCTCCAGGCCGAGACCGAGGGCCTGGACGCCATCTTCACCGCGGCGGGGGCCGAGTGGCGCCTGCCCGGCTGCTCGATGTGCCTCGGGATGAACCCCGACACTCTCGCGCCCGGTGAGCGGAGCGCCTCGACGTCGAACCGCAACTTCGAGGGACGACAGGGCAAGGGTGGCCGAACCCACCTCGTCAGCCCGCTCGTCGCTGCCGCGACCGCCATCCGAGGCACGCTCTCGAGCCCCGCGGACCTGTCAGCCGCCCTGCCCCGCGTCGTCCAGGAGGTCTGATCATGGAGAAGTTCGAGACCCACACGGGTGTCGGCGTGCCGCTGCGGCGCAGCAACGTCGACACCGACCAGATCATCCCGGCGGAGTACCTCAAGCGTGTGACTCGCACCGGATTCGAGGACGGCCTCTTCTCCGCGTGGCGCAGGGACGGGGCCTTCATCCTGAACAACCCCAGCTATGCCAACGGCTCGGTCCTCGTGGCCGGACCGGACTTCGGGACGGGGTCGAGCCGCGAGCACGCAGTCTGGGCCCTCATGGACTACGGCTTCCGCGTGGTCATCAGCTCGCGCTTCGCGGACATCTTCCGCGGCAACAGCGGCAAGCAGGGCCTGCTCACGGCAGTCGTCTCGCAGGACAACGTCGAACTGCTCTGGAAGTACCTCGAGAACCACCCCGGGGCCGAGATCACGGTCGACCTCGTCGCACGGACGGTGACGGCGGGGGAGATCGTGGCGCCTTTCGACATCGACGACTACACGAGGTGGCGCCTTCTCGAGGGACTCGACGACATCGGCCTCACGATGCGCCACGCGGACGAGGTGTCGCGCTTCGAGAGCTCACGCCCCTCGCACAAGCCCGTGACGATCCCGGTGGACGCCTCCGCCTGATGCATCTGGGGCGGGATCCACTTGGGAGACAGGTGAATCCGGCCGACTGAGGCTTGGCTCGCAGGACGCCTCGCCCGGGCGGCCTCGCTGTGTCGTCCCGCCAAAGTCATTGCGACACAACGGGAAAGTGGCGCCAGATGATGGACCTCGACCCTCCGTCGGCCTACCGTCGTTTGTAACCGGACTGGATCCGGACGCGCGTCGGGTCACGGGACACCGACAGTCCTCTGGAGGGAACACGTGAACAAGGCAGAACTGATCGCCGCCCTGGAGGTCAAGCTTGGCAGCCGCAGGCTTGCCTCGGACGCCCTCGAGGCCGTTTTCGACAGCATCATCCGAGAGGTGGCCAGAGGCGGGAAGGTTGGCATCACCGGGTTCGGGACGTTCGAGCGGGCGGACCGCGCGGCGCGAACGGGTCGCAACCCCAAGACCGGTCAAACGGTGAAGATCAAGAAGACGCGGATCCCCAAGTTCAGGGCGGGCACGAACTTCAAGGAGATCGTCGCCGGGCAGAAGAAGCTGTCGAAGACTGCGTCTGCGGCGGCCCGGGCCTCGGCGGGCACTGCCACGGCCACGACAGGCACGACCAAGAAGGCCGCTGCCAAGAAGGCGACCCCGGCCAAGGCCGCAGCGAAGAAGGCCACGACCAAGAAGGCCGCCCCCGCGAAGGCGGCGACGACCAAGAGGGCCACGCCGGCCAAGTCCACCGTCGCCAAGACGGCAACCAAGTCAACGTCCAAGGCCGCCTCGAAGACTGCGACGCAGAAGACGGCCACCAAGTCCACTGCCAGGTCCACCGCTGCGAAGACGGCGACCAGGCCCACGGCGAAGTCCACCACGAAGGCGACTCCCGCCAAGCGGGCAGCATCGACGAAGACTGCTGCCAAAAAGACGACGGCCAAGCGGTCGGCGGCCCGCAAGTCGGCCGGCTGACGGACTCGTTCCGGGAGTCCAAGGAGTTCATCGGGCTCCCGGAACGTCGATCCCGGCTGCCGTCAAACGGCGCCGTCGATGGGCTCGATCCCTTGGATCCGCATGGCGACAACACGGTTGTCGGCGACCTCCACGGTGAGTCGCTGCCCCAGTCTGAGCAGGCGCAGGCCGCTCGTGGCGAAGGCTGACCCGTCGAACGGCAGGAGCACGCCGTCGTCACGCACCACGCTGCCCGTCAGCGAGATGGGATCAAAGGCGTGGACCGTTGCCTGCATGCGCCCATCCAAGCAGATCGAGGCTCCCCAGAGCGGCCGTGGTGGAGGGCCCGGCGCCGAGCTCGAGCACCCTGACAAGGGAGCGCAGGTCGTCGACGTCCGTCCGCAGTCTTGGCAGGTCGAGCTCGAGCCGGGCGGCGCCGTCCGCGGCATGGCGCGCGGCGCTTCCCGGGCCGAACCGGGGCGTGAAGTGTCCGACTGGCCCACCGGAACTGGCTCTGAGCACCGTCCCCGACCCGTCGGCGTCGGGGACGAACGACTGCCCGTGCGCACTTGCGGCCTCGAGCGCGTGCCCGAGGTCAGCCGGGGTCAGGGCCGGCAGGTCACCGAGCAGTACGGCGACCCTGCCACCCGGTGGCGTGCGTGCCAGACCGAGAGTGACGGCCGCGTTGAGGCCGACACCGGCGTCCCGGACCGTGGTCACCCCGTGGTCGCGGAACTCCGCGGCAATGACCTCGTCGGCCGTGACGAGCACGACCCGCGCAGGGCCCACCGTGAGGCAGGCGGCTCGCAGGGTGTCGCGGGCCAGGGCCCTGCCGATGGTCTCGCGGTCCGCGCGGTGGGCGGATCCGACACCGGCACCGAACTCGACTCCTGCCAGTGCACGCGCCAGCCGGGACTTGCCGACTGCGGCGTCCTTGACCGGTATGACGAGATGCCACTGCGGAAGACCGGTGGTCGGGGTATCGCTGCCTGGCTCGCTCATGCTGGGGAGAATTCTCCCACTCGCCGCTCGATCGCTCGACACTGCGCCGAGAGGTGGACAAGATGAAGGGCCAGCGCCCCCGCCCGGGGCGCCCCAGAAGGAGGTCCCGACGAGTGAGAGGCGCGCGCGCCACGCGGCTGCCCTTGGCCTACCGGTTGGCAGCAATCCTGCTGCGACCACTGCTCATGGGGCTGACGAAGCGGGACTGGCGGGGGGTCGACCACCTGCCCGCGACAGGCGGATTCGTCGTGTCACCGAACCACATCTCCTACATCGACCCGCTCATCTTCGCCCACTTCATGTACGACAACAGGCGGGAGGCCTACTTCCTGGCCAAGGAGAGCCTCTTCACGATCCCGGTCGTGGGCTGGGTGATTCGCAGGTCGGGGCAGATCCCGGTGTATCGCAACTCCCTGGCTGCCGCCGAGGCCTACCGCTCTGCGGTGGCCGCAGTGCAGGCGGGCAAGGCGGTCGCGATCTTCCCGGAGGGCACCATCACCCGTGACCCGGACCTCTGGCCGATGCGTGGCAAGACCGGCGCGGCTCGCGTCGCGCTCGAGACCAGGTGCCCCCTCATCCCCGTGGCGCAGTGGGGACCCCACGAGATCCTGTCCCCCTACGGTCGCCGACCAAAGTTCTTCCCCCGCAAGACGATGCAGCTACGGGCGGGTCCCCCGGTCGACCTGTCTGACCTGTACGACAAGCCGATCGACACGAAGACCCTGCGCGAGGCCACCGACCGTCTCATGGATCGCATCACCGAGCTGCTCGAGGAGATCCGGGGTGAGGAGCACGTGCATGGTCGGTTCGATCCGCGCCAGCACGGCGTCCCAGAGATCGGCGACCCGATGAAGCACCACGAGATCGGCCGTCCCACGCCGGGTGCGACGAAGGGGGAGGGCGCGTGACACAGGTCGCCGTCATGAGCGCCGGCAGCTGGGGCACCGCCTACGCCTCCCTACTGGCGAAGGCGGGCTGCACCGTGACGATATGGGCCCGACGCCAGGAGGTCGTCGACCAGATCAACTCCGGCCAGAACCGCGACTACCTGCCCGACCTGAGGCTGCCCGCCACGATCCGGGCAACGGTTGACCCGGAGGCCGCATGCCAGGGCGCCGAGATCGTCGCGCTGGCCGTTCCCTCGCAGACCCTCCGGGCCAACCTCACCGAGTGGGGCGAGGCAATCCCGGCCGAGGCCGATGTCGTCTCACTCATGAAGGGCGTCGAGCTCGGCACGACGATGCGGATGAGCGAGGTCATCGAGCAGGTGGCGGGGATTGCGAGAAAGCGCATCGTCGTCGTGTCCGGTCCCAACCTCGCCAAGGAGATCGCCCTGCTCCAGCCTGCGGCGAGCACGGTGGCCTGCATCGATCCCGCCGCAGCCGATCGCGTCGCGGCCGCCTGCGCGTCCGAGGTGTTCCGGCCCTACACGACCCATGACGTCGTCGGCACCGAGATCTGCGGTGCGACGAAGAACGTCGTCGGGCTGGCCGTCGGCATGGCCGAGGGGTTGGGCTTCGGCGACAACACGAAGGCGACGATCATCACCCGGGGACTCGCCGAGACGACGCGCCTCGGCCTGGCGCTCGGGGCGGAGCCCCAGACCTTCCTCGGGCTCGCTGGAGTCGGCGACCTGATCGCCACGTGCATGTCGCCGCTCTCGCGCAACCACTCCTTCGGCGTCCAGCTCGGTCGCGGTCTGACGATGGAGCAGGCGACGGCGGAGATGAAGCAGACCACCGAGGGCGTCAAGTCGTGCGAGTCCATCCTCAGCCTGGCCCAGCACCACGACGTCGACATGCCGATCGTCGAGCAGGTCGTGGCAGTGGTCCGTGACGGGCAGCCCGCCCGGGAGGTCGGGCCCAAGCTGATGTCCCGCGACCTCAAGTCCGAGCGCCACTAGGCCACCATCAGGCCGTATGCCGCTGGGCTCGCGCGCGCACGAACGCGCGCTCCCAGCGCCGAGAGTGCACGTGAGGACAGTGCACGTGAGTGCACGTGGGCGCCGGGCAAGCCCAGCGGCATACGGACTCGTGTGACGGCGTTCAGAGCGCGGCGCGCAGCGCCTGGTCCAGGTCCGTCCAGAGGTCCTCGACATGCTCGATGCCGACGGAGAGGCGGATGAGGTTGTGCGGCACCGTCTCGGGCTCGGAGGGCTGCCGGCGACGCCGCTCCAGCTGTGACTCGACGCCGCCAAGACTGGTCGAGTGCACCCACACGTGCGTTGCGGCGCAGACCCGCTCGGCAGCATCGGCATCTCCGGGGACGTCGATGGACAGCATCGCCCCGCTGCCGGGGTAGCGAACCCGCTCGACCGCCGGATGGCCTTCCAGGCGCGCGGCGAGCTCTGCGGCGTTGGCGCTGGCCCGCTCGAAGCGAAGGGCGAGGGTGCGCAGTCCGCGCAGGCCGAGGTACACCTCCAGCGGCCCGGCGATCGCGCCGTACAGCGTCCGATGACGCCGGAGGCGCTCGCCGATCTCGGCGCCACGGCTGTCGTCCGGCACGACCGTGACGCCGAGGAGGACGTCGCTGTGCCCCGCGATGTACTTCGTGGCGGAGTGGACGACGACGTCGGCGCCGAGGCTCAGCGGACGGCAGCCGAGGGGGGTGGGCAGCGTGTTGTCGACGACGCTGACGACGCCACGCGCCCGCGCTGCGTCGAGCACGGTGCGCACGTCCATGACGTCCATGAGCGGGTTGGTGGGCGACTCGATCCACACGAGGTCGGCACCGTCCAGGTCCGAGACGAATCCCGCCGTGTCGCTCGCGTGTCTGCGGCGGACCGTTCCGCCGGCTTGCTCGAGCGCCTCGAGCAGCTGCACGGTGCCGTTGTAGGTCGTGTCCGGGGCCACCACAGTGCCCCGGGCTGGCACGAGGGAGAGGGCCGCCGAGATGGCACCCATGCCGGAGGCGTGCACCAGAGCACGCCCTCCCTCCAGACCGCCGAGGGCCTCCTCGAAGGCATCCCACGTCGGGTTGCCGGCGCGCGCGTAGTTGACGGGGCCGTCGGCGACGTAGGTGGAGGAGAGGACGACGGGTGGGTTCACCGGGGCGCCCGGCTCGGGGAGCGGCCGACCAGCCGAGACGAGGAAGGTGTCAATGTGCACGTGTGGGTGCAGGTCTCGAGTCGCGCTCACGCGGTCAGCCTAGGGTCCGGGCGGTCCGGCGCGTATAGAGTGCTCGTCTGATGACCAGCGACGAGCAGCACGTGCAGGCAAGCGAGCCGGACCGGCCGGAGGACGGTGACGCATCCCGCAACGGACACCGCGGGCGTCGGCCCCGGGTCGCCATCGTCTTCGGGGGCCGTTCATCCGAGCACGCGGTGTCGTGTGCCACCGCTGCCGGGGTGATGCGCGCGATCGACCGCGACAAGTACGACCTCGTCCCGATCGGTGTGTCGAGGGACGGCCAGTGGGTCCTCGCCGCAGATGACCCGGCCCGGTTCGAGCTCACGGCAGGGCGCACGCCCGAGGTGCTGCCCGACGATGCCCACGTCGTGCTGCCCCTGTCGACGCGCCAGACCGCGCTGACCGTTCTCGAGGCGGGCCAGCCGCCGACGGAGCTCGGGAACGTCGATGTCGTCCTGCCCCTGCTCCATGGCCCGTTCGGTGAGGACGGCACCCTCCAGGGGTTCCTCGAGCTGTCCGACATCCGCTACGTCGGCTCGGGCGTGTTCGCCTCGGCGGCGGGCATGGACAAGCACTACATGAAGGTCGTGTTCGCCGGTCACGGGCTGCCGATCGGGCCGTATGCCGTCATCACGGACCGGGCGTGGCGGGCCGACCGCGCGGCGGCGCTCGATGCCTGTTCGGGCCTCGGCTTCCCGCTCTTCGTCAAACCGGCGAGGGCCGGGTCCTCCATGGGGATCTCGAAGGTCGCGGACCCGGCCGATCTCGAGGCGGCCATCGAGGCGGCCCGGGTCCATGACCCGAAGGTCGTCGTGGAGGCAGCCATCAGCGGCCGGGAGATCGAGTGCGCCGTCCTCGAGGGACATGGACTCGAGGGCCCGCGCACCTCGGAGGTGGGCGAGGTCGCCGTCCACGACAACCACGCCTTCTACGACTACGAGGCCAAGTACCTCGCCGAGGCCGATGTCGATCTCACGTGCCCCGCCGACGTTCCGCCTCGCGTGTCCGATGAGGTGCGGCGCCTCGCGGCAGCGGCGTTCGAGGCGCTGGGTTGCGAGGGCCTCGCCAGGGTGGACTGCTTCTACACCGATGACGGGCGAGTCCTCGTCAACGAGATCAACACGATGCCCGGGTTCACGCCACATTCGATGTACCCGCGCATGTGGGCGGCTTCGGGCCTGACCTACACGGAGCTCATCGACGAGCTCATCTCCCTCGCGCTCGAGCGACGCACCGGTTTGCGTTGATCCCCCCGCGCGACTGGGCGCCGCTCAGCTGCAGTGCCGCCCCGTCTCCGGCAGCGATCGAGCCGCCCCGGCGAACGCGGGCAGGAGGAGTGGCACAGGGCCGTGCTCCTGCGGTACGAGCACCTCGATCGCCGGCTCGCGTCCATAGGTGACGGCAGCGCTTCCATCGGTCAGCTGACGTACGACCCAGTCGACCCCGTCGACGACAACGCAGGATTCGGTCGTCGGGGGAGGCGCGGGGAGCCCGCAGCGGGCGATGATCGCGGGGTCGCCCCACGCGGCCGCCGAGGGGTGCTGGGGCGTCGTGGGGACCGCCTCTAGCCCGCTGACGGTCTGCGGCCAGGAGATGGAGGAGCAGGCGGGCGCGTCGGCGAGCGGCGCCAGCGCCACCTCGGGGGCGCTGGCGCAGGCCGTGGTCAGCAAGAGGGCGGCGCAGACCACGATGCACGCCGGCAGGCGACGAGGCACGAACGTCACGGCGCGGCGGCCTCGGTGTCTGCGGGGAGCGGTGGACGTGGTTCAGACGTGGACCACGGTGCAGGTCAGGGTCCGCGTGATGCCTGGCACGTCCTGCAGCTTTGCGATGACGAGCCGGCCGAGGTCATCGACGTTCGCGGCCTCCACACGAGCGATGACGTCGTACGGGCCGGTCACGTCCTCCGCCAGGGTCACACCGGTGATACCGGCGATCGCCTCTGCAACCGTCGCAGCCTTGCCGACTTCGGTCTGGATCAGGATGTAGGCCTGGACCACGTGTCACCTCACTGTTGGACGACTTGCGCAATGTCTCCGGCGGGGGGAACCGGCTCCCGCGTCACCCAGCCCGCGACTCAAGGAATGCGAGTCGATGTGCCAAGGGACGTGCCCCGACGCTACCGTGCCATGGGACCTTCCGTCCCATGGAAACTGGGGCGCCTGGCGCCCAGTGCGACGAAGAGGTGTTATTCGTGTCAAGCCGCCCGGGTCCGAACCTGACTGGCGGCACGCCGCTTCGCGGTCTGGACGAGGAGCAGGTCCTCGGCCGGATCCTTCCGCTCTTTCGATCCTCGCCCGATCTCATCGTCCCACCGGGCGACGATGCCGCCGTGCTGGCCACCAAGGACCGGACCATCGTCACGACCGACACCGTCGTGCTCGGCAGGGACTGGCTCGACGAGTGGTCATCCGGGGCGGACGTCGGTCACAAGGTCGTCGCCCAGAACCTCGCGGATGTCGCTGCCATGGGCGGTCGGCCAACGGGCGTGCTCGTCACACTCGTCACCGATCCGATGGTCTCCGTGGACTGGGTCGTCGATCTCGGGCGAGGCATCGCCGAGGCCTGCGATCGAGCCGGTGTCGTCGTGTTGGGCGGTGACCTGTCCTCAGCCCCTCCCGGAGTGGTCATGGTGTCCATCACGGCGCTCGGCGACCTGACGGGAGCGCCCGTGCTGCGCTCCGGCGCCCGCGACGGCGACCGCCTGGCCGTGTGCGGGTCGCTCGGCCTCGCCGCAGCGGGACTGCAGCTCTTGCAGCAGGACCAGGCCCAGCGGCATACGACGGCGGTTGCCACCCAGCGGCGGGCCACCCCGCCACTCGAAGCCGGCCCCCAGGCAGCGGCGGCAGGGGCGAGCGCCATGCTCGACCTCTCGGACGGACTGTTGCGCGACGGTGGCCGCATCGCCCGGGCCAGCGGTGTCGTCCTGGAGCTCGACCCCGAGGCGCTGGCGTCCGAGGTCGCCGGAGTGTCCGGCGCCGTCGGTGAGGAAGCGGCGTGGGACTGCGTCCTGGCCGGGGGAGAGGAGCACTCCCTGTTGGCCACGTTCCCCGGCGACGTTCCGGACGGGTGGCGCGTCATCGGCTCGGTGCGTGCGCCGCGGGCTGACGAGGCCCCCGGGGTCCACATCGAGGGGCGTCGTCCCCGGCACACCGGCTGGGACCACTTCACGAATGGCGAAGGCCGGCGCCCCTGAGGGAGCCGGCCTTGCGTGGGACGGTCAGGTCAGCGAGCGACCTTGCCCGCCTTGAGGCACGAGGTGCAGACGTTGATCCGCTTCGGCGTCACACCGTTCACCAGCGTCCGAACGCGCTGGATGTTGGGGTTCCAGCGGCGCTTGGTGCGGCGGTGCGAGTGCGAGATGTTGTGACCGAAGCTCGGTCCCTTGCCGCAGACGTCGCAGTTGGCAGCCACGGGTATCTCCTGAATGTCGGGGTGGACGGAAGTGCTGGTGCTCCCCATCGGGCCGCCTCGGGCACTCGACACACCCGCGGGGCGTACGTCACCCGCTGAGCGCGAAGGGAACCGTCCAAGAGTAGCCGACCGGGTGCCACCTGAACAAAACGGCGAGGAGATCACGCCACTGCGCGGGCTGCCGCCACGAGTCCGGCGGCATACCCGGGCCCATGGGAGGCCGTATGGGTCGCGAGGGGATGGAGCTGGTGGAGCGGGATCAGGCGCCTCCATCGTGCGGGAAGACCGGATGCATTGGCATAGGCCGTGAGCACCTGCTCGAGATACGGGCAGCCGAACAGCTCGAGCATGGCCAGGTCGGTCAGGCCGTGGCCGCCGTGCGCGGCAGGGTCGATGAGTACCGCCGCCACCGACGTGAACACGACGTTGCCCGCCCACAGGTCCCCGTGGATCCGGGCGGGCGGCCGGTCGTCGTCGTAGGCACCTGCGGAGATCCGATCGCAGACGGCATCCACCACGCGAGCATCGGAACCGGCCAGATGCCCCACGTCCACGGCCTTGCGGACGAACGGGCGAACCCGTTGCTCGGCGAAGTAGCGACCCCAGGAACGCTCGGGGTTGTTGGTCTGGGGCTGCCTTCCGATCCAGGCATCCCCGTGCCAGCCGGACGGCGGTGTCCCGAAGGCTGCGGCTCCTGTGGAGTGCGTGATGGCCAGTGCTCGGCCGAGGTCCGTCGCCGCGGCCGGGGTGGCCGGTGCCTGCGAGAGGCGCCGCAGGTCGATGTGGTGGGGTCCCACGTCGAGCACCTCAACCACGCGGGCGCCACCGTCGGACTCCGCCTCCGCCAGCCACCGCAGGCCGGCAGCCTCCGCCTGGAAGTAGCCCTCAGGAGCATCCGCTCGGGTCTTCCGGTGCACGGTTCCGTCCCGTCGGGTAGACACGAGGGCAACGGTAGACGGCTCGCCGCAGCAAGGCGTCGGAGCGACGCAGTAGCCTGCCGGACATCAGCTCGAGTGGACGGAACCGGCCGGACCGAATCGGTTTGGACGCAAGCGGAAGGAGCCGGATGGCACGCGGGTCACGCAGCGCGCTGGAGGCGCTCGAGGTCCTCGACGTCAATGCCGTGCGCCGCTGGGCCGTGCTCATCCGCTCCGTCTTCGCCGCGCGCCGGGCGGAGATCGATGCACTCAACGTCTTCCCGGTCCCGGACGGCGACACGGGTACCAATCTCTACCTGACCTTCGACGGAGCCATCGAGCGAATGCTGACCGGGGCCGCCGATCAGCCGTTGGACAGTGTCGCGGACCTGCTCAAGGACTTCGCGGGCCACCTGCTCTGGACCGCTCGGGGGAACTCGGGGGTCATCCTCAGCCAGATCGTCCGGGGGCTCTCCGAGGGGGTCGGCGGACGGACCGTGATCGACGCCGAGGACCTGGCCGCCGGCCTCGCCCGGGCCGACGAGCGGGCCTGGCAAGGGGTGACCGATCCGAAGGAGGGCACCATGCTCTCGGTGTCGCGGGCGGTGGCGTTGGCATCGGCGGAAGCCCACGGCCTCGCCTTCCATGCCGCGACCGTCCGCATCCTGGAGGCCGCCCAGGAAGCGCTCGCCCGGACGCCGGAGCAACTCCCCGTGCTCGCCCGCGCCGGTGTCGTCGATGCGGGTGGGGCCGGTCTGGTTCTTGTCCTGGAGTGCCTCGAGAGACTCGCCGCCGGGGATGACGGCCGAGTCGTCCTCGGGTTGTCCTCGTCCGACCGGCGGGGTCGGCTCCATCCAGAGTCCGGAGCACTCCTTGTGACCCGGCCACTCGACGCTGACGTCGTTCCGTCCGGGGAGCCGATGGGCCCGGAGTACGAGGTGATGTACCTGCTCTCCGTCGAGGAGGAGGACCGCATCCCCGCGTTGCGCACGCGCCTGGTCGAGCTGGGCGACTCCGTCCTCGTCGTCGGTGGCGACGGCGAGTGGAACGTCCACGCCCACGTGGACGACCCGGGTGCGGCCGTCGAGGCCGGGGTCGAGACCGGGCGCCCGCACCGGATCCGGATCACTCGTCTCGTCACCGACGACGGGCTGGCCATCCACACCCACGACGACGTCCATGGCGATGCTCACGGCCATGGCCGTGACCATCCTCACGACCGTGCTGACGAGCATGGTCACGAGCAGGAGACCAGGCTGACCGGGGTCGTCGCCTGTGCCGCGGGCCACGGGATCGCCGACATCTTCACCGAGGTCGGGGCCGTGGTCATCTCCTCCGGTCCGGGTCATCGGGCGGCGACAGGTGAGTTCATCGAGGCCATTCGCCAGCAGCACGCGACCGGCGTCCGTGGTGTCATCGTGCTGCCGAACGACGCAGACACGGAGCTCGCGGCGGCGGCAGCGGCCCGCGCTGTCGCCGACGAGGGCATCGAGGCCTTCGTCGTCCGGGCTCGGACCGCCGTCCAGGGGTTGGCGGCCGTGGCGGTGTTCGAGGCGGACGCCCGGCCGACCTCGAACCTCGTCGCCATGCAGGCGGCCGCAGCCGGAACCCGCCATGGGGCCGTCACGATCGCCAACCGGGTCGGCCTGACGAGCGGCGGACCGTGCGAGCCGGGCGACGTCCTCGGCGTCGTGGACGGCGACATCGTCATCGTCGGCTCCGACCAGCTCGTCGTCGCTCGCGAGGTGGCTCATCGGCTGCTGTCGAGCGGTGGCGAGCTGGTGACCCTCGTCCTCGGCGAGTCGGCCCCCGCTGGCCTCGTGGCCGCGATCGAGGCGACCGCGCGCGAGCAGCACGGCGGGGTCGAGGTGAGCGTGGTCGACGGGGGACAGCCGGTCTACACCGCGCTCATCGGGGTCGAGTGACATGGTCGTGCTCACCGAGGACTCGCCCCTGACGAAGCTCGTCAAGAAGGGCGATGCCGAGGCGCTGACCAAGAACAAGGGCGTCGGAACCGTGGGCGAGCTGCTCGAGCTGGTGCCGCGACGCTACCTGCCGCCCAACGAGCTCACGGACCTGTCCGGGCTCCGGGTGGGCGACCGCGTGCTCATCGTGGCCGAGGTCGCGCAGGCAATGACCAGGCCGATGCGCAACCGTCGCGGCAAGATGCTCAATGTCGTGCTCGCCGACGGTTCGGGCAACCAGCTGACCGTCACGTTCTTCAACGCCTACGGTCACGTTGGCAAGCTGCAGCCGGGCGCGCGAGGGTTCTTCATCGGCCAGATCGGCTCCTATGGCAGGACCCTCCAGCTGACCCACCCGGACTACGAGCTCATTGAAGAGAACGACTCGGAGGGGCAGGTGGAGTCCTACCGCACCCACTGGGTGCCGGTGTACTCGACGACGGGCAAGCTGAACGAGTTCCGGATGCGCAGGGTCGTGCACAACGCGCTCGACCGCGTGGAACGGCTCCGCGAGCCACTGCCGCAGGAGGTCCGCGAGAGCCGGGGGCTCCTCGGTCGACGCGAGGCTCTCGAGCTGGTGCATCGTCCGCTGCTGACGGAGACTCCAAAAGCTGGCCTGCACCGGCTCAAGTTCGATGAGGCCTTCGTGCTGCAGACGATCCTGGCCCAGCGCCGGAAGGCCGCCGAGGCGGTCATGGGCACCCCGCGACGGCCACGACCCGGCGGCCTGCTCGGGGCCTTCGACGCACGCCTGCCGTTCGAGCTCACCGATGGTCAGCGTGACGTCGGCGAGCTCCTCGAGCAGGAACTCGCCCGGGAGCGGCCCATGCACCGGCTCCTCCAGGGCGAGGTCGGCTCGGGCAAGACCATCGTCGCCCTGCGGGCCATGCTCGCAGCGATCGACTCGGGTGGCCAAGCGGCGCTACTGGCACCGACCGAGGTCCTGGCGTCACAGCACCACCGGTCGATCACCGCCATGCTCGGCGACCTGGCGATGGGCGGCATGCTCGGGGGCAGCGACATCGGCACCAAGGTCGTGCTGCTGACGGGCAGCCAGAGCACCTCCGTCCGGAGGGCTGCGTTGCTGGACGCGGCCTCGGGGGAAGCTGGGATCGTCGTGGGCACCCATGCTCTCATCCAGAAGCACGTGCAGTTCGCCGATCTCGCCCTGGTCGTCGTCGACGAGCAGCACCGCTTCGGCGTCGAGCAGCGGGACGCACTGCGGGAGAAGGGAGCCCGGCCGCCGCATGTGCTGGTCATGACGGCGACCCCGATCCCGCGCACGGTCGCAATGACCGTCTTCGGGGACATGGAGACCGCCACGCTGAGGGAGCTGCCCAAGGGCCGGTCTCCGATCACGACTCACCGCGTCGACGCGGCCAAACCGAACTGGGTCGACCGGACCTGGCAGCGAGTCGCGGAGGAGGTGGCCAAGGGGCACCAGGCCTATGTCGTGTGCCCTCGCATCGGCGATCCAGACCCCGGTTCCGTCCTGTCGTCCGACACCTCTGACGAGGACGCCGACGAGTGGGAGCCCCTGGATTCGGATGACGGCGAGGACCGCCCTGCTGAGGAACCGCTCACCGGGGTCTACACGATGTGGCATCAGCTGAGCCGCAATCCCGCGCTCGCCGGGACACGAATCGGGGTGCTGCACGGCAGGCTCGACGCGGAAACGAAGGAGGACACGATGCGTGCCTTCGGTGCCGGGGAGATCGACGTCCTCGTGGCCACAACAGTCATCGAGGTCGGGGTCGACGTGCCCAACGCGACCGTCATGGTCGTCATCGACGCCGAGCGCTTCGGCATCTCGCAGCTCCACCAGCTGCGCGGCCGGGTGGGCAGGGGCTCGGCGCCCGGTCTCTGCCTGCTCATGAGCACGGACCCGGGCGAGCGAGCGAAGCAACGCCTCGACACCGTCGCGAGCACCTCGGACGGCTTCGAGCTCGCCCGGGCGGACCTCTTCTTCCGCCGGGAGGGTGACGTCCTCGGCGCCCGCCAGAGCGGGAGGGTCAACTCGGTACGCCACCTGCGGCTCACCCGTCCGGAGGACGAGCAGATCATCGCAGCGGCACGGGAGGACGCCTTTGCACTCGTCGACGCAGATCCCGAGCTGCGGCAGCATCCGGCGCTCGTCGCCGCGGTGGCCACGCGCCTCGACGAGGAGCAGGCCGTGTGGCTGGAGCGAGGTTGACATGACGAGGATCATCAGCGGCTCGGCAGGGGGCCGCACGCTGCGAACCCCAGCAGGCTCCATGACTCGCCCGACCTCGGACCGGGTCCGCGAAGCACTCTTCAGCCGGCTCGAGCACCGCGGCCTGCTGGTCGACACGCACGTCCTCGACCTCTACGCGGGCTCTGGAGCCCTGGGACTCGAGGCGGCGAGCCGGGGGGCGTCCCGGGTCCTTCTCGTGGAGTCCGACCGGAAGGCTGCCAAGGTCATCGCCCGCAACATCGACACGGTGGGCGCACCCGGGGTCCGGGTCGTCACGGACACGGTCGAGCGCGTCCTCCGGGCTGGCCCGCCCGCCGGCATCAGGGTGGACCTCGTCTTCCTCGACCCGCCCTACGACATCAGCGAAGCGGCACTGACGGACGTGCTCGGGGCCCTCGTGGAGCACGGATGGCTGGCCCCGGAGGCGTTTGTCGTGGTGGAGCGGTCGACGCGATCGCCCCAGCCGTCGTGGCCCGCGGGGCTCGAGCTCTCGGGAGAGAAGCGCTATGGCGAGACAGCCGTCTGGTTCGCGGAGCCGCCCCTCTCGGGCGGGGTCGCGTAGGTTGGCCCCGTGACGAGCGAACCGCGACGCTGCGTGTGCCCCGGCTCCTACGACCCCGTGACGAACGGTCACGTGGACATCATCGAGCGGGCCGCCGGCCTCTTCGACGAGGTGGTCGTCGCGGTGCTGCACAACCAGGCGAAGCAGGGAACCTTCAGCGTCGACGAGCGGCTGGAGCTGCTCAAGCAGTCGCTGGCCCATCTGGACAACGTGCTCATCGCTGCTTGGGCGGACCGGCTGGTCGTGGACGTCTGCCGCGAGGTCGGGGCGCGGTCCATGATCAAGGGCCTGCGCGGCGGCACCGACTTCGCCTACGAGCTGCCGATGGCCCACATGAACCGCCACCTCACGGGGGTCGAGACGCTCTTTCTCTCGTCCGCCCCGGACCTGCAGCACGTGTCCAGCTCGCTGATCAAGGAGGTGGTCCGCTATGGCGGTGACGTGTCGGGCCTCGTCCCGGATGTGGTGCTGACCGCGCTCGAGGAGCGGATGCGCTGATTTGGGACCACCGATTCCCTCCGGTAAACTCGGACGTCGGTCCACGTCTGCCTTGACGCGGGCCGAACCCACACCTACCGCTGTGCAGGAGTCATGGACCGTCCCGATCCCCGTTCGCCCCTGGTGCTCGACACCCGGAAGCTGGGCAGGCGACCCGGGACGATGCAGGAGCTCCAGCGCACGGTAGTGCTCCCCGAGGACCTCGGCACCGAGGTGATCGCGATCAAGGCCGGCTCGCCGGTGCAGATCGACGTGCGGCTCGAGTCGGTCGTCGAGGGAGTGCTGGTGACGGGTTCGGTCTCCGGCACGGCGACCGGTGCCTGCGTGCGGTGCCTGGATCCCGTCGAGCTCGACGTCGACGCGCGATTCCAGGAGCTGTTCGCCTACACCGATCGGTCGGCGCACCACCGAGAGGTGGCGGGCGACTCGGACGAGGACGACGTGTACGAGCTGGTGGACGACCTGGTCGACCTCGAGACCGTGCTGCGGGACGCGTTGGTTCCCACGCTGCCGTTCCAACCCGTGTGCCGGGACGACTGCCCCGGGCTGTGCGCCCAGTGCGGTCTCCGCCTCGCCGAGGACCCGGACCACCATCATGAAGTGATCGACCCCCGATGGTCGGCCCTCAGCGGACTGCTGCAGGACGACCCGCAAGAGAAGAGGAACTGACGTGGCTGTCCCGAAGCGGAAGATGTCGCGGTCCAACACCCGTTCGCGCCGCGCGAACTGGAAGGCTGCGCCGACCACTCTGACCACGTGCCCCCAGTGCGGCGCGGCGGCCCAGCCGCACATCGCGTGCCCGTCGTGTGGCACCTACAAGGGCCGTTACTACGCCGCCGCTGAGCGCACCGAGCACCAGGCCTGATCTGCCCGTGGGCACCCCCCTGAGCGACGGCGAAGCGGGTGTTCTGGCGGTCCCACAGCGGCCCGTCGATGCCTTGCTCGGCCACCTCCAGGAGGTGGTCGGGCGCGACATCGACGAGCCGCTGCTGCTGCGTTCCCTCACACACCGCTCGTTCGCCTATGAGAACGGCGGAGTCCCGAACAATGAGCGCCTCGAGTTCCTGGGGGACTCGGTGCTCGGGCTCGTCGTGACCGAGACCCTGTATCGCGGACATCCGGACCTGGCCGAGGGCCAGCTCGCCAAGCTGCGAGCGGCCGTCGTCAACATGCGGGCGCTTGCTGATGTCGCACGCAGCTTCGATCTCGGCGGGTACGTCATGCTCGGCAAGGGTGAGGAGGCCACTGGCGGTCGGGACAAGGCCTCCATCCTGGCCGACACGATGGAGGCGTTGATCGGGACGGTGTTCCTGTCGACCGACATCGAGCACGCTGCGCAGTTCATCCACCACCACTTCGACGCGCTCATCGAGGAGGCGGCGACGCTGGGTGCCGGCCTCGACTGGA
Organism: Intrasporangium sp.; assembly: GCF_036566125.1. Lineage (GTDB taxonomy): Bacteria > Actinomycetota > Actinomycetes > Actinomycetales > Dermatophilaceae > Intrasporangium. The sequence continues at coordinate 32,446 of NZ_DATCWX010000060.1, forward strand.
AGACGAGCCTCCAGGAGGTGGCTGCGGCGGTCGGCCAGGGTGCGCCTGAGTACCGCGTCGGCGAGCAGGGCCCCGACCATGAGAAGGAGTTCCACGCCCGCGTCGTCCTCGGCCACGAGGTGCTGGGCGAGGGGCGTGGCCGCAGCAAGAAGGAAGCCGAGCAGAAGGCCGCCAAGGAGGCGTGGCACACCTTGGACGCGCGCCGGTCTGCCCGCGCCGAGGCCGACGCCGAGAGCGCGTCGGATCGCCACGGCCGGGTCTGATGCCCGAGCTGCCTGAGGTCGAGGTGGTCCGCCGTGGACTCGCGGACCACGTCGTCGGGCGCCGCATCGCGGGCGCCGAGATCACCGGCCTGCGGGTCGCGCGCCGTCACGTCGCCGGGCCGGAGGACCTGGCCGCCCGGATCAAGGGTGCCACGGTGACGTCGGCTGCCCGCCGGGGCAAGTACCTGTGGCTCGTCCTGGACGCCGACGAAGCCTTGATCGTCCACCTCGGCATGAGCGGCCAGATGCTCGTCAAGCCGGCGGGTCTGCCCCGCGACAAGCACTGCCACGCCGTCTTCGACTTCGCGGACGACGGCCCCCAGCTGCACTTCGTCGACCAACGCACCTTTGGGGGGCTGGCTCTCTCGCCGCTCAATCTCGACGGCGTTCCCGCGGCGGTGGCGCACATCGCCCCCGATCCGTTCGAGGCGAGCTTCGACCAGGCCGCCGTCGTGCGCCGCATGAAGGCCCGCGACAGCGCCGTGAAACGCGCGCTGCTCGACCAGTCGCTCATCTCCGGGATCGGCAACATCTACGCCGACGAGGCGTTGTGGCGGGCCAAGGTCCACGGGGAGCGGATCTGCGCGACCCTCACCAAGCCGACGCTGAGCCGCATTCTCGACCACGCTCGGGACGTCATGTCCGAGGCCCTGGGCCATGGCGGCACGAGTTTCGACGCGCTCTACGTCAACGTCAACGGTGCAAGCGGATACTTCGACCGGTCGCTGCACGCCTACGGTCGCGAGGGCACGCCGTGCGACCGCTGCGGCGCGCCGATGCGTCGCGAGCAGTTCATGAACCGGTCCTCCTACTCCTGCCCCGTCTGCCAGCCCCGACCACGGCCCAGGGTCCGCCGCCTCGGCTGAACCCGGGCTGCGTGCAGCGGTGCGCCCTCAACCCAGGGCGGGGAGGCCGGAAGGGGCTTCGTGCGCAAGCGCCACGCTTGCTGGGAGGCTGGGCGGATGAGCGACGCCAGTGAGACGGTCTTCACCTACGCCTCCCCCCGGCTGCGCTTCGGGCCGGGAGCCGCGGACGAGATCTGGCACGACCTCACACAGCTCGGGGCCCGACGGGCGCTCGTCGTGACCGACCCGGGCGTGCTCGCCACCGGCGGGCCCGACCGGGTGGCGGACCAGCTCCGGGCCCACGGCATCGACGCGGTGGTGCACGACACCGCCCACGTCGAGCCGACGGACGCAAGCCTCGCGGGGGCCATTATCCGAGCCCGAGCCGACGGGCCGTTCGACGCGGTCGTGGCCATCGGCGGTGGGTCGTCGATCGACACGGCCAAGGCCGTCGACCTCATGCTGACCAATCCGGGTGACCTCATGGACTACGTCAACGCGCCGATCGGCGCCGCCCGGCCGCCGCAGCAGCCACTGCTGCCACTCATCGCGGTGCCGACGACGTCGGGCACCGGTGCGGAGAGCACGACGATCTGCGTGCTCGACGTCCTGGCCCTCGAGGTCAAGACCGGCATCAGCCACGAGCGGCTCCGGCCCACGCTGGCCGTGGTCGACCCGAGGCTGATGGTGACCCAGCCCCGAGGGGTCACCGCCAGCGCCGGCATGGACATCCTCTGCCACGCCCTGGAGAGCTGGACGGCGCGTCCCTTCTCGGACTATCCGCGCAAGACTCCTGAGCAGCGGGTGCCCTACTGCGGGGCCAACCCCATCGCGGACCTGTGGTCCGAGCGTGCCATGACCCTGCTCGCCCGCGCCTTCCGCGTTGTCGTCCGGGACGGGGACGACGAGGCGGCCCGCGCCGACATGGCCCTGGCGGCGACCTTTGCCGGGCTCGGCTTCGGAAACGCCGGCGTCCACGTGCCGCATGCGAACGCCTATCCGGTTGCCGGTCGGGTGCGTGACTTCCACCCGCGCGACTACCCGCAGGACGAGCCGATGGTGCCGCACGGCATGGCCGTTGCCCTGACCGCTCCGGAGGCCTTCCGGTGGACCTTCGACGCGAATCCCGAGCGGCACCTCGCGGCGGCCGGGTTTCTCGACCCCGACCGTCGCGGCACGTGGCAGGCGGAACCGCAGGACGTGCTCCCCGGGATCCTGCTCGACCTCATGCGCGACCTCGGCCTGCCCAGCGGGCTCAACGCCGTCGGCTACGACGAGGGAGACGTCGACTCCCTCGTCGAGGGTGCGATGAAGCAGCAGCGGCTCCTCGCCACCAGTCCCAAGACCGTCACCGACGAGGACCTGGTCGGAATCTTCCGCCGATCCCTACGGCTCTGGGACTGACCACAGCGGAAGGAAACATCGGGCGCGGAGCGAGCCCAGCGGCATACAGTGCCGTCGTGACGACTGAGCCGATGTCCCTCACCCTGCCGACCGACGACTCGGGGCCCGACTGGCTCGAGTGGGTGGGCCGCCGTGGCGACGACGAGCTGGCTCGGTGCCGCACACTCGTCGACGAACTCAAGGCGAGCCCTCCGACGGAGGCGATCGATGCCCTCCGCCTGTGGAACGACGCACAGATTGCCGTGTCCAACGCGGCCTCGGTCGGGTCCTTCTTCGCCGAGGTCCATCCCGACAAGACGGTCCGGGAACGTGCAGAGACGGTGGCCCAGGAGGTCCAGAAGCTCGACACCGACCTCGGACTCGACCCCGAGCTGTACGCCGTCCTCGCCGCACTCGACCCGGCCACCCTCGACGCTGCTGCCAATCGCCTGCTCGAGCGAACGCTGCGCGACTTCCGCCGCTCGGGCGTGGACCGGGACGAGGCGACTCGTGCCCGCCTCCGCGAGCTGAGCGAGAAGGGGCTGCTGCTCAGCCAGGACTTCAGCAAGAACATCCGAGAGAACGTCCGCTCGGTCCACGTCCGTCCGGAACAGCTCGACGGCATGCCGCAGGACTGGATCGAGGCCCACCCGGCCGGCGACGACGGCCTCGTCACCGTGACGACCGACTACCCGGACGTCGTGCCGTTCCGAACGTTTGCCAAGGACGCCGCCGCGCGACGGGAGCTCGTCACGCAGTTCCTCACGATCGGCTGGCCGGCCAACGACCAGGTGCTGCAGGACATCTTCGCCGTGCGTCGGGAGACGGCAGCGCTGCTCGGCTACGCCTCCTGGGCCGACTACGACGCCGAGGTGAAGATGATCGGCAAGGGCACGGCGATCGCCGAGTTCATCGACCGGATCACCGATCTCTCCGCCGACAGCGCGGCCCGGGACAAGGCCGTCCTGCTCGAGCGCCTGCAACAGGATCGCCCCGATGCCACCGACATCGACGGGGCGGACGTCGCCTACTACGCCGAGCTGGTCCGGAAGGAGCAGCTGGCCGTCGACGCGCAGCGAGTGCGGACGTACTTCCCCTTCGAGTCGGTCCGCCGCGGTCTGCTCGAGGTCACCGGGCGCCTCTTCGGGCTCGACTGGACGCCGGTCACTGATGCCCCGACCTGGCACCCGGAGGTCGCGACCTACGACGTGGGGTTCCAGGGGCGGCGGATCGGTCGCATCCACCTCGATCTGCACCCGCGTGACGGCAAGTACAAGCATGCTGCGCAGTTCGACCTTGTTCGCGGTGTGCGTGGGGTGCAGCTGCCCGAGGGCGTCCTCGTGTGCAACTTCAACCGGGGCCTCATGGAGCACGACGAGGTCGTCACGCTCTTCCACGAGTTCGGACACCTTGTCCACCACGTCATCGGCGGTGACCAGGAATGGGTTCGATTCTCGGGAGTGGCCACGGAGTGGGACTTCGTCGAGGCACCGAGCCAGATGCTGGAGGAGTGGGCCTGGGACGCAGACGTGCTCGCGACCTTCGCACGCAACGCCGAGGGGGAGGTCATTCCGGCCGAGCTCGTGGCGGCGATGCGACGCGCCGACGACTTCGGGAAGGGCTACGACGCCCGGACGCAGATGTTCTACGCCGCCCTCTCCTATGACTTCCACGTCAACGAGACGGATGACCTGACCGCGCGCCTCAGGGAGCTGATGCGCCGGTACTCGGTGTTCCCCTACCTGGAGGGCACCCACATGCAGTGCCACTTCGGGCACCTCGACGGCTACAGCTCCGGCTACTACACCTACATGTGGTCCCTCGTCATCGCGAAGGACATGTTCTCCGCCTTCGACCGGGCGAACCTCTTCGACCCCGAGATCGCCGGTGCCTACCGCGACAAGGTCCTCGCTCCCGGTGGCCGCCGCGACGCCGCCGACCTCGTCGAGGACTTCCTCGGCCGCCCCTACACATTCGACGCGTATGCGGCCTGGCTCGCCGAGTGAGGGCCGGGATGCGCGTCACAGCGCTGACGCTCTACCCCGTCAAGTCGCTCGAGGGTGTCGGGCTGGACGCGTCGTCGCTCGATGCGCGCGGTCTCCGTGGCGACCGCCGCTGGGGCCTCGTGGATGCGTCGGGAAACAAGGTCACGGCTCGTGAGGTCAAGGCGCTGCTCGGCCTGACCGCTGAGCCGGCCGAGCAGACCGGTTCGGAGGGCGCGATCCGGCTGCGCGACAGGGCAGGCGGCTCCATCGTCGTCGCGGCACCACGTGAGGCGACGCCCATCGTCGTGGACCACAGCGGACAGGGGACCGCTCGGCCGGCCGAACCGGAGGTGCACGCGTGGATCTCGGAGCGGGCCGGGACCGAGCTGCAGCTGGTGTGGCAGGACGACGCGTCGCTCCGTCCTGTCCGGCGGGATCGCGGCGGACAGGACGGGGACACGAACTCCCTGGCAGACGCGGCGCCGATCCTGCTGACGACCGGCTCCTCCCTTGGCCGACTCAACGGGTGGTTGGCAGAGGCTGGTGCCCAGCCCATCGACCACGATCGCTTCCGGCCGAACGTCGTGGTCGACGGCACCGAGCCGTTCGCCGAGGACGGCTGGGACACGGTCCGCATCGGCGACGTGGCCTTCCACCGGACGATGGTGTGCGACCGCTGTGTCATGACGACCATCGACCGCCAAACCCTGCGGACGACCAAGGAGCCGATCCGCACGCTCTCTCGGCACCGGAAGTGGGATGGTGCGACATGGTTCGGTATCCGGCTCGCGCCGGACTTGCCGCTCCGGGCTGATGCCCGGCTGCGGGTCGGTGACGAGGTCAGGGCATCGGGAGGTCCTTGAGGACGACCTTCTGTCCGGTGTGGCGCTCGCTCAGCGTCGCCAGCGCTTGGCGCACCGTCTTGGCGAACAGGTGCGATCCCTTGAGGCTCGGGTGGATCCGATCCGACTGGAGCTGCTCCGGGTGGTCCCGCACCGCGGCGGCCCAGTCGGCGACGATGACGTTGGGCCGCGACGCGGCGACGGCCTCGAGCGCGGCGTTGTCGTCGTCGATGCGCGCAAAGGGGCCCATGAGGTTGACGAGGACGACCATGCGGTCGGGGCCGAGGGCGTCGACGGCTGCAGTGACACCTCCGGCCTCGACGCCAGCGTTGGTGCCGAACGCCAGGACCACGGCGCGGCGGTTGCCCTCCCCGCGCGCCTTGATCGCAGCAAGGCCGTCTGACCAGCGCCGGTTGGACCTCGCGTCCATCCTGATGCCGGGGAAGTAGTAGTCGAGCGCGTGGATGCTGCCGACCATCATCGAGTCGCCGTAGCCGTCGATCTGGTTGCCCGTGGGCATGGTGAAGTCGGCCTGGGCGTCCCTTGGGTCGACGGATTTGGTCACCGGCGGAGGCACGACGGCGGGCGTGCCCGAGGAGCCTTGCCCTCGGGGAGCCGACGACGTGGTCTCAGGGGTCCGCGTCGTCGGGGCGGCCGTCGGCGAGGTCTCCCCAGCGCCACGGGCGAGCGCGGCGGCCGCGGCCTCGTTGGCGCGCAGCATCCGTGCCGTCTCCGACTGGTCGGGTGCCGTCAGCACCACGATGGTCAGGACGAGCATGGCAGTGAGGGCAGTGCCCGCGACGGCCTGCCGGGTCCGTCGGGACCAGGACAGGAGAAAGGCGCCGGTCATCCGCAGCACGCCGCCGAAGCCGTGGCGGCGGAAGGGCGTCTCGACCCCACGATGGGTCAGGTCCGCGAGGGCGAGCGTCACGAGGACACACCACGCGCGAGTCAGCAGATGGCTCGCCGTGCCGGGGGCCGACGGGTTGTCGCGGGCGACGAGCAGGATGACCGGCCAGTGCCAGAGGTAGATCGCGTAGGAACGCTCGCCGATCCAGCGGGCGACGGGGTGGCCGGTGAGGCGCTGCCACGTGGTGGCCCGGCCCGGCGGGCGGTCGAGCACTCCGAGCACCAGCACACCGGATGCCAGGGACGCGAGCAGGATTCCTCCGCGGAAGGTCGCCGGGTCGCTCTCGTCGAGGAGCATGAGGCAGGCGATCAGGATGGCCGCGGCGACCGGGACCGCCCACCGCCCGGGCGCTCCGAGCCTCGAGGGCCGGATCCGCCCCGCCAGGCGCGGGCTGGCCCAGGCGAAGGCGAGCGCCGCGCCGATCATCAGGCCCATGACGTGCGTGTCGGTGCCGTAGTACACGCGGGTGGCGTCAGCGCCCGGATCGAGCAGGACCGCCATGAGCACGGTCGAGACCCCTGCGATGCCGAGGGCCACGGCGACGCGCGTCCTGGCCGCGGCGAACGTGACGAGCAGCAACGTGAGCCCCGGCCAGACGAGGTAGAACTGCTCCTCGACCGCAAGTGACCAGAAGTTCATGAACAGCTGCGGAGCCGTCTGGTCGAAGTAGCTGGAGCCCGCGGTGATCTCCACCCAGTTGGTCGAGAAGGTCAGCGCACCAACGATCTGTCGACCGACGTGCACGAGCAGGTCGCCGCTGACGAGTCGTGCGATGAGCGTGCTGACGGTGACCGTCAGGACGAGCGCTGGCAGCAGCCTGCGGGCCCGGCGCACCCAGAAGTTCCTGAAGGCGATCCGTCCACTCCGCTGGTGCTCGCGGACGAGCAACGTCGTGATGAGGAACCCGGAGACGACGAAGAAGACGTCGACGCCGAGGAAGCCTCCGGGGAGCCACGAGGCGTTGAGGTGGAAAACGAGGACGGCCATGATCGCCAGCGCGCGGATGCCGTCGAGACCCTCAATCCTTTTGGCGCGTTGCGGGCTCTGGGGCGGCGACGACATACCAGGACCCGGCCTCGGCTTGGTCGCCGTGACCGCCCTTGGGTCGTGGTGGGCCACTGGGGGTGTGGCCGACGTCGTCACGTGGCTCCCTTCGCGTTGGCGACGGGGGGCCGGCAGGGCCGGTCCCGCTTGTGAGCATAGGGACGCGTGGGGGCAGTGGTGCGGAGGCGCGCGCAGGACGACAACCCCATTCCGTATGCCGCTGGGCTCGCCCCCGGGGCGCGCTCAGTCCGTCGGGTGGTGGCGGCCACACCGTGCGAGCCCGGTCGTACCGTGTCCCGCATGAGTGAGGCGTCGCGCGTGACCTTCTTCGTCCGTGGCCGGGTGCAGGGCGTCGGCTTCCGGTGGTGGACCCGCGCACACGCGCTCGAGCTCGGTCTCGTCGGCCACGCCCGCAACCTGGTGGATGGGCGGGTCGAAGTCGTCGCGCAGGGGGACCCCAAGGCGGTGGAACAGCTCGAGGAGCTGCTGCGCGAGGAGCCGACGACGACCCGGCGCCCCGGATACATCGAGTCCGTCGTCGCGCAGCGGGGCAGCACCCGCGAGGACCTCACCGGATTCGTCGAGCGCTGACCACTGGTTGGTGGATCGCGCGCCCTCGTCCGTTGTCGGCATGACGGATGGCCGTGGTCCGCCCTTCGGTCGTCGGTCCTCCGAGCGGAGGCGGCTCGCCTAGCCTGTTGCGGTGACCGAGCCGGAGATGGAGTCCCAGATGCCTGCCGAGCTGCTTCGGCTGAGGAGCAGCATCGACAACATCGACGCTGCCCTCGTGCACCTGCTCGCCGAGCGGTTCAAGTGCACCCAGCAGGTGGGTCGGCTCAAGGCCGAACGGAACCTGCCCCCGGCGGACCCGGCCCGGGAGGAACGGCAGATCGCCCGATTGCGCGCCCTGGCCGACGAGGCAGGGCTCGACCCGGTCTTCGCGGAGAAGTTCCTGAACTTCATCATCGCCGAGGTCATCCACCACCACGAGCGGATCGCCTCCGGCGACGAGTGACCCGACAGCGCAACACACCCGCTTGTCGACTGCCTACCCCGGCTGCAGCCGCAGTGGGCAGTCGACAAGCGGGTGTGTTGCGCTGTCGGG
>NZ_DATCWX010000061.1:0-6798 GCF_036566125.1 Intrasporangium sp.
CACGTTACCGAGGGGTTGCCTTGGGCGGGAGGGCTGGGACGGCACGGACCCCGGGAGCGAGCTCAGCGGCATACGACATGGGTGTTCTTCGCCTGTGGCGAATCCGCTTGGGGCAGAGAGACACCTCGCTGGCGGCGGCGGTGTCGCACGCTGGGTTCATGACGACAGAGACCAGAGCACCCGTGATGCTCGACGAGCAGCTCGCCATGCAGCTGCTCGCCGAGCGCATCATCGTCCTCGGGGCCGAGGTGGACGACCCGATCGCGAACCGGATCACCGCCCAGCTCCTCCTGCTGTCCGCCCGGGACCCGCGAGCCGACATCAGCCTCTACATCAACAGCCCGGGTGGCTCGGTCACCGCGGGTCTCGCCATCTACGACACGATGCGCGTCGTCCCGAACGACGTCTCCACTCTCGCAGTGGGCTTCGCGGCGTCGATGGGCCAGTTCCTGCTCGGCGCGGGGACGCCCGGCAAGCGGTTCGCCCTGCCGAACGCGCGGATCATGATGCACCAGCCCTCCGCCGGCATCCAGGGGACGGCCGCGGACGTCGAGGTGCAGGCCAACAACCTCAAGACGATGAAGCGCCGGGTCAACGAGCTCCAGTCGCAGCACACCGGTCAGACGGTCGAGCAGATCACCGCCGACAGTGAGCGGGACCGGTGGTTCAGTGCCGACGAGGCGATGGCCTACGGGATCGTCGACCACGTCGTCGCGTCCCTCACCGACGTCAGGCCGGCTCCCGCCGTGCGAAGGGTGGGTCTGGGATGAGCAGCTACACCATCCCCTACGTCATCGAGCGGACCCCGGCCGGTGAGCGGAGCTTCGACATCTACAGCCGGCTGCTCCAGGAGCGGATCATCTTCGTGGGCACGGAGATCGACGACGGGGTGGCGAACGTGGTCATGGCGCAGCTGCTCCACCTCGCCGACGTCGGTCCCGACCGGGAGATCTCGCTCTACATCAACAGCCCGGGCGGGTCCTTCACGGCCCTCATGGCGATCTACGACACGATGCAGTTCGTGCCGGCACCCGTGGCGACCTACTGCCTCGGGCAGGCGGCGTCGGCGGCCGCGGTGCTGCTGGCTGCAGGGGAGCAGGGCCGGCGTTTCGCCCTCCGGCACTCCCGGGTCCTGCTCCACCAGCCGTCCGCGGGTGGCCAGGGCACGGTCTCCGACCTGGCCCTGCAGGCTGACGAGCTGCTCCGCGTGCGGGCGCAGGTCGAGGAGGTGCTGAGCCGGCACACTGGGAGGTCGATCGCGCAGCTGCGTGCCGACACGGATCGGGACAAGGTCCTCACCGCGGAACAGGCCGTGGAGTTCGGGATCGTCGACCACGTCATCGAGCGGGCCGTCGAGGCGCAGGCTCCCGTTTCGCCGTAGGCGAAAGTGACCTGCGCCGCGGCAGCCGCCGTGCGACGCTGGAGCGGACGACGGAACGGAGACCGCGATGAGCCCCTCGATGACCCCGGCAACGACCCGACCAACGCCTGAGTCGCAGCCGCGTCCGAGGGTGCGCCTGGTCCAACCGCTCCTGCGGGAGGTCTACGGCCGGCTCTTGCGCCGCATGCGGAAGCAGCAGGGACGAACGCTCGCCGAGGTCGCGGCCGAGGCCGGCATCTCGATGGCCTACCTGTCCGAGATCGAGCGCGGCCTCAAGGAACCCTCGTCCGAGATCCTCGCCGCCGTCTGTGGTGCGTTGGATGCGACCATCGTCGGGCTCGTCGGGGCGGCTCATGTGGAGCTGCGCGACCTGAGTGACGCCGTGTCCCGCGAGGCGCGGGTGCTCGACCTCGCCTCGCGCCGGGGCGTCCACCCGCGGGCTGTTGACGGTGCTGGCGATGTCATCACGAGCGCGACCCGCGCGCGCGGTGGGCCCGTGCTCCTCGCCGCCTGAGGAGCCGCCCGGCCAGCCTTCCGATCCGGCGGATGGTCGGCGTGCAGGCGCGGAAAAACATGTTGACGCTGTGCACACCGCGCCTAGGCTTTCTGGGTGGCAGTCGATGCTGTCAGAGGTGACTGTCAGAGGTTGCCCGTAGCGTCTAGCGCCCAACCTCCACAGACAGGGAAGGACCCATGACCATCACTACGCGCGCCCGGCCGGCGCGAGAGCAGTTCACGGGGCCGGCGATCGAGGCCGAGCGCCTCGTCAAGCGCTTCGGCGACTTCGTCGCAGTCGACGACGTCAGCTTCTCCGTGCCACAGGGCACGGTCCTCGGGCTCCTCGGGCCCAACGGCGCGGGCAAGACGACGACGGTCCGCATGATGACGACCCTCAGCCGACCGACGAGCGGGACCGCCCGGGTGGCTGGTCACGACGTCCTCAGGGACCCCGACGCGGTCCGGCACTCGATGGGCCTGACCGGCCAGGCGGCGACGGTCGACGAGTTCCTCACCGGCCGGGAGAACATCCTGCTCATGGGGTCGCTCTACGGGCTCTCCAAGAGCGCCATCCGGGCGCTCACCGACGAGCTGCTCGAACGGTTCTCGCTCGGCGATGCCGGGGACAAGGTCGTCAAGGAGTACTCCGGCGGCATGCGGCGGCGGCTCGACCTGGCCGTCTCGCTCATCGCGGCGCCGCACGTGCTCTTCCTCGACGAGCCGACCACCGGGCTCGACCCGCGCAGCCGGGTGGAGCTCTGGGAGGTGCTCCGTGAGCTCGTCGCGGACGGCACCACGCTGCTGCTCACGACCCAGTACCTCGAGGAGGCCGACCAGCTCGCCGACCGGATCGTCGTGATCGACCGTGGGCAGATCATCGCCCAGGGCACCCCGCTCGAGCTGAAGGACCAGTCCGGCAAGGCCGCGCTCGTCGTCACGGTGTCGCGCGCCGACCAGCTCGAGGCGGCCCGCGGCCTGCTGGCCTCGCATGTCCGCGAGGTCCACGTCGACGAGGGCGCCCGGCAGCTGACCGCGCCGGCCGACGGCCTCGCCGATGTCACCCGCATCGCGAGCATCTTCGACGGCTCCGAGATCGTCCTCGACGACCTCGGCCTGAAGCGCCCCAGCCTCGACGACGTCTTCCTGCACCTCACGGGTCATCGTGCAGAGGACGCCGACACCGATGAAACCACTGCGTCCACGCAGGACACGAAGGAGCGGTCCTGATGACCGACACCACAGTCCGGGCCGCGCCCGAGATCGCAGGCGCCGCCCGTCCGGCCATCCAGCCGCCCGGCCTGGTGAAGCAGGTTCGCGTGCACGTCTGGCGCAACCTCAAACACATCCGCCGGATGCCCGAGATGCTCGCCGACGTCACCTTCCAGCCGATCATGTTCGTGGTGCTCTTCGCCTACGTCTTCGGCGGGTCCATCAACGCCGGGGTCAACTACCGGGAGTGGCTGCTGCCGGGGATCATGGTCCAGACGATGGCGTTCTCGTGCTTCATCGTCGCCATCGGCCTGACCAACGATCTCAACAAGGGCATCGTCGACCGCTTCCGGTCGCTGCCTATCTCGCGGTCGTCGGTCCTCATCGGGCGGAGCATCTACAGCCTCATCCACTCGAGCATCGGCGTCGTCGTCATGTCCGTGACGGGCCTGCTCATCGGCTGGCGCATCCACAACGGCTTCTGGGACGGCCTCCTGGGCTACGCCCTGCTGCTGCTCTTCGGCTTCGCGATGATGTGGATCGGGATCGTCGCCGGCTCGGCGCTGAAGTCGATCGAAGCCGTGCAGGGCGTCATGTTCACGGCGATCTTCCCGCTGACCTTCCTCGCGGACACCTTCGCGCCGGCGGCCAACATGAATCCCGAGTGGCTGCGCACCATCGCCGAGTGGAACCCGATCAGCTCGGTCGTCCGGGCGATGCGCGAGCTGTGGGGCAACGCCCCGCCGCTGGCACCCGACTCGGCGCTGCCACTGCACCATCCGATCCTGTCGACGGTCCTCTGGTCGGTCGGGCTGACCCTGGTGTTGGCCCCCCTCTCGATCCGGGCCTTCAACAAGCGCACCCGCGACTGAGCCTGGTGGGGCGACCGGCTGCGGTCCTCCCGCGCACAACCGGACTCGCATCCTGCTCCAGCATTCGGAGCAGGATGCGAGTGCTCTGTGCCCGAACGTCGAGCGCGGTCAGTCGACCTTCGAGCGCAGCCAGGCGATGTCGGCGGTCTGCCCCTCGACACCGCCCGGCGTCTCGCACACGATCGGAGCGCCGGCCGCGCTGACCACGGCTGCGACCTCCTCCCCGTCGAGCGTGCCCGAGCCGAAGTTGGTGTGCCGGTCGGCGCCCGAGTCGAAGGCGTCGCGGGAGTCGTTGGCGTGGACGAGGTCGATCCTGCCGGTGATCGCGCGGACCTTGTCGACGATTGTCGTCAGGTCGTTCCCGCCGGCGTGGGCATGGCAGGTGTCGAGGCAGAACCCAACCGTGTCGCCGCCGTTGGCCGCGCCGATGGCGTCCCAGAGCCGCGCGATCGCCTCGAGGCGGCGGGCCATGGCGTTGTCCCCGCCGGCGGTGTTCTCGATGAGGAGCGGGATCGGCAGGTCGAGTCCGTCGATGCACTTGCGCCAGTTGTCGAACCCGACGGCCGCGTCCTCGTCGACGCCGAGGTGTCCGCCATGGACGATGACGCCCTTGGCGCCGATCTCTGCGGCCATGTGGAGGTGTTGCTGGAGCAGCTTGCGGCCCGGGATCCGGATCCGGTTGTTCAGGCTCGCGACGTTGATCGGATACGGAGCGTGCACGTAGAGGTCGATGCCGGCTCCCGCTGCATCCGCCTTGAGGGCGGCCGCGCCGCCGGCATACCGCACGACCGGGCCCTTGTAGCTCTGCGGGTCCCCGAGGAAGAACTGGGAGAGCGTCGCGTCGCGCGCCCGCGCCTCCGCGATGGGATCCTCCTGGTCGACGTGGGCACCGATGTGAAGGGGCATGGGAACAGCCTAGGCGGGACTCTGAGGGTGCCCTGACCCGCACGGACCGCACCTTTTGGACCGGTATGCGGACGTCACGATCCGGACACCCAGTTGACAACGCTTCCATAACAGGACGCGGCTGGATTGGGTTACCCGCCCCTCACGGTGCAAGTGTGTCCCCAACCCCCCCAGAACCCCGGGGTTTCACAAGGAGGAGCCGATGAAGGTTCGCAGGTCCGTGAATATCGCGGTTGCAACCGCAATGACGATGATGGTGGTGGCAGCCTGCAGCAGCAGCGAGTCACCCAGCACAAGCAACACGGGTGGTGCGGCGGCCGGCGGCCAGCCGGGTGGAGATCTTCGGATCTACGCCTCGGAGCCGGCGTTCCTGCTTCCCACTGCCGGCGATGACGAGCCGTCGATCTACGTCATCCGCCAGCTGTACCGCGGTTTGGTCACCTACAACGGCGAGACCGGTGAGGCCCAGAACGACCTGGCCGAGTCGATCGAGTCGAGTGACCAGAAGAACTGGACCGTCAAGCTCAAGGAGGGTTACACCTTCGAGAATGGCGAGCCGGTCAACTCCGACGCGTTCATCCGCGCGTGGAACTACGCGGCCTACTCGCCGAACGCCCAGAACAACGCCTACTTCATGAGCCGTATCGCTGGTATCGACGAGATGACGTCGACGGACCCGGATGGCGACGGGCCGAAGAAGGCGCCCGAGCCCAAGGCCAAGGAGCTGTCCGGCCTCAAGAAGGTCAGCGACACGGAGTTCACGGTCGCGCTCAAGGAGCCGTTCGCAGCCTTCCCGGTGACGCTGGGCTACTCCGGCTTCTTCCCGGTGGCGGAGGCGTGCCTCAAGGACACCAAGGCGTGCAACGAGAAGCCGATCGGCAACGGGCCCTACAAGATCGAGGGCACGTGGGAGCACAACGTCGGCATCAAGCTGGCTCGTAGCACCACGTGGAAGGGCGACTCCAAGGACGCCATGGCCGACACGCTGTCGTACCGGATCTACGCCGACGTGGACGCTGGTTACGCCGCTTACCAGGCCGGCGAGATCGACGTGATGTACACCATCCCGCCGGCTCGGTACAAGGAGGCCAAGGCTCAGTACGCCGACCTGCTGTACGAAGCCCCCGGTGACTCGTTCACCTACGTCGGCCTGCCGCTCTACGACGAGAACTTCAAGGACAAGCGCATCGGCCAGGCACTGTCGCTGGCCATCGACCGGCAGCCGATCATCGACGCGGTCTTCGACGGCCGCTACACGGCCGCCACCGGTTTCGTCGCGCCGACCTTCGAGGGCTTCCGCCCCGACGTCTGCAAGTACTGCAAGGTCGACGCCGCGAAGGCCAAGCAGCTGCTCACCGAGGCTGGCGGATTCAAGGGTGGCAAGCTCACCCTCTGGGCCAACGCCGGTGCGGGTCACGAGCAGTGGCTCCAGGCCGTGGGTGACCAGATCAAGGCCGCTCTCGGCATCGACTACGAGATCAAGGTGAACCTCCAGTTCCCCGAGTACCTCGCCACCGCCGACGCCAAGAAGTTCACCGGTCCGTTCCGCCTCGGCTGGGGCCCGGACTACCCGGTCATCGAGACCTACCTCAAGCCGCTCTACGGCACGGATGCCTCGAGCAACAACTCGGGGTACTCGAACCCCGAGTTCGACAAGCTGATCACCGAGGGCGACTCCGCAGCCGACCTCGCGGGCGCGATCGCGAAGTACCAGGCCGCCGAGGACATCGTCGGCGAGGACATCCCGGTCATCCCGATGTGGTTCAACAAGGAGGCGGCGCTCCGCAGCTCCAACGTCGACACGTTCGTCTGGAACAAGATCTCCGGCGCTGACTACGGAAGGATGACGCTGAAGCAGCAGTGACCTTCCGCAACAGCTGACACCATTCCAGACTTGGTGGCGGCGGCGACCCGGAGTAGGGTCGTCGCCGC
>NZ_DATCWX010000064.1:0-2134 GCF_036566125.1 Intrasporangium sp.
TGCCGCCGTGGCCGGTCCGATCGGAGGAGGCATGGGATGGGCCGCCCCTGCGGTCGCGGCCGCGCCTGCAAGGGGCGACGGTCCGGTCCGGCGAGCAGCCTCGTCGACCGACGGGAAGACGGCCGTGCCCCGCGGTCGGAAGACCTCGGTCGAGCCGGACGGTGCCGGGATGGCGTGCGCGGGGTCGTCCAGGGGCCCACCGCGGGGATTGGGCACGGTGGCCGCCCTTCCTGCGGCGAAGCGCGCCAGCGCGTCGATCACCTCGTCGGCGTGGGGGCGCTGGGCAGGATTGGGAGACAAGGAAGCCCGGAGCAGAGGGACGAGTCGAGGGTCGACGCCATCGAGGTCGACTTCGCCCGCACGGACCTTGGCGAGAACGACGTCCATCCGGCCGCGACCGAAGGGAGGCCGGCCCGAGGCCGCGAAGGTGATCGTCGCCGCCCAGCCCCACCAGTCGGTGGCATCCGTGATCGGGGCGCCCTCGACGAGCTCCGGCGAGAGGTAGCCGGGCGTCCCCATGACGAGGCCGCCCATCGTGTGGCGCACGTCGTCCTGGATGTGGGCGATGCCGAAGTCGATGAGGACCGGCTCGCCGTCCTCCAGGAGGACGTTGCCCGGCTTGATGTCGCGGTGGACGACCCCGCTCGCGTGGATCGCCCGGATCGCCTCCGCCGTCCCGCACGCGAGGCGCAGCAACGCGTTGGGGTCGAGTGGCCCATGCGCCTCGACCCAGTCGTCTAGAGCTGGGCCGGCGACGTACCGCGTCACGATGTACGGACGTGGGGCCATGACATCGGCGTCGACGACGCTCGCCACCCGCGGGTCGCGGACCCGCGAGAGCGTGTCGACCTCGCGGCGCAACCGAAGCCTCGCCTCGTCATCGTCAGCCACGTGGGGGCGCAGCACCTTGATCGCCACAGCGCGCCCGCGAGGGTCGAGTGCCAGGTGGACGACACCCATGCCGCCCTCGCCGATCTCCTCGACCAGGCGGTACCTGCCGATCCGCTCTTGCCCTGGCGGGTCGGAGTCGCCCGGACCGGCTGAACCGCCTGCTCCGTCGGCGCCGGCGCGCCGGCCACCCGACGAGGGTGCAGGCACCCAGCGGGTCCGGTCGTGCGCAGCCATGCCCCTACGGTAATTGACCGCAGGGCTGGGCGAGCCCGCCTCGCTCGGGCCCGTGGTCAGTCTGTGATGTCAGTGGGTGATGTAGTCCCGCAGCTGGTCGCGCTCCGACTGAAGCTCGGACAGGCGAGACTTGACGATGTCACCGATGCTGACGATCGCGGTCAGCTTGCCGTCCGCGTCGACGATCGGGACGTGGCGCACGCGCAGCTCGGTCATCGTGCCCGCCATGTCAGCGATGTCATCGCTCGCCGAGCCGGTCGTGACGTCGCTCGTCATGATCGACGCCACGGTGCCCTCGAGGATGCCAGGCCCTGACGAGTGGAGGTGACGGACGACGTCCCGCTCACTGACGATGCCGTCAACGTGTGTTCCGTCGGCGCTGACGACGCAGGCGCCGATGCCGTGCTCGGCAAGCTTCGCGAGGAGGTTGGACACGGTGTCGTCGGATCTGACGGTGACGACCCCGTCACCTTTTCTGCGCAAAACGTCTGAAATCTTCACGCTTGCCCTCCTCGGCGGTCGGCTGTGTGGAGGCCCGGGCGACCTGGCCGGCTCTCCCTTGGGTCGACCCTAGAACGGGACCCCGCGGGGCGCCAGACCTCGATGGCTAGAGTGAGACACGTCTAACGCACGCTCGGCGAAGGTCACTGCTCGTGGCTGACCGATGACCGTGTAACGCGCGAGGAGATGATTCGGTGACGGGTTCCAGGAATACCTTCGACCTCGTCGTCGCGGCGAACCGCCTCCCCGTCGACAAGCAGGTTGACGAGGACGGGAACGTCGACTGGCAGCGCAGTCCCGGAGGTCTCGTGACCGCGATGGAGTCGGTGATGCGTGCCAACCCCGGGGCCTGGGTGGGCTGGTCCGGTGATGCTGGAGAACCCCCTTCCCCCTTCTATGAGAACAGCATGCACTTGCGGCCCGTCGGCCTGACCGCCGAGGAGGTACGGGACTTCTACGAGGGCTTCAGCAACGACACGCTGTGGCCCATCTACCACGACGTCATCGT
>NZ_DATCWX010000083.1:0-17464 GCF_036566125.1 Intrasporangium sp.
ACCCCGACGCCCGCACCGAGGTGCGCCGGCGCCTGGGTTACCAGCCTCAGGAGCTCGGCTTCCCACGCGGCTTCTCGGCCTTCGCCTTCGTCAACTACATGGCGGTGCTCAAGGAGTGGGCCGACCGCAGTGCTCGTGCCGCCGAGGTGCGCCGCGTGCTCGACCTCGTCGGGCTCGGTGACGTGACGACGAAGCGGATCAGCCGACTCTCCGGGGGGCAGCGGCGCCGAGTCGCCCTGGCCCAGGCTCTCATCGGCGCGCCGCAGCTGCTCGTCCTCGACGAGCCGACGACCGGGTTGGACCCCGAGCAGCGGGCGTCGCTGCGAGGCGTCCTCGCCGACATCGCCGCCACGTCGACGATGGTCATCTCGACGCACCAGACCGAGGACGTCGCAGCACTCTGCAAGCGCGTCGTCGTGCTCGACTCCGGGCGGGTCCACTTCGACGGGACCGTTCCCGAACTGGTGGCGCTGGCCCAGGGGCGGGTCTGGATGGCCGACGATCCCACGCCAGGGGCGCTGGCATCGTGGCGCACCGCCTCGGGCCGGCACCGCAATGTCGGGGAGCAGGTTCCGCCCGACGCGGAGCTCGTCGAGCCCAGCCTGGAGGACGCCTACCTCCTGCTTCGCGGCGGTCGAGCGGCCGACGACACCACCAGCACCACCGAAGCGGAGGTTGCGTCATGACCACCAGCGCAGCAGTGGCATCTGTCCCAAGGGGGGCTTCGGCCACGACCTCCGGCCGGGAGTCGTTCTGGGCTCTCGCCCGGATCGAGATCGTGCGGCTTGCCCGGCACCCGCTGCTCCTGGCCGGCGTGGCCTTCGGGGCCTTCAGCACGGCACTGTCCGTCCAGGAGCTTGGCGCAGGCACGTCCGAGGACCTGCTCGGGATGCCAGTGACGGCGTTGTGTGTCGGCGTCCCGGCAATGATCGCGGCCCATCGGCTGACCACAGCCTTCCGCCGTGCAGGCGAGGTCGTCGAGACGGCCCCCATGAGCACCGTCACGCGGACGGGCGCGATGTGCACGAGCGCCGTGGTGCCGGTGGTCATGGCTTCGATGTGGCTCGTCTTCTACTACGCATCACGTAACCGGATCTGGATGACGCCGGAGTGGATGCTGGGAACGCTGTCAGACGCGGACGTAGCGATGATCCTCGTCAGCCACACGGCGATCGCAGCAACAGGTGGCACCCTGCTCGGCATCGCTGCCGCGCGGTGGTGGCGGTTCCGTGGCGCTGCAGTGGTCCTCGTGCTGGGGGTGACGATCTGGACGCTCGGATCGATCGGTAGCTTCAGCGCCGAGGGCGTGCCAGCTCCCTGGACGCGCTGGATCCGGCTGTTCACACCGCTCAACGCCTTCAGCAACCCCGCTCCCGATGGCTCCGGCCACGACACCATGACCGGCGCCCCCGGCTGGTACTTCGTCTGGCTCCTCACCCTGTGCGCGCTCGCTGGCCTCGCCGCTCTGCTCAAGGGGTCCGAGGGCTCCGTCCGACGTCGGCTCGTGCGAGTTGGCGCCGTCCTGTTGGCTATCTCGGCCTTGACTTACGTCCTCGCAGCGGCTGGCGGCAACAGCTCGCCCGTCCGCACCTACCCGGACGGCCACAGCGTCGTTCTCACCAAATGAGTCCGGCACGGGGGGTCGGGGCCGCCGCGGGAATCCCGTGGCGGCCCGTCGCCGGGCTCACCGTGGCCGGCACCGGTTTGCTCGCCGTCGCTGCGATCTGGGTGACGAGCCCGATTGCGGGCACGGCGCTGACTGTCGGCGTTCCGGTGCTTGCCGCAGCCACGGCCTACCTCCTCGACGAGGCCGCCACCGAGGCTGTGGCCGCAACCCCGACGTCCTTGCGGGTTCGTAGCGGAAGCCGACTCGCAAGCGCCGTCGGGGTCCTCGCGATCGGTGCCGTCGGGATCGCCGCTCTGGCCCTGCGCAGCGAAACGAGCGCCCGGCTCGGGATCATGCTGTGGCTGACGGGCTGCGCGCTCGTCGCGGTTGCCGCCTCCGCCACTCTGCGACGGCGCTTGGCCGAGCCGGGCGATGTCGTCGCCGGCGGCCTGATGGCCCTCGTCCTGGCCCTGGCCATCGCCCACCCGCTCGATCGGTGGGTCGACCTCTTCCCCACGGACGCCGGCCAGCGCTGGGGTGGCTCGCTCGTCGTGTGGTGTGCCATCGCGGCGGTCGCCATCGTCGCGACCCTTGCCGCGACGCGTGACCCGCTGGACTGACAACCCCGCCCTATCGGTGGGCGGCTGCGCGCGGAAGCCAGCCCAGCGGCATACGGCACCTGCACACTCGACCAAAGGGAGAGGGAATCTGCTTTCGCAGAACTCCCCCGCTGGCGGGGCGGCGCCCCTATCGTGGTCTGGTCAAGAGGATCGGCAGCGTTGCCGTCGTCTGCGGTTGCTGACGCCGCTCCCACCCACGTCGGGGATAGAGGAGGAGTCGAGTGTCGCGCTTGTCCCGGTTTGGAAAGCGGCCCGCTGCCACGACAGCGATGGCGGCCGCGGTATCACTGCTCTTGATTCCCGCCGTCGCACCCAGTGCGTCGCCGGCACCGACCGCGCCGGCTGGACCCGCCGCCGCGTCGACCGCGGCGAGGCCCGCTCCGTCCGACAAGGCGGTCTTCTTCGCGTCGGACGGCCTGCGCCAGGACCTCGTCGAGAAGTACGCCGCGATGGGGCTCATGCCGACGATGCGCGACTTCCTCAAGAACGGCACCAAGGCGAGCGGCAACGGCATGCTCACCCAGGCACCGCCCAACACTGGGGCCGGCTGGTACACGCTGGCAACGGGTGCGTGGCCCGGTGTCCACGGCTCGACGAACAACACCTTCCACAAGAACGGCGATACCTTCAGCAACCGGACCGCCGCCTTCGATCCCGGTGTCCTGCAGGCCGAGTCGATCGCCCAGTCTGCCGAGCGCGGCGGTCTCAAGGTGGCGCAGGTCGAGTGGGCCGGTGGACGCAACGCCACCATCAACGGGCCGACGATCGACTTCCAGAGCTTCCACTCGGGTCGGGGCGTCGCGACGAACTTCATCGGCAGCGCGGGCGACAAGCTGTTCGACGACGCCGCCTTCATCGCGTCGTTCGGACTCCAGTTCGACCACCCCGACGGGTACGCCGGCCAGCCGCCCTTCGCCGGCGCTCAGCCGACTCCCGCGAGCGGCTGGACCGACGTCCCGGCGTCCTACAGCCCGGCCATGGAGATGCGCCTGCGGGTCCTGGACTTCGGCGTGGACAAGTACGGGCTCAACGCCTACCTGTACGACAGCACCAACGACTCGACGATGAACTACGACCGCGTCCTCTTCTCCCGGACCAAGAGCGGAGTTGACCCCGCCGCCGACCTCGCTGAGGGCGAGTGGGGCGACGTCAAGGTGAAGATCAGCGGTGGCACGCTGGACGGCAAGACCGCCGGCATGCTGGTGAGGGTCGAGGAGCTCTCCGCGGACCTGTCCCGCGTCCGGCTCTTCCACACTTCGGTGAGCCGTGCCATCGCGAGCTGGCCGAACTGGCCCGGCGAGCCGGGCTTCACCGGCGACTTCGACGAGTACCTGGCCCAGAAGTTCCCGACCTCGACCGCCGCGGACTTCGCGATCCTCGAGGCCGGCGTCACGAGTGAGGAGACCTACGCCGAGCAGGGCCTCTACTGGTCCACCGGTCACTGGCCGATGCTCGAGTACGTCGCGCAGAAGTACCGTCCGGACCTGCTCCTTGTCGGGATGCCGACGACGGACGAGTTCCAGCACCAGTTCCTCGGGCTCGTGTCGCCGAAGCTGCCCAACGGCCAAGCGAACCCGGCGTACGACGACGTCGACCTGAACGGGGTCGCCGATGGCCGGGTCGCGGCCCGTGAGGGCTTCTTGCGCGAGGCGTACTCCGAGTCCGACCAGACCCTCGCCCTGGCGCGCAGCCTGGTCGGCAAGGACCCGACGACCTTCGTCGGCTCCGACCACGGCTTCGCACCACAGTTCCTCGCCATCGACGCGAGCAAGGTGCTCGTCGACCTCGGCCTCCTCTCCCGTCCCCAGACCTCGAACTGCCGCCCCGCCACCGGAGAGACGCTCGGCAAGGCGAAGGCGTGTTGGGCTGGTGGAACGGTGCAGATCTACCTCAACCTCGCCGGACGGGATCCCGTTGGTGGCGGGCTGCAGCAGGTGGCTGCGGCCGATGAGGCTGCAACGGTCGCGGCGGTCAAGGCATCCTTCCTGGCCCTGAAGGACCCGAACGACTGGACGCACGACGGCAAGGCCGAGGACTGGAAGGTCATCGACCGGGCCTTCACCAAGGCGGAGTCGCGCCACATCCCGAACGGCCCGAACTCGACCTCAGACATGGCGCACCCCACCCGCACCGGTGACCTCGTCGTGTTCTCGTACCCGCCGTACCAGTTCGACGCGGCGACGCCCGGGACCCTGGTCTCGCCGTCACACTTCTTCGGGCAGCACGGCTACGTGCCTGACGTGCAGGACCTCGCCGCGAGCGTCAACATGCGTGCGACGTTCATCGCCGGCGGCACTGGGGTCGCCAAGGGCACCGTTTCCGCGCGGTCGATCGACCTCGCGCCGACCCTTGCCTTCATGCTCGGCATCCCGGAGCCGCAGCACAGCCAGGGCCGGGTGCTGCTCGACGCCGTCAAGGGCGGCGCGTCCTACCAGCCGATCTCGATCATCGGGCTGAACGACTTCCACGGTCAGCTCGACCCGACGACACGCGCCTACGACTTCGGCCGCAACGCCAACGTCGGCGGGGCCGCCCAGCTCGCGACGATGTTCGACGAGGAGCTGGAGTCCCTGCCGCGCGGCAGCCTCATCCTCGCCGGTGGCGACAACGTCGGCGCCTCGCCGCCCAACTCGGGGTTGCTGCAGGACATGCCGGCCATCGACGTCGAGAACGCGTGGCGCCTGGATGCGACGTCCTACGGCAACCACGAGTTCGACTACGGGGTCGCGCGGCTGCTCGAGCAGCAGGCGCGGGCGAACTTCCCGTTCCTGGCGACGAACATCGTGGAGACCTCGACCGGCGTAGCGCCGAGCTGGGTGACCCCGTCGGTGGTCTTCAATGTCAACGGGACAGAGGTCGGCGTCATCGGGGCCGGCCTGACCTCGACACCGGAGCTGGTCTCGGCCGGTGCGACGGCCGGACTGACCTTCCTGCCCGAGGCTCCCCGGATCGCGGCCGAGTCCAAGCGCCTGGCCGACCTGGGCGTTCGCGTGCAGGTCGTCGTCATCCACGAGGGCACGGCCAACGGCGCCAACCCGGTGGGGAGCACACCCGGCGTGCCGTGGGACGGCCCGATCATCGCGATCGCCGACCAGCTTCAGGGCACGACCGTCGACGCCATGATCGTCGGCCACACGCACCGGGTGTCCAACCTCATGCGCGGCAACATCCTCATCACCGAGGGGATCAACGCGGGTGCCAGCTACTCGGTGCTCCAGCTCATGGTGCAGGGCGGTGACGTCGCCTGGGCCGGCGGCGCCACCCGGGTGGCGAAGACGCTCGGAGTGACACCGCGGTCGGACGTCAAGGCCATCGTCGACGACGCCAACGCCCAGACGGCCGTGCTGCGCAACCAGGTGATCGGCACCCAGGTCAACGACATCCTGCGAGCCCCGACGCGGCTCTTCGAGTCCGAGATGGGCAACATGGTGACGGACGCGATGCGCCTCAAGTATCCCGGCGTCGACGCCGCCCTCACCAACTCGGGAGGACTCCGCGCCGACCTGGTCTGTAGTCCGCCGAGCGCCGGCGAGGGAGCCTGCGAGATCACCTGGGGGGAGATGTTCGCCGTACTGCCCTTCGGCAACCGCACGACGATCCTCACCCTGACGGGTGCCCAGCTGGAGCAGGCCCTGCTCAACGGCTTCTCGCCGTTCTGCGACCCGCTCATCGCGACCGGCCGCTTCCCCCAGGTCTCCGGCCTGAGGTTGACGTTCACCTGCAACGGCACGACGCCGGTGGTGACGGGGATGTGGAAGACGCCCGACGGGATCGCAGGAGCGCAGACACCCATCACGCCCACCGACACCGTCCGCCTCGTGACGAACGACTTTATGTACGGCGGCGGCGACGGCTACACCGCGCTCGCGGGCGGCACCGATGTCCAGCAGCCGGGTGACGACCTCTTGCAGGTTGCAGTCGACTACGTCACCGACAACTCACCGGTCAACCCGGTCGTCGAGGGGAGGATCACCGGACCGTGATGCGAGCGCTGGGCGCCCGACCCTCGGTTTGAGGGCCGGGCGCCCAGCGATTTCTACTCCTGGGGGCGGCGCGGGTGGTGGTCAGCGCGCCTGGTCACGTTGGAGCGCAGCTGCGAGAGCACCTTGGCCTCGGCGTCGTTGAGGGCCGCCTTGGTGTCCGTCAGGTCCGAGACCCCGACCATCGCCGGAAGTCCCTGGACATGCAGCTCGAGCGACGTGCGCATGCCCGGCTGGCCACGATCCTTGAACCGCACTCCGATGTCGACCAGCTCCGGGTCAAATCGAGACAGCTGCGTGAAGAGCTGTGCGAGCGTCCGCTCGATGAACCGGAGATCGTCCTGCTTGGCGCCGCCCTCGAGGCGGACGCGGTTCATCAGGGTGTGGCTGGATTCGGCGTTCATGTCACGCTCCTTCAGCGAAGGGGAGAATGCAGCTCCCGCCTTCATGGTAACGAAACAACTTGTGCCGCAGAGGAGCCCGCACGGGTGAGACGTGTCACCCCAACCGGTTCGGGTGGGCACCACCGTCGTGTGCTTCGTCTGGTCCGGGTCCGGCCCGGATCGTGGGAGGCTGGGGCATGCGGTCCAACTGCGCCCTCTACGTCGATGCCGGCTACCTCCTCGCGGCCGCCGCCACCCGCGTCACCGGGACCAGTCTGCGCGGCAGCGTCGTCATCTCCTACCCCGACCTCGTCCGGCGCCTCATCCAGCAGGCTGAGCAGCTGAGCGGGCTGCCGCTGCTGCGACTCAACTGGTACGACTCGGGGAACCGGCCCGGTGGCGCCCCCGACGCCACGCAGGAGACGGTCGGGATGCTGCCGCGGGTCAAGCTGCGGCTCGGCCGGACGTCGCCGCACGGCGAGCAGAAGGGCGTGGACCTCCGGATCGGCCTCGACCTCGCCGCCCACGGACGCAACCACGTGGTCGACATCATGTACCTCGTCTCGGGAGACGACGACCTGTCCGAGGCGGTGGAGGAGGCCCAGAGCCACGGTTCCCAGGTCGTCATCCTCGCCGTTCCCGACCCGTCCGGCCGCTCCCACGCCGTCTCGAACCACCTCATCCGCGAGTCCGATGGCCTCGAGCTGGTGGACCCCGCGACGATCGACGAGACGGTGCGTCCGCGACAGCTGCAGCCGGATGCCGTCGCGGGGCTGTCGCCCGAGGCGGCTGGCGTGGTCGTCCCCCTTCCGGGCCCCCGTCCCGCGGCGGGGGACACCTCCTCCGCTCCGGCCGGGAAGCGCCAGGACGCGGCCGCCGCCCACGAAGCCGTTCCCACTCCTGCGATCCTCGCCCACAGCAGACCGCAGTCCGTTGTCGCAGGCACCGGCAGCACCGGCATCGGCACGGGCAGCAAGGTGGCGTGGTCAAGCAGCCGCGAGCATCCGGTGAACCGGCCACACACGCTCTCTCCGGCGATGATCGAGATGATCGACGACGTGTGCCGGGGTGTCGTCACCGCTTGGCGGGCCACGGCGACGGACGATGATCGCCGGCGGGTCCTGAGCGAGCGCCCGTTCATCCCGAGCGACCTGGACCGGACGCTGTTGACGGACCTGTCGGCGCGCCTCGGCGTCTACGACATCCCCGACGAGCTGCGCTACCGCCTGCGTGAGCAGTTCTGGGACGCGATGGACGAGCTCGGCCGCTGACGCCAACGCCCCCTGCCCGATCGAGTGAACAGCTTTTGGGCCCAGAAGCTGTTCACTCGATCGGGGAGGCGCGGTGGCGCCGGCGCCGGCGGCGGCGGCGGCGGCGGATCAGCTTGGACAGCTCCTCCAGCCAGAGCACCATCGAGGCCATCGCGACGCAGATGAGCCACTGCCCGACGCTGAGCGACTCGGTGCCGAAGGCCGTCTGGAGGAACGGGAGCTGCACCACGAGGATCTGAAGGACGACAGCCAGGGCGATCGCCGCCCAGAGCCAGTGGTTGTCCGTCAGGTGCCAGAAGGCGCTCGTCAGGTCGGACCGCGAGTTCAGGGCGTTGAACAGCTGAGCCAGGACCAGTGTCGTGAATCCGGCGGTGCGGGCGACCTCGAGAGACGACGTGCCCCCCTTCACCACGCCTCCCGGGAGCATGATGTCGATCGTCAGCAGGGTGACCACGGCCATGACGACGCCGATGAAGCCGATCCTGGTCCACATGGCTCGGTCGAGGATCCGGTCGGACTGCCGCCGGGGCGGCCGCGCCATGACGTCGTCGATCTCCGGGTCGACGCCCATGGCAAGGGCCGGTCCCGAGTCGGTGACGAGGTTGATCCAGAGGATCTGCGTCGCAAGAAGCGGTAGCACGAGGTCACCGGCCTCACCGGCCTCGGTGAGCCCGATGACCCCGGCGAGCACGACGCCGAAGAACACTGTTGCGACTTCGCCGAGGTTGGACGAGAGCAGGTAGCGCAGGAACTTCCTGATGTTGTCGAAGATGACGCGGCCCTGGCGCACAGCATCGACGATCGTCGCGTAGTTGTCGTCGCCGAGGATCATCCGGGCGGACTCCTTGGTGACCTCCGTGCCGGTGATGCCCATCGCGATGCCGATGTCCGCCGACTTGAGGGCCGGGGCGTCATTGACCCCGTCGCCGGTCATCGCAACGACGAGGCCGTGGCTCTGCAGGGCGTCGACGATCCGGAGTTTGTGCTCTGGCGCCACCCGGGCGTAGACGGTCGTGTCGAGCACGGCACGACGGAACTGCTCGTCGTCCATGGCGTCGATCTCCTCGCCGGACAACGCGCGCTGGCCCGCGCTGGCGATGCCGAGGTCCGCGGCGATGCGCGCCGCCGTGCCGGGATGGTCGCCAGTGATCATCACGGTGCGGATACCGGCGCGATGGGCCTCGGATACGGCGTCACGGGCCTCGTCGCGGGGTGGGTCGATGATGCCGACGACGCCGAGGAGCACGAGCCCGGACTCCGCGGACTCGTCGAGCTCGTGCGGTCCGCCCTCGCCCGCCTCGGCGATCGCATCGGCAACGACGTCGCGGTAGGCCACTCCCAACGTGCGATACGCGTCGCTCGACAGCCCCTCGACGGCGCGGAGGAAGCCGCCGCGGTGGTCCCCGTCGAGCGGGACGACCTGGTCTCCCACGCGCACCCACTCGCAGTGTTCGAGGAGGACGTCGGGCGCCCCCTTGACGAAGAGGCGGTGCTCATCGGCCTCGACGTGGTGGCCGAGGATCGACATCATCTTGCGCTGTGACGTGAAGGGGACCTCCGCCTCCCGCTCGTAGCCGGCCACCAGACGCTCGGCGTCTTGCAGCTTGCGCAGGGCCACGAGCAACGCCGCCTCGGTCGGGTCGCCCTGGATCGTCCACGCGCCATCCTCCTCGAGGAGCTGCGCGTTGTTGGCCAGGGCCCCGGCCGCGACGACGTTGCGCGCCTCGCGGAGCAGGTCCGGCTCGCTGCCGTCGGTGGGCCGGTACGTCGCCTGGCCAGCGGGGTGGTAGCCGATGCCGGACAGCTCGACGCGACCGCTGGGAGTGATGATCCGGCTCAGCGTCATCTCGTTGCGGGTCAGGGTGCCCGTCTTGTCCGAGCAGATGACGGAGGCAGCGCCGAGGGTCTCGACCGAGTGGAGGTCCTTCATGACGGCGTTGCGGCGCGCCATGGCCCGGACGCCGATGGCGAGGACCAGGGAGAGGATCGCGGGGAGCCCCTCGGGCACCGCGGCGACGGCCAGCGAGACGCCGAGGAGCAGGACCGTGACCGCGTCGTTCGCGTCGTCAATGCCGTTCAGCAGGGCGATCGCAGCCATGACGACGATCGCAATGCCGATGACGAGCAGGCCGAGCATCTTCGAGACGGCCGCGATCTCCCGCTGGAGGGGCGAGGGCTGCTGCTCCGTCCGATCGAGCAGGTCGGCGATCTTGCCCATCTCCGTTTCCATGCCGGTGCTCGTGACGACGGCGCGTCCGACTCCCTGCACCACCGCCGTGCCGCGATAGACCATGTTCCGACGGTCCCCGAGGGAGGCCGGTGCGCCCAGGGGCTCGGGCGACTTCGACGCCGAGGTCGACTCACCCGTGAGGGACGCCTCTTGGAGCCGCAGGGCCGACGCGGACAGGAGTCGTGCGTCAGCCCCCACGGAGTCGCCCTCGGACAGGCTCAGCACGTCACCGCGCACCAGGTCCTGAGCGGGGACCGTCAGGAGCCGCCCCTCCCGGACCACGGTGGACGCTGCTGCGGTCATCGTGGCCAGGGCGGCGACGGCGCTCTCGGCCTTCGCCTCCTGCACGAGACCGAGAATTGCGTTGGCGATGACGATCAGGGCGATGACGATCGCATCGACCGGCAGGGATGCGGCCCCCTCGGCCAGCCAGGCTGCGAGAGAGATGACGATCGCAGCGAGGAGCAGATAGATCAGCGGGTCCTGGAACTGGCTGAGCACCTTGCGCCACAAGGGAACCGGCGGCTTGGCCCGCAGCTGGTTGGGCCCGTCCGCCTCCAGCCGGGCCTGCGCCTCCGCATCGGACAGACCCGCCTCCGGGTCGACGTCCAGGTGTGCGGCAACGCCCTCGGCCGGCAGGACCGTGGGATCCTCGATCTGCACGCCGCTGGTCGTGATCACACCGTCCCATCGGCCGGGCGCGGTGCCGTGAGGACGTGCCAGAACGGGCCCCGGTGCACGTACCGCGGCACGAAGCCATGGTCGTGCAGGACCGCTTTCATCACCTCCGGCGGGTGGGCGAAGGCGCGGTACTCGTTGCCCAGGATCCGTTGCACGGCGTTCACCACAGTGAGCGTGGCCACCGAACCGACGTGGCGCGGCGGGTGTGTGAGGACAACCGCCCTTCGTGCATGTCGCGCCGCAGCCTCGAGCAGTCGCTCGACGTCCGGATAACAGCACACAACCCGGTTCAGGACCACGAAGTCGTGCGCGTCCGCGACGGCGGCCTCGACCGCGATGTCACCCAGGCGACGGGTCATCCGGCTCGCCGTCCCGGCCTCGGCCGCGAGGGCCGTGGCCTCGGCGTCATAGGCGGAGCTCAGCTCGAGATTCGTTGTGCGGGCTGCTCCACGCCGGAGCAGTTCGAGCTGGATCTCCCCGACGCCACCGCCGATCTCGAGCACACTGGCACCCTCGATGCCCTGGCCCACGAGCCAGTCGACGAGTCGCCGTGAGGTCCGGTCCGGGCCACGGCGGCGATACCGGCTCGCGAGCTGGTGGGCCATGCGAGGCCCGAAGAACTTGTCGCAACCCCTTGCGTCACAGCAACCGGCCATGGGTCGAGTATCTCCGATCCAATGGGCCAACCCAGAGTCAGGAGGGCCTGCTCATCACGTTCGAGCGTCCCAAGGTCTGACGCAAGCGCGAGCCAGCTCAGCGGCATACCATTTCGCGGTTTTTGGCCGTATGCCGCTGGGCTTGCCCCCGCTGGCCGACTCAGTGAGTGCGGCGGCCGAGTCGACGCGCCAGGCGGTAGGCCGGCTCACGCAACGCGGTGACCCAGCTGGGTGGCGACGTGCCGTCGAGCCGACGCACGAGCGGATCGAAGCGCGGCGACGCCCCCGCCATCTCGACGCCGACCTCGATGATCCCCACCGGTGACCAGTCCGCACCATCCAGCGCCACGCTCAGCTCGAACACCTCCTCGGCACGGCCGGCAAGCGGACGTACGAGGAGCAGGAGCGACGACGCCCCGGCGCAAACGGGCAGCAGGGTCGTCATCGGCTCGTCCATCGGGTGCCGAGTCACGCGAAGCACATGACGTCCGACCCGACCCACGCCGGTGCTTGCAAAGAGCAGGTCCGCCGGGCCGCCGCCAGCGCCGGCACGCTCGATCCGAAGGGCGAAGCCGCCGATGTCCCACCAGCCGTCCGGAGTGCTCAGCGCCCGCGAGAGCCGCACGATGCACTGGTGCTGAGCTCGCTCGGAAAGCAGTCGCACTCCGCTTCCGACGACCGGCGAGTCCACCCGCAGGAACGCGTGGTGCGTGCGGCCCTTGGCGTGGAGCGGCTTGCGGCGGGTCAACAAGGCAACGGCGCCGAGGGTGCCGGCGAGGGCTCCGCCAGCGGCCTTGGCGCCTGCCTGCACTGGCGCGGTCGTCACGACGGGTCCATACCCCCCGGCGCGCGCCCCTCACGCCAGAGGTCCTGCGGTCCTCCACAGCCCGCAGGACCCGCTTGGCGAGCTCGACGACGTCGTGCGTGATCCCACCTCCTCCATTGCACTCCTCCGTGCCGCGCGGGGAAGCCTGCGGTGGCGGACCTCACACCCCTGACGGGTGGCAGCGAGGTGTTGCTTATCCCCCCGGGGGGTTACGGTTGAAGAACAGGCCCGATCCGTCTTCCGCGCGGCAGGAGTCACCCGATGCAGCTGGATGCAGATGCGATGACCGCGATTCGCAACCGCACCAAGCGCGCTCACGGCCACTTGGGCAAGGTCGTGTCGATGATGGAGGACGGCGCTGACTGCCGTGACGTCGCGCTGCAGCTGTCCGCGGTCATCAAGGCCCTCCAGCGCACCGGTGTGGTGCTCGTCACGGACGGGATGAAGGCCTGCTTCGAGCCTGGCCGCGACCCCGAGGACACGGAGCTGAAGGAACTGCAACGACTCCTGCTGACTCTCGCCTGATCCACCCCTCTCCCATGAAAGGCACAGCAATGACCGAGACCGCCGCCATCGAGAATCACACCCACGGCAAGCAGGTGCTGCAGGACATCGCCCCCCTCAGCCGGTCCCTGCGCCGGGCCATCCCCGACGTGTACGCAGGCTTCAGCGAGCTGCACAAGGCGGCTCTGGCGCCCGGCGTCCTCGACACGAAAACGAAGGAGCTCATCGCCCTGGCGATCGCCGTCAGCGAGGAGTGCGACGGCTGCATCGCCTCGCATGCGCGCGGTGCGGCGCGAGCAGGTGCAACCCGGCAGGAGGTGGCCGAGGCGATCGGCGTGACCATCCTCATGTCCGGTGGTCCCGCGACCGTCTTCGGGCCGCGCGCCTTTGCCGCCTTCGAGGACTTCGTCGAGGACTGACCCGTCGTGCGGGGTGGCAAGAGGCCGCTCAGTGCCGGCCCTTGGCCAGGGCGAGGAACTCCGCCCTGCTGGCCGGGTCCTCCCGGAACCGGCCGTGCAGCGCCGAGGTCACGGTCCGGGCGCCCTGCGCTCGAGCCCCCCGGACGCTCATGCACGTGTGCTCCGCCTCGATGACGACGCCGATCCCCTGCGGCTCGAGGAGCTCCCCGAGGTGGTCGGCGACCTGCTTCGTCAGGCGCTCCTGCGTCTGAGGCCGACGGGCGTGGAACTCGACCATCCGGGCGAGCTTCGACAGGCCCAGGATTCGCTTCCCCGGGAGATAGCCGACATGCGCCACGCCGAGGAACGGCAGCATGTGGTGCTCGCACAGCGACCGGACCGGGATGTTCTCGACGAGGACCATCTCGTCGTAGCCGCCGTCGTTGGGAAAGGTCGTGAAGTCGAACTCCGGAGCGCTCGTCATCTCCGCCAGCGCGTGAGCCATGCGGCGCGGGGTGTCGGCCAGTGACTCGTCCGTGAGCTCGAGGCCGAGGGCCTCGAGCAGGCGACGGGCCCCCTCCTCGGCCGCGGCGAGGTCCACGTCGCGAACGGCAGGAACGATTCTGGGTCGCCAGCGACCCGGCACCGTCGAGAACTCCGGCTCAGCCGGCTGGGCGATGGTTTCGACAGTGGCCGGCGTCTGCATCGTTGACCTCGCTTCTAAAGTTACGTTTGGTTGATTTTAGAAGCCAATGTGAACCGACGTCAACTATTTTCCCAATCCACCTTCCTCGACGCGGAGCCGGCCTCCCAATCAGGATCCCGTTCGCACGAGGGTGGCGCGGAGCGCTAGCGTGGTCAATGCCAGGGGGGACTGGTGTTCGCCTCCGCTGCGCAACCAAACCATGCACCACCGACGGAGGAACCATGTCGACGCCTGAACCACAGCCAGATCAGCAGCCCGCCCAAGCGAACCCGCCTGCCGGTTGGTACCCGGACCCGGAGGGGAAGCCGATGTCGCGTTATTGGGACGGCGCGGCCTGGACCGAGCAACTGGCTCCGCTCAACACGGCTGCACCCGGACAGATCGGCACGCACTACAGCGTGGACGCCATGGGCCAGCCGGTCAGCCCGAGCTCGCGCCTCGCCGCGACGCTGCTGTGCTTCTTCCTCGGCGTCCTCGGCGTGCACCGGTTCTACGTCGGCAAGGTCGGCACGGGGGTGCTCCAGATCGTCACCCTCGGCGGGCTCGGCATCTGGACCCTCATCGACCTCGTCATGATCATCGTCGGCGCCTTCCGCGACAAGCAGGACCGGCTCCTCCTCAACTGGTGACCTCCCGCTTCAGGCGAGGGGCTCGGGTCGGCCCACCTCTGGCCGCGGGATGTCGATGAACGGCTGGATCGCGATGCCGTGGTCGACCTCTCGCATGCCGAGCTCATACGCGGCCGTGCCGCTGGCGTGCAGCAGGAGTTCGGGGCGCTTGGGCCGGCTGACCCGGACCTCGATGTCCGCGATGGAGCAGTTGGCGACGTCGTGGGTGTTGCCGTTTGGATCGGCATAGCTCCACCCGACGAAACGCTCCCGCCCGGCCCCGACGTCGATCTCAACGGAGAGGCCGTCAGGTCCGCCGAGGGACAGGCGCGCGCCCGTGGGCTGCTCGGCGACCTTGGTCCCCAGGATGCGGCCGATGCCGCCGAGGGGTGTCCGCACCCCCTCGAGCGAGATCGCTCCGCCGGCCACCCAGGGCGCCAGCACCGGGCCGACCTTGACCCGTCCCAGGACGACGTCGATCCAGGTGTCGTCGCCGGCGCCGTCGAAGTGCATGCCGTGCAGCCAGATCCACCGCTCGGCATGTTGGGAGCCCCAGTTGTGGCCGACCATCCCCGGCCAGTTGTCGATGTCATGGTGATGGCCGTCGATGCTCACGAATCCGGTGAAGCGCGCGAAGGGGTGCAGGCTGACCGGCTTGGTCTTCGGTAGCGGTGCGGTGTACAGCCTCGACTGGGCGAGGTGCTCGAGTCTCGGCTCGCCGGTGAAGGCGAGGTCCCACTGCGCTGCCGGGCGGTGGTCGGCGTGACCGATGGCCCCGACCGCCCAGCCGTCGCCGAACGTGGCGCCGCCGATCTGTAGGCGCGGACCGGCCGCACCGTCGGCTGCCTCCGGCCCGGGGACCGTGAGCTTCGTGGCGGTCGGCCCCTCGGTCGCGTCGAACCAGGTCAGCCAGAGTGAGCCGGTGGGCTGCTCGTCGTGAGCGACCCGGACGGTGTACCGCAACCAGAAACCCCGACCACCCTCAGGTGCTGTCGCGCGGAAGAAGAAACTCTCGTAGCCCGCCGTCATGCCGGTGAACCGAGCCACCGGGGCACCTGCGTCCATGTCGTGAGAGTACAAGCGGCGGTGCGCCGCTGAGCTGGTTTGCGTGCGGGACCGCGCTCAGGGTTGCAATCCGTACCTGCATACGGGTTTACCGTGAAGGGAGATCGCTGACGAATCGCGCTCGACCGATCGAGGAGACCGACATGAGTGAACTGCCCATCAGAGTTGCCCAGGCCTGCACGCTGCCCACCGTGGAGCGACCGGCGCGGTCTGCCGAGTGGGGCTCCCTCTTCCGCGAGGTGACCGCCGCGGAATCCGTTGGCGCCCAATGGGGCCGCCTCGTCTTCCCCGTGGATTCGGCCCTCGAGATGCGGGTCCGCGACCTGGCGTCCAGGGAGTCCTCGTGCTGCAGTTTCTTCACCTTCCAGCTCGGGGAGGGCGTGGACGCGGCCGGCGCGCAGACCATGACTCTCGACGTCAGCGTGCCGCCGTCGCAGTCGGCGGTTCTCGACGCGTTCATCGCCTGGGCCGACGGCGTGCGAACGGGTCGGTTGGCCTGATGCGTGCCGGAGCCGTCGCCGCCGCAGCAGGGGTGAACCTCGAGACCCTGCGCTACTACGAGGGCCGGGGCTTGTTGCCGACGCCGGAGCGCAGCCTCGGAGGGCACCGCATCTACGCGCCTGAGACGGTGACAACGCTGCGCGTGATCAAGGCTGCCCAACGGCTCGGGTTCACGCTCGACGAGATCGCGGACCTGCTGACTGTCGGACGCCACCACCACGGCACCGGGCGCCGTCCGGCTGGGCTTCAGGCCCTCGCCCGGGACAAGCTCGTCGAGGTGGACGCCCGCATCTCCGACCTGCACACGATCCGGGATCGCCTCGTCGCGGCCATGGACGCCGGCTGCGACGACCTGAGGGCGTGCGTAGACACTGAGGGCTGCCCCATCCCGTTCGAGCCGATCGCGGCGCGTCTTCGTTAGGTCCCTTCTGGCGCGGGTAGGACACAGGGCACACACCCCCGAGGGAAGGAGTGACTCATGACCGCCCAGAACTGGGACCCGTGGAACTACCGCGAAAACATCTACTCAGGACGTGACAGGGACGTCACCAGCGAGCTGGCGGAGGACACGACGGGTCGGCAGCACGATCTCGTCGGCTTCCGCGTCGAAGCGACCGATGGGTCGATCGGCAAGGTCGACGGCGCGACGGACGAGGTGGGCTCCAGCTACGTCGTCGTAGACACCGGGCCGTGGATCTTCGGCCGAAAGGTGATGCTGCCCGCTGGCACGATCGAGCGGGTCGACTGGGACGACAAGGCAATCCACGTCGACCGCAGCAAGGACGAGATCAAGGACTCGCCGGAGCTCGGTGAGACCGGCTGGGACGACCCGG
The DNA here is from genome assembly GCF_036566125.1 of Intrasporangium sp. Lineage (GTDB taxonomy): Bacteria > Actinomycetota > Actinomycetes > Actinomycetales > Dermatophilaceae > Intrasporangium. The sequence goes on from NZ_DATCWX010000083.1 coordinate 16,869, forward strand.
ACTACCGGGACCGTCTCGGCGGGTACTACGGCGACTACTACGGACCACGGGTCTGAGCTGTCGCTGGAGGAAACGGACAGGGCGGCGCGCCGGTGGCCGGCGCGCCGCTCTCTCCTTGTGAGCGACGCGATCGTCGAACCCTTGTGACCGACCCTCGGAGCACGCAGACTTGGGTCGGGGAGGTGATCCCATGCCAAAGAGGCTCGCTCGGCTGGCTCGGCTCGCGGTTGCGGTCGCGCTCATCGCGGTGCTGTCGGGTTGCGCGGCTTCCGGCAACCAGCTGGCGACCAGCAGCTCGGACGTCGGCTTCTGGCTCGGCCTGTGGCACGGATTCATATCCCCCGTGACCTTCATCGTCTCGCTCTTCAACGACAGCGTGGGCATCTATGAGGTGCGCAACAACGGCAACTGGTATGACTTCGGTTTCATGATGGGCGTCTCGACCGTCTTCGGTTCCGTGCTCGGCGGCTCCAGCGCGGCGCGATCAGCCCGCAGCCACTAGAGCCGTCCAGGCCGCCCGTGACGTGGACTCGCATGTTGCTCCGCAAATCGGAGCAAGATGCGAGCTGGTGCCCAGAGTCCAGGCGAACGTCGGG
>NZ_DATCWX010000156.1:0-2181 GCF_036566125.1 Intrasporangium sp.
AGGGCGGCGGCCGCGGCGGCCGCCACCCTCGCTCTCGAGCCGGGCGCGTTCATGTCAGGCGCGTGCGGTCGCCCGACGGCGCGTCACCAGGACCATGCCACCGGCAAGCGCGGCCGAACCCGCGATGAGGGCGTATCGCCCGGCGTCGTTGGAGCTGGTGCCCCCACCGGCCGGCACCCCGCTGGGAGCCGAGTGCATGCCGCTCACGGTCTGCACGGCCAGGTCCAGGTTGTCCTTGTCCGCGCTGCCCCAGGCGTACACGATCGTGTTCGTCCCCTCCTTGAGCTGGACGTCCGCCGGACCGATCGCGACCGTGTCGGTACCGGCGAGGACGACGTCGGCCGAGATGGTGCCAGCCGGCAGCTCGGTCTTGACCTCGTTCGGGTTGGTCAGACCCTTGAAGGCGACATCGCCGTTGGCGCGCACGTCAACGGCTGGGGCGGCTGCCGTGTGGCGGACGGTGATGCGGGCCTGACCCGCGTCGATGGGAGACGTGTCGTTGACGAAAGGCGTCAGGACCGGGGTGCCCGAGGCGTCGAGGTGCGCGACCACGGTGATGTTGGCGCCCGCGGGAACCGCGACATCGTTCGCCTCGATGACCGCGTCGCCGTCGGCGCCCGCGCCCGCAGCGGTGACCTTGAGGTCGTAGTCACCGGCGGGCAGCATGACCGGGTCGGTCAGCGTGCCCGGCTTGAAATCGGTGAGCAGCGGGTCGCCGTTGGCGTAAACGTCGACGGTCGCTCCGGGAACGCCGTGCAGGATCGAGACCGTGGCCTTCTCGGCGGCATGGGCCGGCAGTGCGAAGGCGGCCGGGGCGAGCGCCAGGGCGAGCACGGCGGAGGTGCGCAGGATCTTCATGAGCGTGTCCTTCCGGGACGGTGAGCGGCTCGTTTCGTCGAGCGGGGCCGGTCTGGTGACCGTCCTTGCCCCTACTTCCGTCGTGATGCCAACCTTGGATGCACCTTAGACAAAGATTCTTCAGAGTTTTTACATCAGCCGTATGCCGCTGAGCTCCTCCGCGCTCACCGACCCGTCACGATGTGGCCGGGCGCCGCCTGCTTGGCCTGGTCGGTGGCCCCGCCTGGTCCACGGCGGGATGCTGGAGGTGAGGCATCCGGGTGCGGGGTGCAGGAAAGGCGCGGAGGAGGCCGCCAACCATGCTGTTCGCTGATCGGGTCGATGCTGGGGCCCGGCTCGCCGCCCGGCTCGAATCCTTTAGGGGGCGGGACGCCGTCGTCCTCGGCCTGCCCCGTGGAGGCGTTCCGGTCGCTGCCGAGGTGGCCAAGGCGCTCGGCCTGCCCCTCGACGTCATCGTTGTCCGGAAGCTCGGTGTCCCCTTCCAGCCCGAGCTGGCCATGGGTGCCATCGGCGAGGACGGTGCCCGGTTCCTCAACAGGGCGCTCATCGAGCGGGGGAGGATCTCGAGGTCCGACATCGACGCCGTCGCGCGTCGCGAACGGGAGACCCTGGACGCCCGGGTGTCACTCCTGCGGCGGGGGCAGCCGCGGATCGAGCTGCGCGACAAGGTGGCGATCGTCGTCGACGACGGCGTCGCGACGGGTGCCACTGCTCGGGTCGCCTGCCGGGTGGCCCGCCACCTCGGTGCTTCCCGGGTCGTCCTCGCCGTCCCGGTCGTCGCTGCGCAGGCGGTTCGCGAGCTGTCGGCGGGAGGCGAGGCGGACGAGGTTGTCTATGTCTCGGCGCCGAGGTCCTTCCGCGCCGTGGGCGCGCACTACCGGGACTTCGCCCCAACGACCGACGACGAGGTCGGCAGGCTGCTCAAGGCGGCGCGTGAGCGTGCGCCTGCAGCAGCAGCATCGGACGGCGGCGCGGACGAGGACGTCGCCATTCCCGCCGGAACCGTGACGATCGAGGGTCATCTCACCCTGCCCGCCCGAGCGCGGGGAGTCGTCGTCTTCGCGCACGGCAGCGGCAGCAGTCGGCACAGCCCGCGCAACCGCTACGTCGCGGAGGTGCTCCACGGGGCCGGGCTGGGCACGCTGCTCATCGACCTGCTCACCACCGAGGAGGAGGGGGACCGCGCGAACGTCTTCAACATCGAGCTGCTCGCCGGGCGGTTGGCCGCGGCGACCCGCTGGCTGAGCGGTCGGGAGGACACTGGGTCCTGCCGCTATGGCTACTTCGGGGCGAGCACCGGCGCCGGCGCGGCTCTGTGGGCGG
>NZ_DATCWX010000097.1:0-9547 GCF_036566125.1 Intrasporangium sp.
GCGGCTCCAGGTCGGCCGGACGGATGGCTATCGGGAAGGGACGCTCAGTCTCGAAGGTCTCGTCGCCGGACACGTAGGCGACCTCGACGAAGCGACCGTGCTCGAGGTGCCATGCGGTCAGAGTCAGTTGGTCGGGATCGATGCACCAGTAAGCCTCACAACCTGCAGCCTCGAGGCGGTCTCCCTTGAGCATGAGGTCGAAGCGGCGGGTGCTCGGCGACAGGATCTCGACAGCGAGCAGTGGCGCGCGGGGCAGCTCCTTGGCCGTGAAGTCGCGCGTAGCCGCGACGAGGAGATCGGGCTGGAGCTCCGTGTCCTCAGCGAGGGCGACCGCCAACGGAGCAAAGAGCACGGTCAGTCCGGCCGTTCCCATGGTGCCTCCTTGCTCCCATGCCGACCAGCCTGCCGAACTCGGGATACTCAAGGGCGAGCGCGGAAGGGCTGGGCGGAGGCTTGCGCTGGAAGCAAGCTCAGCGGCATACCTCCCGTGGTGGAAGAACGCAGAGCCCGTTGTCGGTGCCCGGCGTTTCGGGTGGCGCGCAGCCCACGAACAGGTAGGTTGTGACGGCACCGACTGCCCAAGGGTCGAGCTTGACGGCATGTGGACTTCCACTGGTGCGCTTGGACGGAATTGGGTAGGAACGTCCTGTCCGACCCGACCGCCGAGCGCGACACGTGCGGGCGGCCGTGGCGACCGGTGCCATCGGGGGTGCCGAAAGGCGCCGAAGTGACACGGAGTAAGGGGAAGAACTCTCATGACGACAACCATTGGCATGCGCCGACGGACTGTCTCGCTCATCACGGCCGCAGCGTTTGCGGGGTCAGGGGCCTTCGTGCTCGCGACGGGGCCGTCGGCTAGCGCGACTCCGGGCGATCCTCACAAGGTCTGGGTCTGCAAGTACATCCACAAGCCTGGCGGGGACGAGATCCTCAAGGGCGGCAAGAACCCGATCTTTGTCGACTGGGCCTCGATCACCGGCAAGCCGGACGCCCCGACTGTGGGCGCGACGTTCTCTGATGGCCAGTTCAAGTCCGTCGTTGTCCAGATCGGTGGTGAAGACCCTGGCGTCGAGGCGTGTGAGGTGGAGACACCGCCGACCACGACGACCACGAAGCCGCCGACGGAGACCACGCCGCCGCCGACCACCACCACGAAGCCGACGGAGACGACCCCGCCGCCGACCACCACGGCACCGCCGACCACCACCACGGCACCCCCGACCCCGACAACGGCACCGCCCACCACGACGCAGCCGGGTGGCGGCGGCGAGGTCACGCCTGGTGTCGGCGCGCCAAACACCGGTGGCGGGGGCGAGTCGAGCCCCGTCAACGGCCTCGTCGGCTCGGGCTTGCTCCTGGCCGCTGCCGGCGTCCTCGGCGCCGAGGCCCTGCGTCGCCGTCGTGAGTCGACCGAGTCCTGACAGGGCGCTGCGCTGATCTCTGACTGAGATAATGCGAATCGGCCGCCGGCCCGTGCTGGCGGCCGATTCGTTGCAGCACCCGAACCTGAATGACTCCCGTGTCACCCAAGCGCCGAACCGTCGTCTCCTACGCACTGGTGGTCGTCCTCGTGGCGATCGCAGCATGGTTCGTGCTGTCCGGGCCGGTATCGCCCCAGCCGGTCTCCGCGCCGCCAGCGGCAACGGCCGCGACGACAGCGCCGTCCAGGACTGGCCAGGCCACGGCGGGCAGGACCACCGCAGCGGGACAAACCGAGCCCACGTCACGACGCGATGGAACCTGCCTCGCAGGCGAGCCGGCCCGCCTCGTCATCCCCTCGCTCGGCGTCGACGCGCCATTCGAACAGATCGGCCTGGACCAGGCGGCGCCGCCCGACCACGAGGGCCGCCAGCCGCTTGGCAACCCGAAGGACCGCACGAAGGCCGGGTGGTACGCGGAGGGACCGCGCCCAGGCGAGGGCCGCGGCACGGTGCTGACCAATGGCCACACCTACCGGAACAACTCCGCGATCTTCAAGGAGGACTTCTCGTCCCGGATCGACACGGGCCAGCTGATCCACGTCGAGCAGGACAACGGCTCGACCTGCTCCTACCGAGTCCAGCGCGTGTGGCGCGAGGTCGGCGCGGCCGACGACTACCCTCGCATCGTCGAGTCCGAGCATCTCTACAACTTCAACGGCCCGGAGCGCCTCTTTCTCGCAACGTGCGGTGGTAGCTGGAACTCCACCGCCCAGGACTACGAGCAAATCAGCATGCTCATCGCCACCCCAGTCGGCCGCGACTGACGGCATAGGCTCGGTCCATGCCTCAGGTCAGCGCCGACGCCTTTGTGGCCGCGTCGCCGGACGTGGCGCGCGCACTCGCCGACTCCCAGCCCGTGCCCCCACTGCGCGTACCTCCGCATGTCCGGAACCTCCACGCGTCGTGGCGCTTTCACGCTGAGGGTGAGGGCACGCGTGCCATCCACGTCATCTCGTATGCCGCTGGGCTTGGTTTCGTCGCAACGCTCGCTCACGAGCCCACCCAGTGGGTGCTCCGCCGCCAGGCGGCCCGGCGCGTGGAACGGCTTGCGGACGCGGCCCGTTCGCGAGTCGAGGCTGGTTCCGGGTGATGGAGGCGCCACGCTGGATCGACGCAACAGAGATCCGTCAAGCGGTGTCTCCGGATCGCGCTCGTCGCCTGGTGCGACAGGTGCTCGCGGACGGGTTCGACCCGGCCGAGGACCCGGAGCGGCTCTCGCCGGTCGTACCCGGAGGCCAGCTGCTCATCATGCCCTCGTCGACGCCGCACGCCGTCGGGGTCAAGGCGCTGTCGGTGGCTCCCGGCAACCCCGACCGAGGGCTCGAGAGGATCCAGGCGCTGTACGTGCTCTTCGACGCGGACACGCTCGCGCCGTCCATCATCCTGGACGGCACGGCCATCACCGCGCTCCGCACGCCCGCCGTCTCGGCGGTTGCCATCGAGGCGCTCGCCCCGGCAGACGTCTCCTCCGTGGTCGTCTTCGGTAGTGGCCCGCAGGCAGTGGGTCATGTCGAGGCGATCCTCGAGATCCGGCAGCCGGACCGGGTCACGATCGTCGGACGCGGACTGGAAGCCGCCCGAGCGGCGGCCCATCAGGTGTCGGGGCTCGGCGTGACGGCGAGCGCCCTCTCCGCGGATGACGGCCACGTGGCTCAGGTGGTTGCCGATTCTGGCGTTGTCGTGACGGCGACCTCGTCGGGGAGCCCGGTCCTCGACGGTGAGTGGGTGGCCGACGGAGCCTGCGTCGTCGCGATCGGCTCACACGAACCCAACCGGCGCGAGCTCGACTCGCGTCTGGTCGGACGCTCACTCGTCGTCGTCGAGGACGTCGCCACAGCCCTTCGCGAGGCCGGAGACGTCGTCATGGCGATCGGTGAGGGAACTATGACCCCGCAGGCCCTGCATCCGATGACGCAGCTCCTCACAGGACAGGCGACGCGTGCGACAGACCGGCCGAACGTCTTCAAGAGCGTCGGCATGTCCTGGGAGGACCTCGTCATCGCCGCCGGCGCGGCCCACTGCTGACCGAGCACCGAACGGCGCGTACTGCACACTCGACGGAATGTGCGGCAGGAGCGCGCGGGAACTCAGGCGGGGAGCGAGCCCAGCGGCATACGACATCGTCGTGCCCCTCGTACCTCCGACTACCCACCCACGACGCACGTGTCGGCGCGATCTGCCGCGCTGGAGCGCCGACAACCCGGCCCGGGCGCAGTTGTCGGAGGGCCCGGCCCGGCGCGAACTGCGCTCGATCCGAGGAGTCGGGTCAGGACCTCCGTCTGCCCATGAGCCAGCCGATGACCATGCCGACCACGGCGGCGACGGCGTAGCCGGAGTACCGCTGGATCAGGACCGGCAGCACTGCCGAGCCGAGGTCGAGGGCGTCGTCCTCGGCCCCGATCGCTGGCGAGGGGCGCCGCTGGGCGGTCGCTGCCCCTGCAGCCGCCTCCACCTTGGAGCGCTCGACCCTCTCGGCAAGCGACAGCGGAGTACCCGTCTCGTGGAGCACCTCGGGGACCGCCTCGGTCACGATCTCGGGATGGCGAGCTGCTTCGGCAGCATCCTGGACCGTGGCCTCTGGCACCGGGGCAGCGGCCGGCTCGCCCCCGAGCTGCTGCTCGATGCAGGCGATGAACTGCCCGAGCAGCTTGTCGGAGACGTCCTGCATGACACCACGGCCGAACTGCGCCGGCTTGCCCGTCACGGCGAGATCGGTGACGACGTCCGCCCGGGCGCCGCTCCCGTCTGGCGTGAGCTGGATCGTCACCGTCGCACCGGCCGTGCCGTTGCCCCGCCTGTCCTTGCCCTTCGCCTCGATCACCGCCCGATGGCCCTGGTCGTCCTTGGCGACGAATGACCCGGACCCGGTGTAGAGCAGGGAGATCGGGCCCACCTTGACCTTGACCGTGCCGGAGAAGCCGTCATCGGTCACCTCGGTCACGGTTGCCCCGGGGAAGCAGCCTCCGACGCGCTCGAGGTCCATGAACAGGGCCCAAGCGTCGTCGACCGACGTCGGCACGGTGAACGAGTGCGTCAGCTCCATCCGGTGATCACCCGCCTGCTGCGGCCAGGACGGCGCGTCGGGTCAGGACCGTGGCCAAGTGCTTCCGGTAGTCCGCCGCACCGTTGAGGTCCGAGGGCGGGTTGGTGCCCTCGGTGACGCGCCCAACCGCAGCACGGACCGCCTCGTCTGTCGGCGCCTGACCCACGAGTGCCTCCTCGACCGCCTTGGCGCGCAAGGGCGTCGAGCCCATGTTCGTCAGGCCGACCCGAGCCTCGGCGATCGTGCCACCGTCCACGCGGACGGCTGCGGCGACCGCGACGATTGACCACTGGTGGCTGACCCGCACGAACTTCTCGTAGTGCGAACCCCATCCGGTGTGCTTCGGGATCCGGATCTGCGTCAGCAGCTCGCCCTCACCGACAGCCGTCGTGAACAGATCCTCGAAGAAGTCGTCCGCCCCCACCGTACGGGTCGCCCCACCCGCACTGGCGATGACGAACTCAGCACCCAACGCCAGCACTGGTGCGCCTACATCACCGGCAGGGTCGGCGTGGACGAGCGCACCACCGACGGTCCCACGGTGCCTGATCTGCGGGTCGGCCACCGTCGCAATTGCCTTGGACAGCAGGCCCGCGTGAGTGGACACGACGTCGGAAGCGAGCACAGCGGCATACGGCGTCATGGCGCCGATGACGATCGTGTCACCCTCCTCGGAGATCCCAGCCAACTCGGGAATTCGGCCGAGGTCGACCACGACGCCTGGCGTGTTGAGCCGCATGCGCAGGATCGGCAACAGCGACTGCCCACCGGCCAGCACCTTGGCGTCGTCGCCGTGCTCGGCGAGGGCGGCGAGCGCGTCGGCGACGGTCGTCGGGGCCAGGTAGTCGAACGATGCGGGAATCACTGGGCACCGCCTTCCTGCTCAGGGGTGTCTTGGTTGGGCGTGCCCGCCTCGAAATGCGGCTGGGCGTCGCCCGCCGAGTCGACCTGCCGCTCCGCGCCTCCGGACTGGATGGCCCGCCAGACGCGCTCGGGCGTGCACGGCATCGGGACGTCGTGGACGCCCATCGGACGGAGGGCGTCGACGATCGAGTTGACCACGGCGGGAGTCGACGCGATCGTGCCCGCCTCGCCGACTCCCTTGGTGCCCAAGGTGTTTGTCGTGGACGGGGATACCGTCCGGTCGGTGATGAAGCTGATCGTGTCGGCGGCGGTCGGCAGGGTGTAGTCGACGAAGGAACCGGTCACCAAGGTGCCGTTCTCGTCGTACTCAGCACCCTCCCAGAGAGCCTGCGCAATGCCCTGGACGAGGCCGCCGTGGACCTGGCCCTCGGCGATGAGCGGGTTGACGACGACCCCGATGTCGTCGACACAGACGTACTTGCGCATCGTCGTCGCGCCGGTCTCCGTGTCGACCTCCATCGCGCAGAGGTGGGTGCCGTGCGGGAAGGAGAAGTTGACCGGGTCGTACGTCGCCTCGGCGTCGAGACCCGGCTCGACGTCCTCGGGCAGGTTGTGCCCCGTGAAGCACGCCGTCGAGATATCGGCCAAGGTCATGCCCTTGTCCGTGCCCCTGACGGCGAACCGGCCGCCCGAGAACTCGAGGTCCTCTTCGCTCGCCTCGAGCAGGTGTGCCGCGAAGACCTTCGCCTTGTCGATGACCTTGTCGGCCGCGAGGACGAGCGCCTCTCCGCCGACGACGAGGGAGCGCGAGCCGTAGGTGTCGAGCCCCTTGTGGCTGATCTGGGTGTCGCCGTGGAGGACTTCGACATCCTCGAACGGCACGCCGAGCCGCTCGGCGACGATCTGGCTCCACGCCGTCTCATGGCCCTGGCCGTGGGGCGAGGTGCCCGTCACGACCTCGACCTTGCCGGTTGGCAGCATGCGGATCGTCGCGTGCTCCCAGCCGCCGGCGCCATAGCTGAGCTGTCCGAGGACCCGGGACGGGGCCAAGCCGCACATCTCCGTGAAGGTGGAGACCCCGATGCCGAGCTGGACCGGGTCATTGCTCGCGCGGCGGCGCTGCTGCTCGGCCCGGAGCTCGTCGTAACCGAAGAGCTCCTTGGCGCGGGCCGTCGCGGCCTCGTAGTTGCCGGAGTCGTAGGTCATCCCCGCCACCGTGGTGAACGGGAACTCCTCGTGCTTGATCCAGTTCTTCTCACGCAGCTCGAGCGGGTCCATGCCGAGCTCGTTTGCGAGCTCGTCCATCATCCTCTCGACACCGAACGTCGCCTCCGGACGGCCGGCGCCGCGATAGGCGTCGACCCAGGTCTTGTTCGTCAGGACCGTCTGGACGGTGAACCGGTAGGCGGGGAACTTGTAGATCGAGTTGAACATCCACGCGCCGAGGACCGGGACGCCTCCGCCAACGAGCGCGACGTAGGCGCCGAGGTCGGCGAGCAGCTCGACCTTGAAGCCGGTGACGGTGCCGTCCTTCCGCGCCGACAGGGTCAGCTTCTGCCACTGGTCGCGTCCGTGGTGACCCGAGAGGAGCGACTCCGACCTGGTCTCGGAGTACTTGACGGGTTTGCCGAGCTGCCGCGCCACCGCGAAGGCGACGAACTCCTCAGGCGTGGTCTGGAGCTTGCCGCCGAAGCCGCCACCCACGTCGGGGGCGACCACGCGGATCTTGGACTCGGCGACGCCCGTGGTGAGCGCCAGCAGGAATCGGAGGATGTGCGGGATCTGCGTCGCCGACCACATCGTGATCTGCTCACCGGTCGGGTCGACGACGACGGACCGGGGCTCCATGAACGCCGGGATGAGCCGCTGCTGGCGGAACTCTCGCTCGATGACGACGCCGTCGGAGCGGGCCGCGTCGATGGCCGCGTCGACGTCGTCGCCGGTGCCGGCCTCCTGCGAGTCGAGTGTCCACAGCGCGGACCTGTTCGTGCCGAGGTCGGGGTGGACGAGCACCTCGTCCTTCATGGCCTCCTTCATGTCCAGGACTGCAGGGAGCTCCTCGAGGTCCACGTCGACGAGCTCGGCCGCGTCGCGGGCCTCGGCGGCCGATCTGGCCACGACGCAGGCCACGATCTCACCGGCGCAGGCAACCCGCTCGACCGCCATGGGGAGGTGCGTCGGGGTGACCTGGTCCGCAGTGATCGGCCACGCGTTGGCGTTGACGCCCTGGACGTCCTTGAGGTCCTCACCGGTGAACACGGCGACGACGTTGCGGGCCGCCTTGGCCTCGTCGGTGTTGATCGAGGCGATCCGCGCGTGGGCGAAGGGGCTGCGCACCATCGCGATGTGGAGCATGCCCGGGAGCGTGATGTTGTCGGTCCAGCGGGTGCGGCCGGTGATGAGGCGCTGGTCCTCCTTGCGGCGTCGCGCCCTGCCGAGCTCGGCGTTGCCGTTCCCACCGGCGACGGTGGAGGTGTCCTCGGTGATCGTCATGACGCAACCCCCTCACGGTCGGCCCCGGCTGGGACCGGCGTGCTCGACATCGCCTCGGCGCCCTGCTTCACGGCCAGGACGATGTTGTGGTAGCCGGTGCATCGGCAGAGGTTGCCCTCGAGCCCCTCGCGGATCTGCTCCTCGGTCGGGTTGGGGTTGTCGTTGAGCAGGTCGATGGCCTGCATGATCATCCCTGGCGTGCAGTAGCCGCACTGGAGCGCATGGCACTCGTGGAACGCCTGCTGCATCGGGTGCAGCTGCCCATCCACCCCCGTCGATGCCAAGCCCTCGATCGTCGTCACCTCGTGCCCGTCCGCCTGGACGGCGAGCACATTGCAGGACTTCACGCTCCGGCCGTCGAGGTGGACGGTGCAGGCCCCGCAGTTGCTCGTGTCGCAACCGACGACCGTGCCCGTCTTGCCGACGGTCTCTCTCAGGTAATGGACCAGCAAGGTCCGAGGCTCCACCTCGTCGGAGTACTCCACTCCGTCGACGGTCACGGTGATACGGGTCATGCCTTGCCCTCCTGCCACGCTGCAGATGACGGATCCCTCGAACCGCGGGGATCCACGGGGTGTCACAATGCGGAGTCTTGCCCGCCGTTGCGAAACTGACAACCCTTTGGCCCAATTCATCGCTGGGGGAAGGATGGGCCCATGACTTTCCACGCCGACGACTACCAGGCCGCACGCTCTCGCTACGACTCGATGACCTACCGCCGCTGTGGGGCGAGCGGCCTCGATCTCCCCGTCATCTCACTGGGTCTCTGGCACAACTTCGGCGACGACGTTCCCCTCGACCGACAGCGGGCCATCCTTCGGCGGGCCTTCGACCGCGGGGTGACCCACTTCGATCTTGCGAACAACTACGGCCCCCCGTACGGCTCGGCGGAGCGCAACTTCGGCGTGATCTTCGCCCAGGACTTCAAGCGGTACCGCGACGAGCTGATCCTCTCGACCAAGGCCGGTTACGACATGTGGCCCGGACCGTACGGCCAGGGCGGCGGCTCCCGGAAGTACCTCCTCTCCTCCCTCGACCAGTCGCTCGCCCGGATGGGCGTGGACTACGTCGACATCTTCTACAGCCACCGCTTCGACGACACGACGCCGCTCGAGGAGACGATGGGCGCGCTCGACACCGCCGTCCGGCAGGGCAAGGCGCTCTACGCCGGCATCTCCTCGTACTCCGCCACCCGCACGCGCGAGGCGGTCGAGATCCTCGGCGACATGGGCACACCGATGCTCATCCACCAGCCCAGCTACTCGATGCTCAACCGGTGGGTCGAGGAAGGCCTGCTCGACGTGCTCGACGACGAGGGAGTCGGCTGCATCGCCTTCTCGCCGCTGGCCCAGGGCATGCTCACCGACAAGTACCTCGGCGGGATTCCGGAGGACTCCCGGGCCGCTCAGGGCAAGTCCCTCAGCCCCGACCTGCTCACGGAGGAGTCCCTGAAGCACGTCCGGGCCCTCAACGACCTGGCCCAGTCGCGCGGGCAGTCCCTGGCCCAGCTCGCTCTGGCCTGGGCGCTGCGCGACGAGCGCGTCACCTCGGTCCTCATCGGCGCCTCGAGCGTCGAGCAGCTGGAGAACAGCCTCGGCGCCCTGGACGGGCTCGACTTCTCCACGGACGAGCTGAACCGCATCGATGAGCACGCCGTCGAGGCCGG
>NZ_DATCWX010000118.1:0-5089 GCF_036566125.1 Intrasporangium sp.
CCCGACCGGCGTGTCCCGGGCGGCCGCGGAGATCCACGCATCGGGACAGGCCCTCACCTACACCTCCGCGCTCGGGATCCGGCCACTGCGTGAGGCGCTCGCCGGCCACTACCGGCGCTGGTACGGGCTCGACGTCGATCCCGCTCGCGTCGCGATCACGACCGGCTCATCCGGCGGCTTCATGCTCGCCTTCCTCGCCTCGTTCGACGCCGGCGACCGCGTCGCCCTGGCTCGCCCCGGCTACCCCGCCTACCGCAACATCCTCGCAGCGCTCGGCTGTGATGTCGTCGAGATCGACTGTGGGCCCGAGGTGCGCTTCCAACCGACGCCGGAACTGCTCGAGGCCGCCCATCGACAGTCGCCGCTCGCGGGCCTCATCGTCGCCTCACCCGCGAATCCGACTGGCACCATGGTGGACCGGGCCGAGTTCACGGCCATCGCCCAGTGGTGCGCTGCAAACGCCGTGCGGCTCGTCAGCGACGAGATCTATCACGGCGTGACGTACCCCGATGCCGGCGCCGCTGATCCGCGTGGCGTCTGTGCCTGGGAGCTCGACGACTCCGCAATCGTCGTGTCGTCGTTCTCCAAGTACTGGGGCATGACGGGCTGGCGCCTGGGGTGGCTGCTCCTTCCCGAGGAGCTGGCCCGCCCCGTCGACGCCCTGGCCGGCAACGTCGCCCTCTGTCCACCGACACCGGCGCAGTACGCAGCCGTCGAGGCGTTCACCGAGGAGTCCTACGCCGAGTGTGACGAGGCCGTCGCGGAGTTCGCGCGTACCAGGAAGCTGCTCCTCGAGCACGCACCCCGCCTCGGCTGGGGAACTGCGGCACCCGCCGACGGCGCGTTCTACTACTACGCCGACCTGGGAGGACAGCTGGACCGCTGGGCCAGCTCAGCGGCATACGCCAAGGCCTTGCTCGACACGGAAGGGGTGGCGCTCACCCCCGGTGGTGACTTCGACGATCGGGCGGGTGAGCGGTCGGTGCGGCTCAGCTTCGCGGCAGGGTCCGAGGCCGTCGGACAGGCCATCGAGCGGATCGTCCGCTTCCACGAGCGGGGCTGAAGCGTGTTCGCTCTGATCTACAGGGAGTACGGCGGTCCGGAGGTCCTCACGGTCGGGTCGGTGCCGGAGCCGCATGCGGGACCGGGCCAGGTGCGCATCCGTGTGCAGGCGGCCAGCGTCAACGTCTGGGACGTGAAGGTCCGGTCGGGACGGATGAAGGACGTTGTCCAGCCCGCCTTTCCCGTCGTGCCGGGCATTGACGCCTCGGGCGTCGTCGATGAGATCGGTCCGGGCGTGGCCGGCGTGGAGGTGGGCGACGAGGTCTTCGGGCTCGGCTCGGCAACGACGGCCGAGCTCGCGCTGCTCGACGGATGGGCACACAAGCCGGCCTCGATGACGTGGGCGGAGGCCGCCGCCTGTGCGCTGGCGAGTGAGACTGCGCAGCGCGCGCTCGAGGACCTCCGTGTGGGCGACGGCGCTGTCCTGCTCGTCGAGGGCGCCTCCGGCGGGGTGGGGTCCGCGGCGGTGCAGCTCGCCCGGGCGCTCGGGGCCACCGTGATCGGGACCTGTTCCGAGCGCAACGGCGACTACGTGAGGAGCCTTGGCGCACACGACACGACGTACGGCCCGGGGATCGCGGACCGGGTCGCTGCGCTCGATGTGGGGAGGGTGACCGCGGTGCTCGACACCGCCGGGTCCGGTTCGCTGCCCGAACTCGTCGAACTCGTGGACGATCCCAGGCAGGTCGTGAGCGTCGCGGACCTTGACGCCCCTGAACTGGGGGCGAGGGCGGTGCGTAACGAGCCACGTGCCATCGGCGCGCTCGAGACCGTCGCACGGCTGTATGCCGACGGCCGGTACCGGGTGGAGGTCGAGCGCCTCGTGCCGCTGGAGGACGCCGCGACGGCCCATCGGCTGATGGAGGCGGGTCACGTCCGCGGAAAGGTCGTCATCGCCGTGGCGCGCCAAGACCGCCGAATTGGCGCGCGCGGTTCGGCTGGTTCATCCACGCCGTGACCATCGCGGGGACTAACGTCCCAGCATGGGCTGGCTCTCCGGGATCGTCGACGGCGTGCGGACCTGGTGGTCCGGGAGGCGGTCCGGGGACACGCCGGACACCCTTGGCCCGGACTTCGCCACGGTCGAGGAGCTCATCGAGCGGATGCGGTCCATCGACCGGGAGCTGGGCCCTCAGGACGGCGTGCGCGCCTTCAACCACATGTACCTCCGCGTGACGGAGCTCGTGCGCGACCGGGTCACCGACGGCTACTTCACCAACCCGGCGTTCCTCGCGCGGCTCGACCTCCGCTTCGCGGGTCTCTACCTGGGGGAGCTGCGGGCCCCAGTGCCTGCCGCGGCCTGGGCTCCGGTCCTCGAGCTGCGTCACACCCCGGGCCGGCTGCCCATCCAGTACGCGCTCGCCGGCATGAACGCCCACATCAACCACGACCTGCCACTCGCCGTCGTCGCCACCTGCCGCGAGCTCCGGCTCTCGCCCGACAGCAAGGGCGTGTACGAGGACTACCTTCGGATCAACGAGCTCCTCGCCGCGGCCCAGGAGGAGGTGCGTCAGTCGTTCCTCGACGGGCTCGCCCTGGAGGTCGACCGGGCCCATACGGGCCCGGTCGCCAACCTCGTCGGCGCGTGGAGCATCAACCGGGCGAGAGACGCGGCGTGGACGAACGCCAACGTCCTCTGGCGGCTGGACCGGCTCGAACCGCTCCGGACGGACTACGCCGCGACGCTCTCCCGTTCGGTGGGCTTGGCGGGCAGGCTGCTGCTGACGCCCGTCGACGAGCTCACCTGAGCCCGAGACTGCTTGACTGCGAGGGCCTTGCGCAGCCGCCAGGCGGCGTAGACGGCGAGCAGGCTCACGCCGAGGTGCAGCCCGAGGAAGCCATTGGCCAGGCCCGCCCCGAGCAGGGCACCGGCCACGAGGGGGCCGAGCGCCGAGAACGTGGTCTGGAGCGCCGCGAAGGTGCCCAGCGTCTGACCGACCATGCCCTTGGGGGCCAGGGAGGCAGTCAGCGGGTTGAGCACGGGCGAGTACATCGTCTCACCGACGGCGAACACGCCGAAGGTGGTGACGAAGAGTGCCGCAGCGATCTCTGGCCGGAACTGTGCTGCGGACAGGATGAGCCAGGCGAGCACCCAGACCGAGCCCACCGCCATGAGGAGTGTCGGGGCGCTCCGGCGGGCGGTGGCCCGGACGACGACGACCTGGAGGAGCACGATGATGATCGAGTTCACCGCGGCCGCCGTACCGATGGCCTTGGAGTCGACGTCGAGCACGGTGATCGCGTACGCCGGCAGGCCTGCCTCGAACTGGGCGTAGAAGCCCAGCGCGAGGGTCACCGTGATGACGGCGGTCCACCGCAGCGCTGGGCTGGCGAAGATCGTCCGCAGCGCATCCATCGGTCGGCCGGGGTTCGCGCCGGCGGTGTCGAGGCCGCTCTCGGGATGGGTCGTCGCGCGGGCGCCGGCGCTACCGATGATCGCCGACGAGACGACGAAGCCGAGTGCAGCCGTGAGGAATCCGACATCGAGGCCGTCGGCGCGCGACAGGTCCACGAGGTATCCGGCCACATAGGCGCCGATCGCCATGCCGATCGCCTCGCCGGTGAACTTGTAGGCGAAGACCTTCCGGCGGTCACGCCCGGCAACCCACCGGAGGACGAGCACCTGCTTGGCCGGCATGGCGGCGGTCAGCCCCAGGCCGAAGACGAACATGCCGAGCAGGAACGCCATCGGCGAGTCGGCGAGCACGAGCGCACCGACACCGGCTGCGGCGACCAGCTGCGCCACCACGGCGACGACGACCGGGTTGAACCGGTCGCTCAGTCGGCCAGCGAAGGGCGCGGCGATGAGGGCGCCCACCGAGAAGAGGGACGAGGCCGCAGCGGCAGTGAGCGACCCCCACGCACGGGTGTCAGCGGCATACGCGTACTGGTAGGGGAGGACCGCACCCCAGCCCAGCATCCCGATCGAGGATGCGAGAATGAGCAGTTTTGCGCGCATGACGAATTCACACCCTTTCTGATGGCGTGTGGGAGAGGAAGCAGCCGGAAGAGTCAACACGGCTTCGATGCCGAATATTTCGAACCCTAAGTTCGACCTCGAAAGATTAGCAGTCGAAGGAACCGTGCCACAATCGGGTTATGGCAGCGCGGGCGAGGAGTGCACAGGAGCAGCACCGCAAGGCCGTCGCCGCCTACGTGGCGGCCGGCGGCGAGGTGTCGGTGCAGCGCGTCATCACCGGGATCTACGGCGTGACGAAGAAGCTCGACCAGTGGTACGTCCGGCAACTCGCCGACCTGGACCTCACCCAGGGCGAGTGGGCCGTCCTCGCCGCCCTCGCGAAGGCCGGCGAGGCGAGGCTCACTCCCAGCCAACTCGCAGACCTCACGAACGTCGCGCCCTCCTCGATGACCCACCGCCTGGACAAGATGTCCCAGCGGGGCCTGATCGAGCGGCGTCCCGACGAGACCAACCGGACCAGGACCCACATCTCGTTGACGAGCGAGGGCTGGGATCTCTTCAGCGACGCGATCCGCGAGTCCAACGTCGTCGAGAGCGACATCCTCCGCGGGCTGTCCACAGAGGAGCGCGGCTTGCTCGCCGGCCTCCTCGAGCGGGTCATCGAGCAGCTCGACCGCATCGAGGCGTGAGGCGCCCGCCCAGTACGGTGGCCGGGTGCAACTGCTTGTCGTCGGAGGGAGCGGCTTCCTGGGGCGCGAGATCATCCGGCAGTCGCGAGCGTCCGGTCACGCAGTCATGGCTACCTACCATTCCGCAGGAGCACTGACCTCCGGGCCGGACTGGCGCCATGTTGACATCCGGGACCGCGACGCCGTGATGAGTCTGGCTCGGGCCGTGCGTCCCGAGGTCGTCATCAATGCCGCCTATCTCCAGTCCGACTGGGCCGCCACAGCGGACGGTGGGGCGCACGTCGCCTTCGCGGCGGCGGCGGTGGGCGCCCGGCTCGTTCACGTGTCCAGCGACGTGGTCTTCTCGGGCGAGGCAGTCACGTATGACGAGACGTGCCTGCCGGATCCCGTCAGTCCCTATGGAGCCGCGAAGGCAGCC